>CAZCPU010000028.1:0-19759 GCA_964499855.1 uncultured Dehalococcoidia bacterium | reverse complement strand
TGGTGGGCCGGGGAAGATTCGAACTTCCGACCTCAGCTTTATCAGAGCTGCGCTCTAACCGACTGAGCTACCGGCCCAGAGAGGACGGCATATCGATGGTGCGTAGGGTGATGCCGTATCTGCCAGTATAGCTTGGCGAACTCTTGCCAGTCAATTGAGCCCAGTATCCACAGACATCCATCCGCCTTGACACTCATTGCCGGCCCTCGCTAGCATTCGCCCTAGTCGCTGTCGAGCATGTTGGACTTCGAAACGCTTGGCCACGACCATCAGGAATCGCCTCCGGGCAGTCCACAGCAAAGCAGGAGTCGCCCTTGACCTCCTCAGTCAGCCAACCCGGTTCCGCATCTTCTCCGGACTTCCTGGGCAAGTACCAGGCACCCGTCCAGCACGCCCTGCGCGACCGCCTCGCCGGCTCACCCGTGCCCATCGGCACCATGCTCCGCTACCACATGGGCTGGGAGTCGGCCGAGGGCGAGGCACAGGAATTCGCCGCAGGCAAGCGCCTCCGGCCTGCCCTCTGTCTCTTCACTTGCGAGGCCGTCGGCGGTGGCATTGAGGACGCCCTCCCAGCCGCCGTCGCGCTCGAGCTCATCCACAACTTCTCGCTCATCCACGACGACATTCAGGACCAGGACCTGGAGCGCCACGGCCGCGGCACAGTATGGACCATCTGGGGCAAGCCCAGCGGCGTTGTCGCCGGCAACGCCCTGCGCACCGTCGCCGACGCGACCCTCTACCAACTCCGCGGGTCGGGCGCGTCGACGGCCGCCGCAATCGAAGTCGTGCAGACGCTCACCACCCGATGCCTGGAGCTCGTCGAGGGTCAGCGCATGGACCTCAACTTCGAGTCCCGCAGGGATGTCGGCCCGGACGAGTACCTGGACATGGTCTCCCGCAAAACAGGCGCCTTGGTCGAGGCCGCCATGCACATGGGCGCGCTCCTCGGTAGCGCTTCGCCAACGCAGGTGGCACGGCTCGCCACCTGCGGCCGTCTGCTCGGACTGACCTTTCAGGCCCGTGATGACGTTCTCGGCATCTGGGGCGACCCAGTACTTTTGGGCAAGGCCACGGGAGCCGACATTCGACGGCGAAAGAAGTCGCTCCCAGTCGTCTTCGGCTTCTCCAGCGCGACCGGCGCCGAGCGCGAGCGCCTGGATCGGCTTTACGACTCCGATGAAGAGATGGACGAGTCCGCCGTCGCCGACGTCATGAGCATCCTCGACCGCGTTGGGGCCGAGTCCTACGCGCAGTCTGTCGCCGAGGAGAAGGGCGCCCTTGCCATTGACGAGGCCCGCGCCGCCGGCATCGAGGAAGAGACCCTTCAGGACCTGCACGACCTCGCCCACTTCTTCGCCCACCGCGACCACTAGTCGTCGGCGCGCTAGGGACGCTGACGTGGCCTGATTGCCTCGGACAGCTTAGCCTTGCTAAGTTGCCCGCATGTGTGCGCAGAACGCCAAAGCGCCCGCCCTGCTCAGCCGGACGTCGACCAGCGAGTGCCAACCCATTGCTGACCGGCTCGACAAGATGCTGAACGAAGCGAATCGAATTCAGACGAGCTAAGGGCAAGTTTCGCAGAACAATTCTCGTCGATTCGTAACCCTCTATCTGGAGCCGGTTCCCGCGGCTACAACGTTCGTGGGCTGCGCGTCTTGTGTGAATTCCCGTCTTGAATGTGCGGTTGCGCGGGCCAGTCCCTTGGGCCACACTGGAGCTATGAGCACAGAGGTTTCGACACACGTTGCGAAGGGCGTGTCGGTCTGGAACGTCGTTTTGACCGTACGGACCGCCGGGCCCTGCGAGTTCATCGACATCACCAATACGGTCGAGCAGGCTGCGGCGGATTCGCGCGTCGTGGCGGGCACGGCTCTCGTTTTCTCCCGTCACACCACAGCCGCCATCGTCATCAACGAGGCCGAACCCGGGCTTCTGCAGGACATGCAGCTCATGCTAGCACGCCTCGCACCCGAGGATCCCGACTACGAGCACAACGCGATGGCCCGCACGATACCCAACGAGCCGGAGAACGCCCACGCCCACCTGCGCCACCTCTTGATGGGGGCTTCGGAGACCGTGCCCATCGTAGAAGGACGCCTGCTTCTCGGTATGTGGCAGCGCATCTTCCTCGCCGAGCTCGACGGCCCCCGCAAGCGCCAGGTCGTCGTCCAGGTCATGGGAGTCCAGGAGTAGCCATGCCGCCTACGGCCATCCACGACGTTCCGCCAGAGCTAGCGTCTGCCTACGACGAGTGCATCGCGCTCGCCAGGTCCCATTACGAGAACTTCACCGTGGCGGCCCGGTTCCTCCCCAGGTGGCTCTTGCCCCATGTCTCCGCGGTCTACGCATACTGCCGCGGCGTCGACGACCTCGGCGACGAGGCCGCCGGCGACCGCCTCGCGCTACTGGACGCCTGGGAGGCCGATCTTGAACAATGCTACACCGGCAACCCGGCGGCGCCCCACCTCAAGGCCCTGCAGCACACCATTCGCGCCTTCTCCATGCCGCCGGAACCCTTCCGCAAGCTGGTCACTGCAAACCGGTTGGACCAGACCCAAACTGGCTACGCAACCTTCGCCGACTTGCTCCACTACTGCGACCACTCTGCGAACCCTGTCGGTTTCCTCTACCTCCTCCTCTTCGGCTACGATGATGAGGAGCGTCGGAGGCTCTCGGACTACACATGCACTGCCCTCCAGCTCGCCAACTTCTGGCAGGACGTCCGCCGCGACTGGGAAAAGGGGCGCGTCTATCTGCCAATCGAGGACTTGGAGCGCTTCGGATACACCGTGGATGAGCTGGCCGCAGGCGTCTGCAACCAGGCTTTCCGGGACCTCATGGCCTTTGAGGTCGACCGTGCGCAGGGCCTCTTCGAGCAGGGCCTGCCTCTCGTCGACATGCTGGATGGCACGGCGAAGCTACACGTCAGGCTTTTCAGCCTCGGCGGCCTACGCGTGCTGGACGCCATCCGGGCCCAGGGCTACGATGTCCTTTCGAAGCGACCGGTGGTCACGAGTCGCCGGAAGGCCTGGCTGCTGGCCAAGACTTGGCTAGGCATGAAACTGACCAGGCAGATCTGAGCGGTTATCGCATCACGGAGAGGGGAATGGCGCGGACGACGGCACTCCAGGAGGCCTACGCCCACTGCCAACGCGTCACCAGGACAGAGGCCAAGAACTTCTACTACGCCTTCGTCACTCTGCCTAAGCCCAAGCGCCAGGCCATCTTCGCCGCCTATGCTTTCTGCCGCCTCTGCGACGACATCGCCGACGAGCCGCTCCCCCTCAACGAGAAGCGCCGCAAGCTCCATGAGGTCGACGCGGCCCTTGAGCGTGCGAGTGACGGCAACCCCGATGGCCCCGTCTACAGCGCCCTCGCCCACGCCGTCGGCGAGTACGGCATCCCGTGGGAGGACCTCTCGGAGATCGCCCGCGGCGTCGAGATGGATCTCACCCTCAACCGCTACGAGACCTTTGATGACCTCGCTACCTACTGCTACCGCGTCGCATCCGTCGTGGGCATTGTCTGCATCCACATCTTCGGCTTCTCAGATCCCATGGCCCGCGACTACGCCATAGATCTCGGCCTCGGCATGCAGCTAACCAACATCCTCCGTGACATCAGGGAGGACGCGGAGATGGGCCGCATCTACCTGCCGCAGGAGGAACTGCGCCGGTTCAGTTATCCTGAAGAGGCGCTCATCGCCGGCGAGATCAACGAGGACTTCGTGCGACTGATGCGGTTCCAGGTCGCCCGTGCCCGCGGCTACTTCGACAGCGGCAAGCGGCTGCTTCCACTCCTGCCGGTTCGGTCGAGAGCGTGTCCGGCGGTGCTCGGCGGCCTGTACAGCCGCGTCCTGGACCGCATAGAACAGCAGGGGTACGACGTCTACGAGCGCCGCATATCCCTCCCAACCCGAGAGAAGCTCTTCGTGGCGGTGCGTATTTGGCTTCAGAGTTACCTGCCCCTGAAAATCGCCGGCGCTGTGTGGTGATCGGCGGCGGGTTGGCGGGCCTCTCCGCCGCCTGCGCCCTGGCTGACCGCGGCGTCGCCGTCACCCTGCTCGAGAAGCGACCATACCTTGGCGGCCGCGCATTTTCCTTCCATGACGCCGAGTCCGGCCGGCACATCGACAATGGGCAGCACATCTACCTCGCCTGTTGCACGGCGTACACCGACTTCCTCCGCAAGCTCGGCGTTCTAGAGCGCACGATAATCCAGCGCCGCCTGCACACGGTCATCGTCGATGGGGAAGGACGTCGAGGAGCGCTCACCGCCGCTCCCTTCCTCCCCTCGCCCCTGCACCTGCTGCCGTCCTTCCTCGCGTACCCGCACCTCGGCCTTGGTGACAAGTTCCGCGCTGCCTCCGCCATCCTAAGCATCATGCGCACGGACCGAGCCAAACACCGCGAGGCGCTGGACGCCGAGACATTCCGCGACTGGCTCATTCGTCACGGCCAATCGGAGCGCTCTATCGCCGCCCTGTGGGACCTGCTGACGCTGCCTGTTTTTAACGACACCGTCGACGTCGTCAGCGCCTACATGGGCCTGATGTTCTTTCAGGACGGCATGCTTTCCGGCCGTCACAGCGCCGACATCGGCGTCTCCAGAGTCGGACTCACGCAGCTCGTTGCCGACGCCGCATCCGACTATCTTGTCGCGCGTGGTGGCGAGGTCCTCACCAGCTGCAACGTCACGAGCATCGCCGTTGAGGACAACACGGTGACGGGCCTTGTCGTTGACGGCGAGTTCGCGCCAGTGAACGCCGTCGTCGCCGCGGTGCCGTGGGACGCGCTCGCTCGCCTGCTCCCCCTCCAAGGCGCCCTGCAAGAGTGCCTTGCGCCTTCCGCCGCCCTCGAGTGGGCGCCCATAATCAACGTCCACATCTGGTACGACCGCACAATTATCGACGAGCCCTTCCTTGCCGTTCTCGATAGCCCCGTTCAGTGGGTCTTCAACAGGTCGCGCATTGAGGGGCAGCCAGGCACAGGGCAGCACCTCTGCATCTCCGTGAGCGGCGCATGGGAGCATGCGCGCATGAGCCGCGACGCCTTACGCGAGCTCTTTCTCGCCGAGGTGGCACGCGTCTTTCCCGCTGCCGAAAATGCCGCCGTTGAACGCTTCATGGTCGTTAGGCAGCCCATCGCCACGTTCCGCTGCACGCCGGGAGCGCAATCGCTGCGGCCGCCGCAGGCCACCCCCGTAGCCGGACTGACGCTGGCCGGCGACTGGACGCAGACCGGCTGGCCCGCGACGATGGAGTCGGCCGTTCGCAGCGGACTTCTCGCGTCGGAGGCTGTCTGCGCCAGTATGGAACGTACCCGAACACTGCCGAACGTGCCTTGACACGCCCAACGCCAGCATGACACGCTGCCCTTGTCCAATACCCAGGGGGTTTGCACGATCTTGGAGAGACATTTCACGGCCACCGGCTTCGTGGTGCAGGATGACGCTACGCTGCTCCACTGGCACGCAAAGTTGCAGTGTTGGCTTCCCCCGGGCGGTCACATTGAGCCCAACGAGGATCCGGTGCAAGCCGTCATCCGTGAGGTCGCCGAGGAGACGGGCATCGTTGCGGAGGTCATTCCCACCGGAGGCGTGGAGAGCGATCTAGAACATCCCAAAGAGGTGACGCCCCCGCTCACCATCATGGTCGAGGACATCAACGACCCGGTGCAGGGTTTTCATCAGCACATCGATTTCATCTACGTGTGCCGTCCCACGACTCGATTAGAGTCTGTTCCAGACGGCTGGCGGTGGGTGACGCGCGAGGAGCTCGCCGCCGGCGCCGCCATCGCGCGTAACGGTCACGTGGGCTCGCCCCCTCCTGACGACGTCCGATTGCTCGGTGCGAAGGCGTTTCAGGTGGTCCAAGCTTACAGGTCATAAGGGAGTTCAACATCCGTGAAGGCCCTCATTCTTGCTCCCTTTGCACCCACCGAACTTGAACGCCTGCGCCGCCGCCTGACCATCATCTACGAGCCGTGGACGGAGACACGCTTGCTCTGGGACCCGGCTGACCTCGCCGTCCGCCTTGCCCATGAGTCCATTGAGGCAGTCGTGGCCGAAGCAGACTTCTTCTTCGACGAGGTCTTTGAGAACCCGTCGCCATTGAGATTCATCGGCCTTTGCAGGCAGGCGACCAATCAGATTGACCTGGATGCAGCGGCCGCGCACGGTGTGACTGTCGTCAACACGCCCGGCCGGAATGCCAACGCCGTCGCCGAGCTGGTCATCAGCCTGACGCTGGCTCTCGCGCGGCGCATACCCGCCGCCAACGCATACGTTAAAGACGGCTTGTGGGACCACCCGATGGCTGCTTACACCCACATGCGCGGCGTCGAGCTTGCCGGAAGGACCATGGGCATCGTAGGTATGGGCGCGGTAGGCAAACGCGTCGCACGCCTTGCCCGTGCCCTTGGGATGCGAGTCGCCGGCCACGACCCCTACGTTTCCGGACCGCGTTATGTGGCCAGGGTCACGCTGGAATCGCTCTTGTCGAGCAGTGACTTCGTGACGCTGCACGTACCGGAAACGCCTGAGACAGCTAGCATGTTGGACGCGCGCCGGCTGGCGCTGATGCCGCCGGAAAGCTATCTGATTAACACAGCCTCCGCGGCGCTGGTTGACCAGGCCGCGCTGGTAGACGCACTGCAATCGGGCCACCTGGCAGGCGCTGGTCTGGACGTATTCGAGACGCACCCAGTCATGCCCAACAATCCGCTCCTCACGCTGGAGAACGTCATCCTCACTCCGCATATTGGCGGCGCAACGGCCGAGACCATAATGCGCCACTCTCGCACGATCGCACGCGCCCTCCTAAATTTTGAGAGTGCTGCTCGCCGCGACTTGCCCCCGGTGGCCGCGAGGTCGTCATGAGCAGCGTCCACGGAACGGTGGTCCTTGCCATCGACGTGGGGACAGGCACGCTGAAGGCTGCCGTGTCCGCGCCGGGCGGGCGCCTGCTTTCGCAGGCGTCAGCTCCCGTGCCCTATGAGCCGGAGGACAAGGACGCGCCATTCAGCCGCGCCTTCCAGATCGAGTCGCTCTGGTCTGCGATTGTCAAAGCCGCCCGCGACGCCCTCCACGCGGCCGGCGCACGGAACGGCAGCGTTGCCGCGGTAGCCGTCGTGAGCCAGCGGCAGAGCCTGGGTGCGCTGGACGCCAAGGGTAGAGAGCTCTTCCTGGGCCCCAACATGGACCTTCGCGCGCTCTTCGAGGGATTGGCATTCGACGAAGAACACGCGGGCACTGTCTACCGTCTTACAGGCCATCTGCCGTCATACATGCTCGCCCCCGTCAAGCTCCGGTGGCGGCAGCAGAACGAGCCCGCCGCCTATGAGCGGACCGCCGCCGTCCTGACCGTCGGAGACTGGGTGGGCTACCGGCTTACCGGCGAGCGCGCCCTGCAGGAAACCCTTGCAGCCGAGTCCGGTCTGCTTGACGTCACCAGCGGGGAGCTCGCAGCATCGCTCATTGAGACCCTCGGTCTGCGTACTGACTGCTTCCCGCCCATCACAAAGTCGGGCGATTCCCTCGGAGCCTTGTCAAAAGACGCTGCAGCTGAACTGGGGATGGCGCCCGGCGTGCCTGTCGTCGTCGCCGGGCCGGACACGCAGTGCGGCCTCCTGGCAATGGGAGTGTCGTCGTCCGGCCAGACCGGCGTCGTCGCTGGCTGGAGCGTGACCGCGCAGTCGGTCACGGCCACTCCGCAACCCGACTCGGCTCGTCGCACGTGGGTGGGACGCCACGTGGTCCCGCAGCGATGGGTCGCCGAGGCCAACGCAGGCGACGGCGGCAACGCGTACCGCTGGCTGATGGAGATCCTCCTTGGCCCCGCCGAAGGCGGATTTGGGCGCATGGAAGCCCTTGCCGCGGAGTCCCCCGCGGGCGCGGAGGGCGCCGTCGCGCTCCTCGGGCCCGCGCCGCTTGACCTGTCCCGGCCAGGCCTGCAGCCAGGAGGTCTGCTCTTCCCTGTGCCGGTCACCTTCAGCGGCCTCGACCGGGCCCGGCTCGCACGCGCAGCTTTGGAGAACGTGGTTTTCGCCGTGCGCGGCGCATCGGACCTCCTCGCAGAGGTTACGGGCGCCGCCTCGAACGGGCTCTCAGTAGGCGGGGGCATGACACGCACTGCACTATTCCCGCGGGTGCTCGCGGATGTAATGTCGCGCGCCGTCTACGTCGCACCGACGCCGGATGTGAGCTTGCAGGGCGCCGCGCTGGCGGCGGAGGCCGTCCTGGAGGGTGGCAATGCTCTCGCGCAGCTCGCGCTCAAGGCTCGCGATGGCCTGCGCGAAATTACGCCCGACCCGGTCTCCCAGCATGAGTACCAGGACCACTACGCCCGCTGGCTGGACGCGCAGTCTCGTCTGAAGATGTTCCTGTAACCCCCCTCGTCGAAATTTGCGTATGCGCTACAATATGCCGCAGTCCAGCAAGGAGCATTCGATGTCGTCAGGGCCTTGGTACGTCGAGCGGGTAGCCGTTTGCGAGACCGCGCAGGAGTTGGATCGGATGGGCCTCGTGGCGGGCGCCAGCGGCAACGTCAGCCTGCTAATACCTGGCGATCCGCCGCTCGCCGCCATCACGCCCAGCCGCAAGACCTATCGCACCATGACCGCCGACGACGTCCCGGTCATCGACTTTGAATACGAGCCGGTCGCCGGCGACCTCCCACCCTCGTCCGAGGCTGCGCTCCACCTCGCCGTCTACCGCGCTCGCCCAGACGCGAAGGCCGTCGTGCATACGCACTCGGTCTACGCGACGGTTTGCGCTGTCGCAGGCATCGAAGTGCCTGCCGTCATCGACGAGGTCGCTGTGACCGTCGGCGGCGCCGTGCGCGTGACCGAATACGCGCCGCCGGGTACGGAAGAGCTTGCGGATAAAGCCGTCGAGGCGTTAGAAGGCCGGAGCGCGGCCCTCATCAGCAACCACGGCCTCGTCACGCTGGGAAAGGACCTCGAGACGGCCATGGATATCGCCGTGCTCGTCGAACGCGCTGCGCACATTTGTATCATCACACGGCTGCTGGGGCTGCAGCGACCCCTGCCCCCAGAGGTGCTCGCTGCGGAGGAGGAGCTCTTCCGCATGCGGCTCTCTGTCGAGGCCAGCCTATAGCCGCGTCAGGGGTGATCATGGTCTCTGTTCCCGGATTCTTGCTTCGTCGCCTTTATGTGAAAGGAAGCCTCCGCACCACTGAGGACGGGCTGACCTTTGAGCTGAAAAACACCCTGGGATCCGGCTACGCCAAGGAGATGCGGCCGCTCTCCATCGACGGCGTGGAGGTGCCCATGGAAAACACCACTTTCACCGTGGACGGCACGACCGTGGCTTTTTCGGAGGTCAACGCTGACGTGCCCTTTACGCTAGCCATGAACCGTACGACGACCATCGCCGCCACCGGCCTCTCACTGGCATCGGGAGCCCACAAGATTGGAATGGCTTTTGAGGTACAGGGGCTCGGCGTGCTGCGTTTCGACTTTACTGACGCGGTCAACCATGGCTAGCGGCGTTCGCATTGCGGTCACCGGCGCCGCGGGCTCTGTTGGCGCCATGCTCGTTGAACGGCTCGCTGCCTCGGACGATGTCGATGGCGTCGTCGCCTTGGACAACCGCCCCCTGACCATCGAACATCCCAAGGTCACCCGCTTCCAACAGGACATCCGCCAGCCATTCGCGGACATTCTCCGCGAATTCAGCATTGATGCCCTAGTCCACCTGGCCTTCCTGCTCCGCCCCGGTCGCAACCGGGATTTTGTGCGGCGCGTCAACGTCGGCGGCACGGCCCAGGCCCTGCGAGCGTGCAAGGAGGCGGGCGTTCGGAAACTCCTGTACTTCAGCAGCACCACCGTCTATGGACCGCATCCCGGCGACCCACTGCCTTACACCGAGAAGTCGCCGGTACGGCCAGTGCGCGGCTTTCAGTATGCCGAGGACAAGGCGGCCACGGAGCTCATGCTGGAGGCGTTCACGGCCGACAACCCGGACATGTGTGTGACGGTGCTGCGAGGTTGCGTGATCATGGGTCCGCGCTCGGACAACTTCATCGCGCAGGCTTTTCGCAAGCCGGTCCTCGTCAGCGTCGCCGGCGCCGACCCGGACATGCAGTTCATGCATGAGGATGACGTTCAGGACGCGCTGGAGCTGTGCCTGATAGAGCACGTGCCCGGCGTCTATAACATCACGGGCCGTGACACCGTCCCGTACAGCGAGGTCGCGCGTGTCGCGGGCCGTCGCTCCATCGCCGTGCCCGCACCCCTGCTTGGATTCGTCACACAGGCAAGCTGGGCCCTGCAGCTTCAGAGCGAGTCCCAGGCCAGCGGCTTGACGATGGTCCGATACCCGTGGATTGCCAGCAACGAGCGATTCACGCGGGAAACGGGCTTCCGCCCTCGCTACACCTCGCGGGAGGCGCTGGAAGCGTCGACGATTGTGGGCCGGGAGGAGCGGAGCGCCGCATGAGCGACCCCCGGCGCGTGCAGCGCATGTTCGACAGCATCGCACGCCGCTACGACGCATTCAACACGGTGGCCTCCTTCGGCCGGGACGAATCCTGGCGCCGGCTAACGGCGAGCATCGCGGCGCCGGAGCCCGTGGAATGCGCGCTTGATGCCGCGGCGGGCACTGCTAAACTCTCGGCGGCCCTCGCGGCGAGAGCTGGACGCGTAGTCGCACTCGACTTCTCCGCCCCTATGCTCGCGCGCGGTGGGCCGGGACTTGCCGCGCTTGGCCTCTCAGAGCGCATCCAGCGCGTGCAGGGCGACATCCTGGCTCTCCCGTTTCCGGACGAAACCTTCGACTGCGTGACCATCGGATTCGGCCTGCGTAACCTCGCCGACATCCCCCTCGGCCTTCGGGAGTTTCAACGCACGCTAAAGCCCGGAGGGCGCCTGGCGGTGCTTGACATCGTGCGGCCGAGGGGCTTCGCAGGGAAGGCGGCGTACGGCATCGGCTTCCGGCGCGTCATGCCGCTGGTCGGCTGGGCGCTTTCCGGCGATCGGGACGCGTACAAGTACCTGCCGGAGTCGGTTGAGCGTTACTTGGTCCCTGACGAGCTCGCTGAGGCTATGAAACAGGCAGGTTTCGCGGAAGTCGGATACCGTGGCCTTATGCTGGGGAGCATCGCCATTCACTGGGGGATCAAGGAATGAAGGGATCAAGCGCGAACATATGGTGTTGTCCCGAATAGAGTTCGAATTGCTCAGCGAATCAAACGCGTCAAACCCTAGTACTCCTGGAACAACTGCCCCCACGGCGTCTTGAGCGCCTCCCGAATGCGCCGCTTCCCCTTGAGGTTGCGCCAGTAGCCGTTGTGGTAGACGTTCGAGGCGAGGTAGGCCAGCGGCACCAGCGGCGATCGAAGCCACACCTTCTCGAGGAACTTTAGCGGGCCCCAGTAGATGAGCTTCTGCCCCCTACTTGCAAAGGTGTTTTCCACCGCCTCGAAGCCGTAGTTCACACCTGAGATGTCCTCGCCCACAACCTCGATGGCGTCGGGGTCGCCGCAGCCGAGTCCGCGCTCATGGGCAATGCGGATGAAGGGGATGCTCATCGGGTCAAAGCCCATCATCTTCGCCGCGATGGCGTCGATGGCCACCTGGTCGGCCGAGGCCAGCATGACGCCGGGCGTGTGCCATCGCATCGCTCGCGGTCCGGGGCCGTCCCCGGCAAAGCTGCCGTCCATCACCGCGAAGAGCCCGGAATGCAGCTCCTTCTGAATTGTCAGCAGGTCCACAAGCGTCTCGTGGATAACCGAGTGCGTCCAGTGTCGCTTGCGGTTCAGCAGGCCACCAAAGGCGTTTTTCATCGCGCCCGTCATGGTCGTGAAGACGTGGGTCTTCATGGTGGGAAGCTGGATAATGCTCTTGTCGGCGAAACTCGCGGGCACGGTTATGCCCTCAGGGAAGATCCTGTCTAGGACGAGCATCTCGCCTTTGGGCTCGTAGCGCACCCACTCGTTGGGTGGGACGTCCAAGTGAACCGTCGGCACACCGAGCCGGTCCGTGACCGGCTTGTGCTTGTTAGCGACCTCCCCCTCGTAGGAATCTACGACGACGGTGCCGTTGTGCGCGCCGATGAGATCCGTGTAGCCGTCCTCGCGCAGAGTCTTGATGACGCCCTCCAACTGCCACGGCGAGGTCGAGCACGCAGGGTACCAGTGCTGCCAGGAGATGTTGATCTTGAGCAGGACGGGATCCGCGATGGGGAGGACATCACGGTAACCGGCCATGCGCATTGCCGCACCGGTGTCGTCCAGCACTGTCTCGGGGGTCGTACGCACGACCGCGACAACTGAACGCTGTGAGCCAGGGCCGGCCGGGGTGACGTTCGATGCGGAGGGTTGCGTCGTCATAGGTACAGTGTACCGCAGGGATTGATGACGGCGCGCGGGCCAGCGAGGGCAATGCGAGGCGCGTTACCCGCTGCTGAAGACTGAATCGAGCGCGCGAAAGCACCGTCCCTCTGCGGAGGAACCGTCGGCATCGCCCCCTACTTGCGCGAGGAGTTCGGCGCACCGGTCAAGAAAGGCGTCAAGGTCGCCGTCGCCGCGGTAGTCGTAAAGGGCCTCGCGAAAGGCGTCGACTGCGTCATCGGCGGCGGCCGTCTCGGCGAGCGTGAGGCGCCCGTCAATGGTGCGGGCAAGGTCGAAAGCGTCTTGCATGTCAGGCATGGTGATTCTCGCCAGCGTCCAAAGGTGGTGCCGAAGGAGGGATTCGAACCCACACGCCCTCGCGGGCAGCGGATTTTGAGTCCGCCGCGTCTACCATTCCGCCACTTCGGCCAGAGTGCCACTCAATTGTACGGGAAGCGGTGACACCCCTCAACCGCGCGGGTCGGGTGCTGACACGCTCTGTCGCAGTGCGCTATACTACATATGGCAGACCTCGTTGGCCGTATCTACGTGGCGCATTCGTCTAGCGGCCAAGGACACCGCCCTCTCAAGGCGGAGACCACGGGTTCGAATCCCGTATGCGCCACCACCTTTTGTTCGCGGAGCTGGGCAATGCCTGAGTCTCAAGATGCGGCAGAGTCGGCTGTGACCCAGCAGATCAGGGATCTTATCCGCGAGGCGCTGCCAAAGGACTCGCCCCTCTCGCCTCTTCCGGGCTTCAAGATGAATCTCTCGGCAAATCCGGGCTTCAGAAAAGTGTTTTTCGTCGACAGCTGCTCCTGCGGGACTAGCGCCCTGCTCAGTGTTGAGGTCTCTAGAGAGAAGACGATGTCGGAAATCCAGGAGGCTCTACCGTCACTGGTTGAACGGCTGGTGCGACAACAGCAACAATTCGAGAGCATGTCTTGCGATATGCACCTACGCATGCGATTGGGACCTGCTGCGAGCCGGGTATAGGTACGAATATGGCAAAGAGAGAAATGACGCCTGAGGAGGCGATGGAGCGCGCCGTCAAATTCTCGGAGCGCTACGTCGCCCGCGGGCCCTACGAGTTCTTTCCAGTGCCGGAAGTCGTTGAGGTCGTGCAACAGGGACTGGCTGAGAACGAACGCATCCACGGGTATCGGTATTGCCCCTGAATGCCGTTGAGTGGCGATCCCGTTGAGGATCGCAAGAAGATCTGCCCCTGCGAACGACATCATGAGGACATTGAACGTGACGGCTTCTGCATATGAATGTTCTTTGTGAGCGAAGAGTTTCTTCGCAAGTATCAGGAGGGCGAGGACGCCGTCCAGACCATAGGAGAGGCAGTGCCTCTGGGGCATGAGCTCTTCGAGGAGACCGGAGGCAAGCGCGAGTTCAACGAGAAACGGCGCCAAGATAGAGGCCGTGACCAGTAGAAGGAGGCAAAGTCCATGGACACCAACATCCAGGTCTTTACATCGGCCGGTTGAGGCCCCTGCCACATGGTGAAAGTGTATCTTTCACGCAAGGGAATTCCCTTTACGGAGCGAAACGTTTCTGAGGACCGCGAGGCGCTGACCAGCCTCTTGGAGATGGGCTTTCGCACAACACCGGTCACCGTGATCGGCAACGAGAGGATTGCCGGTTACAGCACCGAGAAGATCGACGAGGCGCTCGCGGCGGTCGGGGCAGAATAGTATCTGCGCGCTCCCAGTGCCAACTACACTATGACTGGCTCGGACCGCCTGCTGCGGTTGCTCGTTGGCCATAAGCCCGTATCGGTAGGTTATCCTCGACGGTGAAAGACCACCGGAGGGGCATAGCTCATTCTGCCCTTGTGTCTCGGGTTCGATCCCTGCATCCGACCCCACAGGCTCATTCCCGCCCTTAGCTAACCTCTTCCCCGCTTCACTTCAAGCCCTGAGAGCTTTCATTCCGTCTTTGCCTTCCATTCAATGCGCCGGGAGCTCAGGTTCAGCGATCATCCGTGGGTACTTTTGCCACAATGCGATGTGATGTAGTTGTCCTACCCAAGTACCAGCTATTTTGTGTCATCTGCTATTTGTAAATCTCCAATTTCTATGGAATTGACTTCATTAGATTTCCGAGTATCATGGAATTAAAGTAGTCGAGGGCTCTATTTACTTGGCTGGCTTGGCATATAAAGGGAGAAAGAAACTTACAGAAGGAGCTATTCATGCCAACGTTTGAAACACTTCCGGTGAAGCAGGCCAAGGCAAATAGTATAACCGGCAAGCGCGCCAAGCTACTGAGAGAATACATGGACTTCATTGAGCAAGTTCCTCACGGCCACGCCGGCAAACTCGAACCGGCTGAGGGTGAGTCGACAAATGCAGTCAGGCGCAGACTCGGAGCCGCCGCTGCCGCCCTCGGGAAGGCGCTGACCATTCGCAGGGTCGAAAACGCCGTGTACTTCTGGATCGCCACCGGCAACGGCCGTCGCCGGGGACGCAGGACCGTCCCAAAGACCTAGGCTGAGTCCGGGAAGGGACGTCATTGCCGTACACCGGTTCATTGCACACGCCGGTTTGTGCTAATGTGTGAGTTGCTTCACCCGTTACGATGAGGGAAAGCGGCGGAGGTAACAATCACGGCTACGGCGTCCCGTAACCCGAAGTTTGAGGCGCACGAAAGGCCACCCCTCCTCACCTCCTTGGGCCTCGGCGCGCAGTTCAGCCTTATGGCCACGGCCACGCTGCTGGTCACGCCGGTCATCGTGGCAAACGAGTCTGGCCACGGCGAGGACTACCTGATTTGGATGGTCTTCGCCTCCCTAGTGGTAGTCGGGCTGTCCACGTTGCTGCAGGTCCGCCGCCTCGGTCCGGTAGGTGCGGGGGCGGTGCTTCCCATGTTCACTGCCGCCGTATCCATCCCTTTCTGCATCACCGCCGCCTTCGAAGGCGGCCCTGCCGCGCTCACAACCCTGGTCCTGGCAACAGCGGTTGTGCAGCTCATTATTTCTCGCTGGCTCGTAATCCTCCGGCGGGTCGTCACCCCCACTGTGGGGGGCATCGTAATCCTCATCCTGTCCATAACCCTGGCATCTGTGGTGTTCAAGCTCCTGGACGACGCGGCGCAGGAAGACCCTGTTGCGGCGCTTGTCCCGGCATTGGTGACGCTGGCCGTCGTGGCCGCGGTCACCCTCCGTGGCGCTGCGCTGCTGCGGCTTTGGGGCCCTGTTGTCGGCATCGTCGCGGGCACAGCCGTCGCCGCCTTGATGGGTGGCTACGACGCCACGCGAGTCCTCGATGCTTCCTGGATTGGTGTTCCAGCTTCGGCCCCAGGCCTGGCATTCGACTTCGGAATCACATTCTGGACGCTGCTGCCGTCCTTCTTGTTTCTCGGCGTGATCTTCTCCATTCACTCCAACGGCGAGTCCATCTCGATGCAGCGCGTCGCCTGGCGCGATGACCGGGCAATCGACTTCAAGGAGGTCCAGGGAGCGCTCGCCGGGAGCGGGGTAAGCAACCTTTTGGCAGGCTTCGGCGCAACTGTCCCCAATATCATTAACTCAGGCATCATCGCCTTCACGCGGACCACGGGTGTTGCATCACGGACGGTCGGGTACAGCATCGGCGTCATTCTCCTGGCGCTAGCATTTGCGCCCAAGCTCTCGTCAATATTCAGCACGATCCCGGGCCCAGTGATGGCAGGCTACCTCATGCTGGTGTGCGGCACGCTCTTCGTGGACGGCGCGCGCACGATCATATTGAACGAGCCCAACCGGGAGAAGGTGGTGGCCGGCGGAATCTGTTTCTGGATCGGCGCGGCGTTCCAGTTTGGGCTTATTACCCTGCCGGATGTCGGTCCGGTGCTCGGCGGGTTGTTCAAGAGCGGCATCACCACAGGAGGTTTCGCGGCAATCCTGATGATCCTGTACCTGGAGCTGACGAACCCACGCAGGATGCGTTTCCAGTCCCGGCTCAACGTGGAGTCACTGCCCGAACTCAACGAGTTCATCGACAAATTCGCCTCGAAACGCAAATGGAATATGGCCATGAGGAACCGCCTCAGCGCCGTGGCCGAGGAGACGCTCCTCACGCTGGCCCCACTCGATTTGCAGGGGGAACGCGAAGCGAGGGAGCCGGTTGACGAGCGGAGTCTTGTCGTCGTGGCCTCCAGTGAGGGTCTCTCAGCCGACCTGGAGTTTATTGCCGGACCCAGCGGAGACCTGAACATTGAAGACCGCATTCGCCAGTTGCAGCAGCACGACGCCGATTCCGTCGTGGAAGACGAAACCTCGTTGGTGCTGTTGAAGGCGTACGCCAGCTCCGTCCGCCACCAGCAGTTCCACGGCACGGACATCGTAACGGTGCGGGTGAATCCTCCTGCGCAACAAGTGTGAGCCAGCAGGTGGTCAGGCCCTTCGTAAGTACGAATAGAGAGGTGCACAGTGCGTTTTGTCCCCAAGGTGATGAGCACTCAGCATCCCGACAATGCCACGCCGGCGCCCTTCGCTGACGCTGAGGGCGTCCTGAAGGGCGAGGGAGAGGTCGACGAGGCCCACGATATCTTCGCCCTTGGCTGCAACGAACAGATGTGGGACTCCGAGGGCAAGGAGGCGGACAACCACGTCGTCCAGAAGCTGTTGACCGGCTACCCCGACTTTTTCCGGCACGACCGCCGACTCGGCCACGACGTCATCTTGACCCTGCGCGTTCCCAATCCCTCTGTCGAGCGCGACATGCGCAAGTCGATGGTGGAAGCGCTCCAGAGCGTGCCGTCGGCCTGGGACGTTGCCAACGGCTTCTATGCCGGCATGGAAGAGGAAAACGCGCCCATCCAGGAGGTTATCCTGCCCTTCACCACAAGTGCCCGCGAACTCACCCTGGTGGAGGCTTACTACCGCCAGGTCATCGTGGGGCAGGAGGTCCACTCACTGCCCGGTGGCCGCACGATACGAGACTGGATCGGAGAGTTCTCACCGAAACGCATCCGTCTCATTCCCCTGGTGGAGGACCGGGACAACCTGTTGCGCATCGACGGCATCGTCGACGAATACCTGCGCGGTCGCGACCTGCCCTACCAGCGCGTGTTCCTCGCCCGGAGCGACCCTGCCCTGAACTACGGCATCGTGGGCGCGGAGCTCATCCTCAAGGTTGCATTGCAGCGGCTGCACAGGCTTGAGGAACAGATCGGCATCCCGCTCTACCCCATCATTGGCGCCGGCTCCGCGCCATTCCGAGGCCACCTGACGCCGCTCAACATCGACCGTACCTTCCTCGAGTATCCCAGCGCACAGACGGTCACCGTCCAGTCTGCGTTCAAGTACGACTACGACAGGGAGACGGTCCGTGACTCCATCGCCCTGCTAAGGGCGCACACCCGCCGCGACCCGCATCCGGTCGACGAGGAGCGGGCGCTGGCGCTCATCCGCAAGACGACCGCCGCTTACCAGGAGCGCGTCATTCAACTTACAGGCGTCATCGCCGCGGCATCTGCCCATGTGCCGCGGCGTCGTGAGCGGAAGATGCACGTCGGGCTGTTCGGCTACGGCCGCACGCTCGACGGTGTTGGTGAGGCGACGCTCCCGCGGGCCATCGGCTTTGCGGCATCCCTCTATTCCATCGGCGTCCCGCCGGACCTCCTCGGCTTGAGCGCGCTTGATGAGGACGATTGGGCCTTCGTGCGTGAGAGCTACCCGAGCGTCGACGAGGACCTCCGCGCCGCGCTGCGCTACACCAACGAGCGCCATGTGCGGGAGCTCCTCGGTGAGGAGTCCATGCGAGTTGTTGGACAATTCACGGACGAAGTGGACCGCATACACGAGGGGCTGACGAGCGCGATCTGGGCCGCCATCAAGGACGAAGCTCCAGTCCAAGTCCGCCACTACGTCGAGCAGGCCGCGAAGCTCAGACGGTACCTGGGATAGCCGGAACGCCGACCTCCGAATTGCAGGCGCGTACGTTATGTAGTTTCGCTTGGACTGCTATAATGCGCTGCACTTTGGCATTCATCCAGATCATGTCGCGCCCGTAGAACGGCGCCGGCGAGGACGGTCAGGCGCCGGAGGCACCGGAGGGAGGCGCATATGCTGACCGCGGAAGAGAACGAGCTCTTTACCCGTGTGGGTCCAGGCACGCCGATGGGCAGACTCATGCGCTGGTATTGGCATCCCATCGCAGCGGTATCCCAGCTTGACGAGAACCCTGTGCGGGCGGTCCGCCTCCTCGGTGAGGACCTGGTCCTCTTCCGGGACCGGTCGGGCGCGCTTGGACTCATTGAAGGGCGTTGCGCTCATCGTCGAGTGGACCTGCGCTTCGGCATCCCGGAAGGCCAGGGATTGCGCTGTGCGTACCACGGCTGGCTATACAGCCCCCAAGGCCAATGTCTGCAAATGCCGGATGAGTCCGTTGACAGCACCTTTCCCAGCCGCGTCAAGCTCCAATCATATTCGGTGCGCGTGCTGGCTGGAGTCGTGTTTGCGTATCTCGGGCCGGAGCCTGCGCCGTTGCTTCCCAACTGGGACCTGTTTGTCATGGAGAACGTGGCGCGGGACGTGGGCTTCCAGGTCCTCAACTGCAACTGGCTGCAGGTCCAGGAGAACGACCTGGACCCCGCGCACCTCGAGTGGCTGCACGGCCATTTCTCCAACTACGCTCTCGAGCGCATCGGCCGGAAGGACCTGCAGCGACCGGCCCGCAATCTCGAAGGGGGCCGGTCGCCTATCGGCGAACGCCGCGATTGGGCAGCGTACGACCAGGGCATCATGAACTACGCCAAGACGCCAAACGGCCTCCGCGAAGTGCGCCCATCCATCTTTCCCAACGTCAACAGCTTCACCACGGACTTCATGTACCGCGTGCCCATGGACGACACCCACACGCTCCATGTCTTTTTCACATCCTACGCGCAGGACCCGGAGGAGCCTCTGCAAGAGAGCGTCCCGCACTACGCAGTCCCGCCCTCGGTGGATGTACACGGCAACCCTATCTGGAGCGAGCTCGACAACAATGGCGGACAGGACGCCATGGTCTGGCTCGCGCAGGGACCCATCGTCGACCGTACGAGAGAAAGGCTCGGCGAGTCTGATAGGGGCGTGCTCATGTACCGGGAATTGCTGCGACAGCAGCTCCGCATCGTTGAGGACGGAGGTGAGCCGATGAACGTCATCCGTGATCCTGCCAAGAACGTTTGCATCCCCGTGCCTCCGCGGGACGGGACGCCCATCCAGTGGAACGGGCCCGACGAGCACCTGATGCGCCGCGTTACCGGCCCATACAAGCACTCGCCCGTTGTGCGTCGCATGGTGGAGAAGTTCAGGGGAAGGGACTCCCTCGACGGCCCCGTCCACTAACGCCCCAACCGCACTCCGCCTTTCCCTCCACATTGGATCCCAGGCGCTGACGACACTGGCTGAACATTGCTCTTGGTGTGGCTTCA
>CAZCPU010000027.1:2522-19842 GCA_964499855.1 uncultured Dehalococcoidia bacterium | reverse complement strand
TTCGCGCCGACCTACGGGCTGACCGTCGGGCTGCCGGGGCGCAGCTACGCGCTCACGATCGCGGAGCGCGTCGGGCTGCCCCACGGCGTTGTCGAGCGCGCGCAGGGCATGCTCTCGCCGGAGCACCGGCGCGTCGAGGAGCTGCTGGCAGAGGTCGTCGATGAGCGGCAGGCGGCCGCCGACGTGCGCGCCGAGGGCGAGGCCGCCCTCGCGGAGGCGCAGGAGCTGCGGCGGCAGGCGGAGGCCGAGCTGGAGCGGCTGCGGGAGCTCCGCGTCGAGCAGATGGAGAACGCCCGCCACGACCTGCAGGCGCAGGCCGAGGAGCTGATGGGGCGCCTGAAGGCGGCCGAGCAAGTGTTGCTGAACACGCCGGCGGCGCCGCAGCCGGAGGCCATCGCGGAGGTGCAGCAGGCCGTCGCCGCGGTCCAGAACGTGCGCCGTGGGCTGCGCGCACCGCGCTGGCGCCCAAAGCGGGAGGACCGCGCCGAGTGGCTCCACAGCCTGGGCCCCGGCGACACCGTGCGCGTCCGCGGCTTCCCCGGCTCCGCGCAGGTCATGGCCCCGCCCGACGACCGTGGCATGCTGGAGGTGGCCGTCGGCGTGCTGCGGGCGCAGGTGCCCCTCGACCACGTGCTGCACCGGGACCCGTCGGCCGCCCAGGAGGCAGCGGCATCGCGAAAACGCTACACGCGAAAGGGCCCTGCCATGCCCGCGGCTGCGCCTGCATCGAATGGCGAGTCGCCCGTCGCCGGCCTGCTGTCAACCGCCCCCGCGGCCCAGCTGGACCTGCGCGGCATGCGCGTCGACGAGGCCCTCGACCGGCTGGCGCCCTTCCTCGACCGCGCGCTGCAGGACGGCCACGCCCGCGTCCGCGTCGTCCACGGCATCGGCACCGGCGCCCTTCGTGCCGCCGTCCGCGAGTGGCTCCAGTCCTCGAGCATGGTCAGCCGCTGGTCCCCCACAGAGGGCCGCACGGCGGAAGGCTCCACGGACGTGGACTTGGCCTAGGTAGGCTAGCTGGTCTCGAAGAGGTCCATGTACCGCTGGTAGGCGAAGACCCGGTTGCGCGCCTGCCCCGTGACCTCCTCCAGGATCCCGCACTCCACCATGCGTGATACAAGCTGGTTGGCGCCGGCGTAGGACACGCCCGTCAGCTCCTGTACGCGAGCCACGTTGACGTAGGGCTCGCCGTACAGCCGCTCCAGCACACGCAGCCCGTTCGCGGCCGCCCTTCCGAATGCGTCCGACACCGCGGCCCTGTCGTCCTCGCGGAGCGCCTGAATGCGCCGCACCGTGTCGGCCGCTTCCGCGGCGACGTCTGCGATTCCTTGCAGAAAGAAGCGGAGCCAGCCTTCCCAATCGCCCGTGTCCCTCACGGCCTGCAGCAGGTCGTAGTACCGTTGCCGGTTGCGGGCAAAGTAGTGCGAGAGGTAGAGGGTCGGCTTGTGGAGAATGCCTCGCTCGGTGAGCAGGAAGGTGATGAGCAGCCGCCCGAGCCGCCCGTTGCCGTCAAGGAACGGGTGGATTGTCTCGAACTGCGCGTGGGCGAGGCCGATGCGAATGAGGAGGGGCATGCCGTCGTCGGCGTGCAGGAAGCGCTCCAGGTCGCCGAGGGCGCTCAGCACGAGGTCCGGCGGGGGCGGGACGAAGGCGGCGTAGCGGATGCTGGCGCCCTGCGCACCGATCCAGTTCTGCGACGTCCTCAGATCGCCGGGCGTCAGGTGCGAACCGCGGACGCCCTGGAGCAGTCGCCGGTGGATGTTGCGCATGAGGCGGATGGACACCGGCAGGGTTTCGAGCTGCTGCAGCCCCAGCTCCATTGCCCCGATGTAGTTGACCACCTCCGCGGCGTCGACGGGCCGGGCCGGCGCAAAGAGCTGCCCCTGCACGGCGAGCACGTCCTGCAACGAGCTCTGCGTCCCCTCGATCTGGCTGGAGAGCAGCGCCTCCTTGCGGATGTACATAAAGACGAAGACGTCGGGGTCCGGCAGTGTGAGCGCGGCCCCGTCCAGCCGGCCCAGGGCAAGGTCGGCCCGGGAGAGCGCGCCCTGCAGCGCAGCCGCGTCCAGCGGCGGGTTGGGCGGGAGAGGCTTGGGAATGAAAGCCGAGTACCCGCTCGGTTGCCGGACATACGTTCCGGCGCGCCCCGTGGGGACCTGTGGCTGCTGTGTCATCACGCATCCGGCTGTGGCGAAGGATGCCGCCAGTATTAAACGCTGCGTTTAGTATAGAAGCAAAACGCCTCCATACGCAATGCAGCGTTTAATATAAACCCCGAACGCCTGCCATGTTAAACGTAGCGTTTAACATGGAGCCTCGCCAACGCCATGTGTGACGCAGCGTTGAATACCGCCCGACGTTCGCCCTGAGCCTGCCGAATGGCCTCCCGCCACTTGCCCCTACCCCACGTACGCGATGGCCTCGATCTCTATCAGGAACTCCGGGCGCGCCAGCCGCGAGATCACCAGCAGCGTCGACGCCGGCGGGTCCGTCTCGAAATGGCGCAGGCGGGCGGCCCGCGTCGCCGCGATGCAGTCCTCGTTGACCACGTACGTCGTCGTCTTCACGACGTCCTTGAACGTCGCTCCTGCGTGGGCGAGGGCCGTCTGCATGTTTCGGTACACCTGCTCCGCCTGCGCCTCCGCGTCGCCCTCGCCGACGACGGAGCCGTCGGGCGCGACCGAGACCTGCCCCGCGATGTAGACGGTGTCCCCCGCCTTCACCACGTGCGAGTAGCCGGTGGGCGTGTGCATGCCTTCCGGGTTTGCGTGCGTCTTGGACATGGCGTTCCTCCCGAATGCGTTTTCGCTGACGCTGGTATTATAGCCGCATAGCCCCGGCCCGATACGGCTCTCGACGGAGGCGATGTGGACGTAGGCAAGCTCCCGGTGGACGTGCTCGCGAAGCTGCTGTCCGGCACGGCGCAGCGCGACCCGCGCGTGCTGCAGGGCCCCGGCGTCGGCGCCGACGCCGCCGTCATTGACGTGGGCGACCGTCTCCTCATCGCCAAGGCCGACCCGGTCACCTTCGCGACGGACCGCATCGGCTGGTACGCCGTGCAGGTGAACGCCAACGACATCGCCTGCATGGGCGGCACGCCCCGTTGGTTCCTCGCGACGGTGCTGCTGCCCGAGGGCGCCCCCGAGGGTCTGGCGGTCTCCGTCCACGAGCAGATAACGGCCGCCTGCGAGGCCCTCGGCGTGACGCTGGTGGGCGGCCACACGGAGATCACCTACGGGCTGACGCGCCCCATCGTCTCCGGGCAGATGCTGGGCGAGGCCACCCGCGACACCATCGTCTGGCCCGGCGGCGCGCGCCCCGGCGACGCCCTCATCCTGACGCAGGGCATCGCCGTCGAGGGCACCTCCGTGCTGGCCCACGAGGCCGCCGCCGCCCTGCTCGCCGCCGGCATGTCGCACGACGAGATCTCTGCCGCCGCCGCGCTCCTCGACGCCCCTGGCATCAGCGTCGTGAGCGCAGCGCATACCGCGGCGAAGGAGGGCGTCACCGCCATGCACGACCCGACGGAGGGCGGCCTCGCGACGGGCCTCGCCGAGCTGGCGACCGCCGCCAACGCGGGCCTCGAGGTCGACGAGTCGGCAATTCGCGTGCTGCCCGAGACGAGGGCCGTATGCCGCGCCCTCGATCTCGACCCGCTTGGCTTGCTCGCGTCCGGCTCGCTGCTCGCTGCCGCGGCGCCGGAGCGCACGGATGCCGTCCTCGACGCCCTCGCGGCAAAGGGCATCGCCGCCGCCGTCATCGGCCGCGTGACCGAGGCCTCGGCCGGCCTGCGCCTACGCACCACGGACGGCGTCCGTGACCTGCCCGGCTTCCCCCGCGACGAGCTTGCGCGCTACTTGAGCCGGGCCTCCTGATGCGCCGCAGGATCCGGCTCGGAGGCCAGCCGCCGGCGGCCGTGGTCTACGGCGGCCTGGCGCTGGGCGTCTCCGCCGTTTCCTCCGCCGCCGTCATCATCCGCCTGGCCGAGGCGCCGTCGCTGACCATCGCCGCCTACCGGCTGGCCATTGCGGCGGTCATCGTCGTCCCCCTCGGCCTCGCGTTCGAGTGGGGGGCTCTGCGGTCGCTGACGCGGCGGCAATGGGGGCTCGTCCTCGCCGCGGCGGTGTGCCTCGCCGCCCACTTCGCCTTCTGGATCGCCTCGCTGGAGCACACCTCCGTCGCGAGCTCCGTGGTCATCGTCACGTCCAACCCCGTCATGGTCGCCATCGGGGCGGCGCTCTTCCTCCGCGAGCGAAGCTCGGCGCGCGTGCTTGCCGGCATCGCCGTCGCCGTTGCGGGCGGCGTCGTCATCGCGCTCGGCGACTGGGGCCTCGGCGACCGGAGGCTCTTCGGCGACATGCTGGCATTTCTTGGGGCGGTCGCGGTGGCGGGCTACTACATCGCGGGCCGCAGCCTCCGCGAGCGCCTCAGCATCCTGGGCTACGTCGCGCCCGTTTACGGCACGGCGGCCGTCATCCTCGTCGCGGCTGCGCTGGCGACGGGCGCGCAGCTATCGGGTTTCGGCGTCGAGGTCTACGGGTGGCTCGTGCTGCTGGCGTTTCTGCCGCAGCTCGTCGGGCACTCGTCGCTCAACTGGTCACTCGGCTACCTGCCCGCGACGGTCGTCGCCACCGCGGTGATGGCCGAGCCCATCGGCGCGAGCCTGCTGGCCTGGGTCGTCCTCGACGAGGCCCCGCCCGTCGCGAGCGTTGCCGGCGGCGCACTGGTGCTCGTTGGCGTTTTCACGACGCTCACGGGAGGCCGCGCGCGGTTGAAGGCCGAGCCGTAGGGGTGATAGAATGGCGGTTGGGCCGCTCCTCGCGGCCCGGCGCCCTTCCCCGGTAGCTCAGTGGTAGAGCGATCGGCTGTTAACCGATTGGTCGTAGGTTCGAGTCCTACCCGGGGAGCCAACCGGTGCACTCACGCAGGCTGCGGCCTGCGTTTTCTTTTGCTACAGCGTTGGCAGGATTCTCAGGAACTCGCGCAGCACGGCCGCGCACTCCGCCGGCTTTTCGATGGGCAGGAAGTGCGTCGCGTCCGGCAGGAAGTCGTAGTGCACGATGGAAACGTCGCTCAGGTCGAGCGTCGGCAGGTACGAGTACGGCAGCGTGGGGTCCGCCCCGATGACCTTCAGCGGGCAAGTCATCGCGTCGAAGTCCACGGCGAGACTGAAGATCCGCGCATAGTCGATGATCTGCGCCTCGTACGCCGGCGGGCACCGCAGCTCGTAGCCGGGGCCGTCCGCACGCTCCCGCACCGTCGTCCTCGCCATCAGGTCGTACGCGCCTGGCACAAAGTTGCGGAAGGCAGGCACGATGGGCAGGAACTCCGAGTACGATTCCAGCGTCCGGAACCTGGCCGTCCGCTTCCGCGCCGTCTCCGCCGTCTTCATGGACGCCGCGTCGAACTGCTCGTCAGTGATGTTGGGCTTGCGCAGCGGAGGGTCGAACATGACCAGCGCCGAGTACGCGCTCCCCATCGTGGGAGACAGGAGGGCGATCAGGGCCGATACGGAGTGGTACACCCCGACCTTGGGCTTCGCTCCGAACCGCTCGTCGATAGCCGCTATGACCAGGTCGTGGTCGTTGACAAGGGTCGGGACGTTGTGCCGCTCCAGCGGCGTCAGCCCGTTCCAGCCGTGGTTCCGCATGTCGTAGACGATGACGTCAAATTCGTTCGTGAGGAGCGACCAGAACGGGTAGTAGAGGTCGACGGCCAGCCCGTTCCCGTGGCTCAGGACCAGCCTGGGCCCCTCCGGGTTGCCGTGCCGCCGCACCGCGATGGTCGTGTCGGCGTCCACCTGCACGATCTCAGTCGACAGGGGCGCGGGAAGCTCCCAGTGTGTTTCGGCGTTCGGCATCGGCGTTATATCTATCCAGTGTTGGCGGGCGCCAATGGCGGTTGTGCCCGTCTGGCGCTGCCCCGTCCCGCCGGGGCGCTGCCCAGCGTTACCCGATTAGCCTCCACAACGACTTCGTGGGCGATGGCGGCCGCAAAGTCCGCCGTCCCGATGTCCTCGATCCACCAGCGCACGCCGGGCATGTGCGGGAACCGGAATACGGCGCCCATCTTGCCTGACAGGATGGCGGCGGGCACCTGGAACCCCGACACGTCCAGGTAGAGCCCCGTGCCGAGCGCCTTGAGCAGGGCCTCCTTGTACGTCCAGAGCCGGTAGAAGCGCTCGACCCTATCGCGTCCGCTTGCCGATGCGAAGGCGGCCTGTTCGTCATGCCCGAAGACTGTCGCCACCAGCCCTTCAAGGTCGCGGTTCTCCGTCCGCTCCTCCAGGTCGATGCCAATGCGGCCCTCCCGGGTGATGGCAATGAGGCCGCAGTTGCCGCTGTCGCTCATGTTGAAGTGGATGTCGGCCGGCGCACCGCGCACGACGGGGTAGGGTTTGCCGTGTTCGCCCGTTTCGAAGGAGAGCTCCCAGTTCGCGCAGGAAAGCCGGTCGCAGAGGAGCGACCGGACCGCCGCGCGGAGCAGGATGTACCGCCGGCGGGGCCCGG
The DNA here is from genome assembly GCA_964499855.1 of uncultured Dehalococcoidia bacterium. Classification (GTDB taxonomy): domain Bacteria; phylum Chloroflexota; class Dehalococcoidia; order Lucifugimonadales; family UBA1127; genus UBA1127. The sequence continues at coordinate 13,333 of CAZCPU010000027.1, read as the reverse complement.
GGTAGAGGAACCTGTCCGCACGCGCCGACTCGTGCTCGCAGAGCCATGCGGACGCCGTGGCTTCCCGCACAGCGTGGGGCGAGAGGTCAACGAAGTAGACCTTGGCAGTGCCCACGTCACGGAACGGCCGCCACCACTGCTCGACAAGAGGAATGCCCATGGAGGGCATTATAGCGAGTATCCCCACGGCTGTGGACGCTCGAGCACAACAAGGCCCGCCGCTTCCGGCTGCGATCGCGCCGCGGCCGGGCGGCGGGCTGTTGCCGTTTTGTCCGGGTTACGCCGCTGCGTTGTCCAGGAAGGCGATGAGGTCACCGAGCGTCTGGAATCCCTCGCAGTCGCCGGGATCCATGCTCACGCCGAATTCGTTGACGACGACCTTCATGAATGCGACGAAGTCCACCGAGCTGACGCCCGCGTCCATGAGGTTTCCGCCCAGATTCAACTCCTGGCCGATCGCTCGCCCATCCACTTCCAGGTTCTCATCCACCAGTTGCCGGAGTCGCTCTTCGGTCGAGGCCATGACACAGTCCCCCTTTTTTGTCGCTAAAATTTGGGCCTCATGAAGGCTACCAGAGTGGAGCCCTCGGGTCAACTTGGGTCAGCGAGTTGATACCAATCTCCAATCGTGCGAAGCAGTGCATGACACTAACTGCACTTACGGTTCATACCAGCGCAAGAGTGGTGAGATTTCATTACGTCCGAGGCCGCGCCGGCTGGACCCAGAAACTCCGCCGCTGGAATGGGTAGCTCGGCAGCCCGACCTTGCGCCGCTCCTCCCCCGCGAAGAGACCCGCAAACGAGACGCTGACGCCGGCCTCGTAGGCCCGGGCGACCGCAGCCGGGAATCCGGTCCCGCCGTCGAGGGTGACGGTCCGTTGCGCCGACTCCGCACCCTCCGCGCCGTTGGGAGCCGTTGAGGCGCCTTGTCCCGACGATGGCCCAATCTCGATCACCAGGTCGGCGCCCGTACCGGTGAGCGCTTCCATGCCGGTCTCGAACGCTGCCGCGCCGCCCGCCAGCTTCCGCCAGTGGGCGTTGTCGGTTGCTTCGTTCGGCTGCAGCGCCTGACCGGTGACGCCGCTGACCACGGTCACTGTCGGCGGGCTCAGGTCGACGCGCGGGAGAGCGGCATCCGGGCCGGTGAGCGCCGCGGCCAGCCGCAACCCGTCCTCGAGGCTGAAGACCCCTGCGGCCAACGCCGCCGCCAGCTCCCCGGCGCCCTCTCCCAGCACGGCGCTCGGCCTCACCCCGACACTCTGCCACAGCGCCGTCACTGCCGCCTGCAGCGCGTACACAGCGGCGCGCTCGACTGCAACTGCTCCGGCGCCGCCCGCGTCATCTCGCCCGAGCGCCGTGTCCAGCAGCGACACCCCGCGCTCTTGTCGCAGCAATTCATCGCAGCGGTCCAGCACCGCCCGCACGACGGGCTCGGTCCGGTACAGCTCCTCCGCTGCCCCCGCCCATTCGCCGAGACCGCCCGTGAACACGAACGCCACCCTGGACGCCCCGCTGCTCGCGCCCGACTCCGGGCCCTCCTGCGCGTCAATTAGCGCCCGAAGTCCCGTCTTCAACTCCGCCGCGTCCCGGAACGCCACGGCCGACCTGTGGGTGAAGTGGCTGCGCCCCGTCCCGGCCGTCCACGCCATGTCTGCCAGCTCTTCGAGCGAGGGCTCATCGGCCTTTCCCTCGATCCAGCCGAGGTACTGTCCGGCCAGCTCCCGCAGGGCCTCCGTGGACTTGGCGGAGAGCGGCAACACCCTGGCTTTGGCCTCCGTAGGCGTTCTCTCCGGCAGCGCAAGGGTATCGAACGGCGCCCGCAGGTCGATGGCGGCGCGCTGTAGCGGACCGGCCGGCTGGCGTTCGGGCGCGCTCGGCCCCGAGCCGTTACCGGACGCTGCGTGGCCCTCCAGCACGACGTGCGCGTTCGCCCCGGACAGCCCGTACGAGTGCACTCCCGCCAGCGGCGCGCGTTCGGGATGGCTCGGCCACTCAGCGGTCTCGCTCGTGACCTGAATGGACAGGCTCTCCCAGTCCACGTTCGGGTTCGGGTCATGGAAGTGGAGGTGCTGAGGGACCACACCGTGGTGCATCGCCAGCGTCGTCTTGATCAGCCCTGCGATTCCCGATGCCCACTCCAGGTGGCCGATGTTCGACTTGACGGAGCCCAGCAGCAGCGGCCGCTCCCGCTCGCCGCCCTGGCCGTATGCCGAGGCGATGGCGTTGATCTCGATGGTGTCGCCCAGGTCCGTGCCGGTCCCGTGCGCCTCAAGGTAGTCGACCATGCCGGGCTCGACGCCCGCACGGGCGAGGGCCTCCCGCATCACGCGTTCCTGCGCCGGGCCGTTTGGCACCGTCAGCCCCGCACTCGAGCCGTTCTGGTTCACCGCCGACCCGCGCACGACGGCCCAGATGCGGTCGCCGTCGGCCTGCGCCTCACTCAGCCGCTTGAGCACCACCATGCCGCAGCCCTCGCCGCGGACGTAGCCGTCGCCGGCGGCGTCGAATGGCCTGCCGCGACCGGTGCCGGACACCATTCCCAGGCTTCTCAGGAATCTGGTTACGGAGGTCGACAGCACGGCGCTGACCCCCCCGACGAGCGCCAGGTCAACCTCGCCCCGCTGCAGCGCCGTGGAGGCCTGGTGTACGGCAGCCAGCGAGGACGCGCAGGCCAGGTCGAAGGGCATGGTCTGCCCCTCAAGGCCAAAGGCAAATGCCAGGCGGCCAGCTGCCACGCTGCCCGTCGTGCCCAGGTAGCCCTCGTCCTGCCCCCGCGAGGCGATGATGTCCCTGTAGTCGCTTCCGCCAACGCCGGTGTACACGCCGGTCCGGGTGCCCCTCAGCCGTTCCGGGTCCATGCCCGCGTCCTCGAATGCATGCCAGCTCGTCTCCAGCAACATGCGTTGCCGCGGGTCCATCATGCGGGCGTCCAACGGCTGGATGCGGAAGAACTGGTGGTCGAATCTGTCCAGCCCCTCGACGAACCCGCCGTGGCGCAGGATCAGCTCATCTCCCGCCGGGTCGCCGACCGCGCCCTCCCACGGCCCCTCATCCGGGCGGCCGTCCGTGACGGCGTCCTCGCCGGCCGCCAGCAGCCGCCAGAACGCCTCCAGGTCCGGCGCTCCAGGGAACCGGCACGCCATGCCCACGATGGCGATTGCGTCTTCCTCGGTCTTCGCCGGCGCCTGTGCACGCCGTTGCCGGGGTGCGGGAGCCGCCGCCGGAGCGGCCGCTGCGCCGCTGCCGAGGACGGGCTCCAGCTCCGCCGCCAGGAATGCGGCGAGCGCGGCAACGGTGGGGTAGTCGAACACGACCGTGTTGGACGTCGTGTACTCCCCCGCGAGCGCGCGGTTCAGCCGGTTGCGCAGCTCCACCGCCATGAGCGAGTCCATGCCCAGGTCGAAGAAACCCACGGCGGGCGGCGGCGCGGTCGGAGAGCGGAGCACCGCACGCAGCTCTCCCTGCAGGAACGTCACCAGCAGGCCCTCCCTGTCCGGCGACGGGGTCTCCCGAAGCGTCGTCAGCAGGTCCTCGGCGGTCTGCCGTGCGCCCTCCGCGGCGTCGTCCGTGCCGGCGGCCAGCAGGGCCTCGAGGAACGACGGCGTCTCGTCGCCGAGGTTCTCCTTGTACGTCGGCCAGTCCACGGCCGCCGCCGTGGCCGTCGTCACGTCCTGACGCACGAGCGAGTCGAGCACCCGGATCCCCTGCTGAGGGGTCACCCAGCCGACGCCCGACGACGCCAGCTGCCGCTCGATGCGCTCCCGCTGCTCCTCCGCTTCTCCGAGGCCCGCCCACGCGCCCCAGGCGATGGTCTGCCCCGGAAGCCCCAGCGCGCGACGGTGCCCCGCGAGCTGGTCCAGGAAGGCGTTGGCCGCCGCGTGGTTGGACTGCCCCGGGTTGCCGGTAACGCCCGCCAAGCTCGAGAAAAGCACGAAGAGGTCCAGGTCTCTGTCCAGCGTCGCGCGGTGCAGCTGCCACGCGCCCATCATCTTCGGCCAGAGAACGGTCTTGAACTTCTCCCACGTCTGGTTGGTCAGCGCGCCGTCCGACAGCACGCCGACGCTGTGAATCACCCCCGCCAGCGGCGGCATCGTCGCGTCAATGCGCGCCAGCATCGCGTCGACTGCGTCGGCATCGGTCACGTCTGCCAGCTCGACCTCGACGCGGTGCCCGCGTTCGCGCAATGCCTCGATCGTCTCCTCCGCCGCGGGGTCCGGCGCGCGGCGGCCGTTCAGCACGATGGCGCCCGCTCCCCGCTCGGCCAGCCACTCGGCCACCGCGCAGCCGATGCCGCCGAGCCCGCCCGTCACCAGGTACGACCGGTCGCCGCGCAGGCGCCCGCCCTCAATCGCCGACGTCGCCAGCACGATCTTGCCGATGTGCCGCGCCGCCCGCATGAACTTCATCGCCGAACCCGCATCGGCAACCGACCACCTGCTGTGGACCAGCGGCCCAAGCTCGCCCGTGCCGATGCGGGCCATCACGTCGCCGAGCACGTCGCCGAGGTGCGCGGGGTCGTCTTCCTTCAGGGCGTCCAGCCGCAGGATGGAGTAGGCCACGTCCGGCCGGGCCTCCGCCATCTCCTCCTCGCTGTAGATGCCGACCCGCGCCATCTCCACGAACCGCCCGCCCTGCGCTAGGCACTCAAGGCTCGCCTCGATGAAGCCCTCACCCGTCAGGCTGTTGAGCACGATGGTAACGCCCTCGCCGTTCGTCGCCTCGAGGACCTCCCTGCCGAAGGCCGTCTGCCGGCTGTCGAAGACGTGCTCGATGCCCAGCGAGCGCAGGTACGCCTGCTTCGGCGCGCTCGCCGTCGCGAACACCTCCGCTCCCGCCGCCTGCGCGAGTTGGATGGCCGCGAGCCCGACGCCGCCCGCCCCGGCATGGATGAGCACCCGGTCGCCTGGGTGGAGCCCCGACAGCTCGTACGAGAGCGCCGCGGACGCGAAGACCACCGGCACCGTGGCAAGCGACGCCAGCGGCACGCCCTGCGGCGCCGCCGTCACCATCTCCGCCCGCGTAATCGCCTCCGAGCTGAACGCGCCGATCGCGAGCCCCACGACGCGGTCGCCCACGGCAACGTTCGTGACTTCCGCACCGGCCTCGATCACCCGCCCGCACAGCTCGCCCCCGAACTGCCCCTCCTGGATGAGCCCGAGCCCGCGGAACACGTCCCAGAAGTTCAGCCCGGCGGCCTCGACCGCCACGCGAATCTCCTTGGGCCCCAGCTCCCGGGAGGGCAGCGGGTCGACCTTGATCCTGCCAAGGTCGCCGTCCTCGTCGGGCGAGAGCAGCCATGGCGAGTCCTCCGGCAGCGTCAGCCGCTCCGTCTCGCTCCCGGCCCGCGTCAGCCGCGCCGTCTGCCTCGCGCCGCGTCGGTACGCGATGTGCGTCTCGGCGTCCGGGTGCAGCAGCTCGTCCGCTATGGCGCCCACGGACAGCCGCGCGCCTGCCTCCAGGTCGAGCATCCGCGCGTTGAGGTGCTTGGCTTCCCGGGCAACCACCTTCCCGAAGCCCCAGAGCATCGTGCCTGCCGGTTCTCCGAGGGGCTCATGGTCGAGGGTCTGCGCGCCCCTGGTGACGAGCCACAGCCCCTTCTCGAACGCGGCGTCGGCGTCGAGCAGCCCCTGCACCAGCGCCAGCGCGCTCGCCCCCGTTCGCCGTGTCGCTTCGGCGAACTCCGGCGTGGTCGCCCGTATCCCCTGCCCGTCGAGCCCGAGGAGGTGGACGACGCCGTTGAACGGAACGCCGGCGGGGAGCGTCCCCAGCAGCGCCTCCCAGGACTCGCGCCGTTCCGGCTCCACCGTCGCCCTGACGACGCCGTCCCGCCCCCCTGCCGTGCTGCCGCGCCCATCCTCGTAGGCCAGCACGACCGATTGGTTGCGTGCGGCGAGCTCCTCGGCGAGCTGCTCGGCAACGCCGCCGTCGTCCCCGACGAGCACCCACGCTCCCGCCGGCTCCTTCACCTCCGCCGGCCCCTGCGCGACCATCACCCCGCGGTCCAGCATGCCAGTCGACTCGATCGCCTCCGGGCCGAGCACCACCGCGTCCTCGAACCCCGCGTCGGTCAGCGCCCGGTGCCAGACTACGGGCCCGGCCAGCGCGTGCCGGGGGCGGTAGGCGTCCGCGTACCGCCACCAGCCGTCAAGCTGCCCGAAAGTCAGGTCCAGCCACCCCTGCCCGCGGAGGTTCTCCAGCGCCACAAGCTGCCCCGAGGGCGACAGGAGGCGCAGGCAGTGCGCAAGCGTCTCCTCCAGGTAGCGCGTCGCGTGGAGGACGTTTGACGCGATCAGCAGGTCGTAGCCGTGCGCGGGGAAGCCCTGCTCCACCGGGTCCCGCTCAATGTCCAACACACGGTAGTCGATAGGGCCGCCGCCGAAACGCTCCTCCGCTTCGGCGAAGAACCCGGCGGAGATGTCCGTGTACGTGTACTCGAACTGGCCCGCCGGTAGCTCCGGCAGCACCGACGCCGTCGCCGACCCCGTGCCCGCGCCCACCTCGATGACGCGCAGCGTGCGCCCCGGCGGCATCCTGTCGAGCATCACCGCGATGGCGTCCGCCAGCATCTTGTTCGCGCCCTTCGCCACCGGCGCCCGCAGGTACAGGTCGGCAGGCGTCGGGTCGCCGCTGCTGAACAGCAGCGTCAGCGGGTCTACCTCGCCTGCGAGCGCCTTGCCAAGCGCGCCCCCGGACCGCTTGATCAGCCCGATCTCCACCTCGCCGTGGGGATACGTTGCGTACATCCACTCGGCGAAGGCCTCCGGGTCGGCGGGCAACGCCTCAGGCTTCGGGTCGCCGGGCGCGACTACAATCGAGAACCCCTCGCCCGTCTCCTCCGCGACCCCGGCCCTTGCCAGGAGGTCGAACAGCCGGCGGAACAGCTTCTCATGCTCGGGCAGGACGCCCAGGCCCTCGCGAATGTCCTCCGGGACCACGACATCGCCCGCCCTGCGCTCCCACCCGAGCCCCTCCAGCGTCTGCAGCGCGTACGCCCACGACAGCCGCTCCAGGTCGTCCAGCAGCGCGTTCCTGTCGAAGGGGTCGACGCCCTCTCCCTCCAGGTACCTGGCGAATATGGCGACCCGCGACGCGATTTCCGTTGGGCTCTCCAGGAAATCGGCGGGCTTTATGCTGCCCGTCAGCGGCCGCTCCCGCCACACAACCTCGTACAGCAGGTCCTGCAGCCCCTCGCTCGCCGACAGCAGAGCCGACCGCGTGGCGCGCTTCAGCGTGAAGCCTGTCAGCCCGCCCAGCACGAGCCCCTCGGTCGAGTAGAGCCACAGGTCGCCCGTGAGCGTCTCGGGCACCGACGCCGGCGCGTCGCCGCCCCCATCCGTGACGGACTCCCGGAGCTGCGCGTGGCAGACCAGCCGCTCCGGCAGCGGCCCGTTCAGCCACAGCCGCTCCCACGCGAAGGGCAGGTACGTCGCGTCGCCCCCGATGCCCGTCGATGCCCGCGTGGCCGAGAGCACCTGGAAGCAGCCGTCCAGCAGCAGCGGGTGGATGCCGTCGGTCATGCCCTCGGCCGACCCCTGCAGCGCGATCTCGCCCAGCGCCTCCAGACCCTCGCACCAGAGGCTCTCGACGGTGCGGAACGACGGCCCGAAGTCGATGCCCGTGCCCGCCTTGGCGCGGTAGTAAGCGGCGATGTCCTGCGGCTCCAGCCCCTCCGTCAGCGCCTCCAGTTGCACCCGCTCGCCCTGCCTCGCCTGACCGCCCGCCGACAACTGTCCCTCGGCGTGCAGCGTCCACGCCTCGTCTGCTTTGCCCTTGCTGTAGACCTCGAAGTGGCGAGGTTGCGGACCCTTGCCTCCGTCGATGACCACCTGCACGCGGCGGCCCGGCTCCGGGTCGTCTCCGTTGGTGTCGTACTCCGGGTACACGAGCGGGTTGTGCAGCTGCAGCTCCTCGACCGTCGACGCGCCGCCGCCCTCGGCCAGCGGGACGCTCGCCGCCATCGCGCCGTAGACGGCGCCCGGCATGACGACACGGCCGTAGACCCGGTGGTCCTGCAGCCACGCCGGGTCCGAGGGGAACATCTCCGTCTCGTACATGACCTCGCCGCGCGGCGACTCGTGCTTCACGCCAAGCAGCGGGTGCGCGTCCCCCTGCCGCCGCCGCTGCGTCGCCGTGACCCAATACCGCCTGCGCTGGAACGGGTACCCCGGCACCGAAATCTTTCGCCGCTCCTCGCCAGTGAAGAGGCTCGCGAGGTCGACGGGCAGCCCCGCCTCGTACGCCCCCGCGACGGCGCGGACGTAGGCGTCGGCCCGCTCCGGCTCCGAGCCGTCGAACGAGGGCCGCAGCACGCTCTGCAGCACGACGGGCGCCGCGACGATGCCTGGCCGCTGCGGCCAGTTCAGCGACACCAGCGGCCCCAGCACTGAGTGCGGGCCCAGCTCGATGACGGCATCAACGCCCAGCTCCGCCAGCGTCTCGACGCTCGCGCGGAACGCTACCGGCGACCTCGCGTGCCGCCGCCAGTACGCGCCGTCCAGCCGCTCGCCGTCGCCCAACGGCGCGCCGGTCAGGTTGCTGAGAATCGTGATCTCGGCCGCCGAGACGTCGATGTCCGCGAACACCGCCTCCAGGTCGTCCAGCGCGGGCTCGACGAGGGGGCTGTGGTACGCCGGGCTCGCCCGCAGTCGGCGGACGTTGACGTTCTCCGCCTCCAACTTGTCGGCGAGGGCGTTAACCTCCTCGGCGGGGCCGCTCACCACCTGGTGCGTGCCGTTGTCGACGCCGATGACCACGTCCGCGCCGGGGTGCGCCGCGTTCCACTCGGCCACGGCCACCTCGACCTGCGGGGCTGCCGCGAACACCGCCGCCATCGCGCCTGCCCGGGGCAGCGCGCCCAGCAGCCGCCCGCGCGCCGAGGCGAACCGGAGCCCGTCCTCCAGCGAGAACACGCTCGCTGCCTGCGCCGCAGCGATCTCGCCCAGGCTGTGCCCGACGACCACGCTCGGCTCGATGCCGACGCTCTTCCACAGCGCCGTCAGCCCCGCCTCCAGCGCGTAGATAGCCGGTTGCGTCCACCGCGGCTCGTCGAGGTCATTCCCTTCGGCGGCGCGTCCGAACATCACGTCCAGCAGGGACACTCCCCGCTCCGCCTTGATGAGCGCGTCGCACCGGTCCAGCACGGCACGGAAGACGGGCTCGCTCGCGTACAGCCCCTCCCCCATGCCGGCCCACTGGTTGCCCTGGCCCGTGTACGCGAAGGCCACCCTCGTCGCCTGCTGCGCCGTCGCGTCGTCGTTGGGGTCCACAATGCTCCGCAGCCCGTCGCGCAGCGACTGTGTGTCCCGGAAAACTAGGCCCTTGCGGAAGGCGAAGTGGCTGCGCGCCACGCTCGCCGACCATGCCATGTCGGACAGCTCGGGGTCCCCCGCGAGGCCGCTCGCAAACGCCTCGCCGCTCTGCCGGTCCAGCCACCCCAAGTACGACCGCGCCAGGTCGCGCAGGGCGTCGTCATTCTTCCCCGCCAGCGGCAGGAGCCGCGCCGGACGGCGCGCGCCCGCGTCACCCGCGACGGGCAGCGCCGGCCCCGCAGGTTGTGGCATTCCGCCGGTGTCGACCGGCGCGGGAGCCGCGTTCGGCGCCGTCACCGTGTGTGGCGACGCCTCCACCACGACGTGTACGTTCGTCCCCGACCAGCCGTAGGAGCTGATGCCCGCCCGGTGCGGCCTTTCGCCCACCTCCGGCCATGCCGTCACCTCAGATGTGATCCGCACCGGGATGTTGTCCCAGTCCACGCGCGGATTCGGGGTGTTGAAGTGCAGATGCTTGGGGATCATGCCCCGGTGCATCGACAGCAGCACCTTCATCAGGCCGGCCACGCCCGCCGCCGGCTCCAGGTGCCCCACGTTCGTCTTGACCGACCCCACCAGCAGCGGCCGTTCGGCGTCCCGGCCCTGCCCGTAGACGTCGACCGCCGCGTTCAGCTCGATCGGGTCGCCCACCTCCGTGCCTGTCCCGTGCGCCTCCAGGTAGTCCACCTCGTTCGGCTCGATGCCCGCTTGTAGCAGCGCGTCCTCGATGACCTTCGACTGCGCCGTCGCGTTGGGCACCGTGAGCCCCGCGCTCGCCCCGTCCTGGTTCACCGCCGAGCCCCGCACGACGCCCCAGATGCGGTCGCCGTCCGCGATGGCGTCGCTCAGCCGCTTCACCACCACCATGCCGCAGCCCTCGCCGCGTACGAAGCCGTTGGCCGAGGCGTCGAACGCCTTGCACTGCCCGTCCGGCGACAGCATCCGCGCGTTCGCCCGCAGCTGCGTCAACCGCCCCAGGAAGATCGCCTGCACGCCGCCGACCACCATCAGGTCGGCCTCGTTGCGCTGCAGCGACGTCATCGCTTGGTGCAGCGCAAACAGCGACGACGAGCACGCGGTGTCGACGGCCATCGCCGGGCCCTCGAGCCCCAGCGCGTATGCGACGCGCCCCGCCGCCGTGTTGAACGACGTCCCGGCGACGGTGTAGAGGCTGGCGGCCGGCTCCGTCGGTTGGTTCGCATCGAGGCTGATGGTGCGGTAGTCGTTGTTGCTGATGCCCACGTACACGCCCGTGCGGCTGCCCCTCAGCCGCTCCGGGTCCACGAGCGCGTCCTCCAGCGCCTGCCACGTAGTCTCCAGCACCATGCGCTGCTGTGGGTCGAGGAGTTGCGCCTCAACGGGCGAGATGCGAAAGAACTCGGCGTCGAACAGGTCGATGTCGTCGACCAGCGCCGCAAACCTGCACGCGGGGTTGTCCCGCGCCGATTCGGGGTAGAACTCGCCGATGCGCCCGACGCCCGAGCCGGGCACGCCCTCGGTGAT
>CAZCPU010000027.1:0-2422 GCA_964499855.1 uncultured Dehalococcoidia bacterium | reverse complement strand
AAATACTGCCGGTGGCTCACCGACGCCGCGTAGTGGCGCATGAGCCGCAGTGAGGCGTCGCGCTCGACCGCAGTCTCAATTTCGGGTGCCCCCAACTCCATCTCTTCGGGCAGCGGTTGGGACAGCAACGATATCCGGTCTTCGAGGTTCTCCGCCCCGCCGGACGCGCAGATGAACTCCAGCTCCGCGCCCGCGCCTGACACCCCGACGCCGACGACCAATCGCCGCGGCCGGTCGCCCTCGTGCCCTTCCTGCAGCACCAGCATCGTCTCCTCCGAGGCGGCCTGCAGCCGCGCCGTCATCTCCGCGCCCCAACCGTGGCGAGTAGCGAACGACTGCATGAACTCGTTGACCTTGGGGAGCTCGTCCATGCTCATGCCGACCTGCAGCCGGCTCCGTCGCTGTCGCCCGAACTCGGCGAAGACCGTCAGCAGCACCAGCACGACGCCCCCGCCGGTCAGCGCCTTCTGCATCACGGCCTCCCACAGGTCGCCGATGGGCAGCGCGACAAGCCCCGTCTGCAGCCCCAGACCCACCACCAGCGCTGTCCCGATCACCAGGCTCGTGCGGTAGTCTGGCGTGTCTTGGATGACCAGCTTCATCCCCTCGATGATCAGCGGACCCACGAGGAGGATCAGGTAGACCGAAATGACCGGGTCCGGGATCCCCAGCAGCAGGCTCCAGACCTTCGGAAAGAAGGCAACCACGATGATCAGCGCGCCTGTGGCGATAGCGACGTACCGGGAGGCGCAACTAGTCTGCTGCGCGAAGGCCACCCCGCGCGGGCTCGCTGTGAGTGGCATGATTGCGGCGAGACCGGACACTACCTGCGCCGCTCCGGTCGCGACGGCCGCGCCCTGCACCCGCCGGAAGTCCATCGCCCGGGGCGTCCGCCACGAGACGCGCTGCGTCGAGAGGGCGATGGAGTTGTCCTTCAGGACGGTGACCGTGGAGAGGAACAGGAATGCCGGCAGGAGCGCCCAGAAGGGCAGGCCGAAGCTCAGTCCCAGGCCCGGCCAGCCCTCCACCGGCAGCCCGGCGATGGGCGCCTCCCTGACAGGCTCGAAATCGAAGATGCCGAATGCGACCGCCACAACCGAGCCCACGACGATGCCGATGATGGACGCCCACACCCGCACGTTGGCAGACCCCCTGATGAGCAGTCCAATGATGACGGCGAACGTCACCAGGACGCACACCGGCCCTGCCGCCTCGGACGCTCCTTCGGGCACGTTGTTCAGGTCGCGGAACAGGACAGGCACAAGTGTGACAAGCAAGAGGATCAGAATGGCCCCGCTGACCGCCGGTGTGATGATCCGCCGGAGCAGGGACAGCCGCAGCGACAACGCGATCTGGAACACCCCCGTTACCAGCACCAGCGCCGCCAGCGTGCCCGCCCCGCCCTCCTGCAGCGCGAGGACGCAGAAGGGGATCGTTGTGGGCGACGGGTACGGCACGATGAACAGCCCGGCGCCCAGCGGCCCGGCGCGGTACGCCATCACGATGGTCGCCGCCCCGTTGACGATGAGCATCGCGAACACCGCCCACGTCGCGAACTCGTCGGAGCTGTCCGCCGCCTGCGCCAGCAGGATCGGTATCAATGCGATGGGCGCCGCCGCCAGCAGCGCGGACTGCACGCCCAGACTGAGGGTTACGGCGAGCGAGGGTCGTTCGTCGGCCTCATACCGGGGAAAGGCGGATGCTGCCGCGGTCGTCATTTGCAGTGGCGGGCCGTGTGCCGCTGCACGCGTGCGCCGCCTACGCTCCTCCCCAAGAGACTGCCTCGCCGTGGCCGCCCCCAACTCCGGGCTGGGCGAGGCGCCGTGCGATTATACGGCAGCGATCCCCGTCGAAACTACACCCAGCCGTCGCGTCACCCCAGCCCGACAAGCCAGTCGATGCCGGACCGGCACGCGTACACCACGGCCACGTACTTCACCAGCTTCCCCGCCAGCACATAGAACAGGAAGCGCCTGACCGAGTACCCCAGCGACCCCGCTGCAATGCCCGCCACGTCGAACACCGGGTTCGGCACCGCCGACAGCACGAACAGCGGCAGCCCCCCGTACCGCTGCACCCACCCGTGGATGCGGGCGTAGTGCCGCGAACGCTCCAGCAGCGACCGCCCCGTGTACCCGGCCAGGTACCCGCTCATCTCGCCCACGGCCGACCCAACGCCGCCGGCGAGCCCGAGGAGCACTGGGTTCAGCGCCGCCTGCTCAACCGACCCCCCGCAGACGACCGCCAGCCCCGGCACCGGGATGAGCACCGTCGCCGAGCCGATGAGGTTGATGACCAGCGCTCCCGCGTACCCGACGTTCTGCACGTCGAGCCGCCCCGTCGCCCAAAGCAACGTGCCGGCAGCCATCGCCGCGACTGCGACCACCAGGACGGCGATGCGCGTCGCGCCCTCGTTCGCGGC
>CAZCPU010000026.1:12611-19877 GCA_964499855.1 uncultured Dehalococcoidia bacterium | reverse complement strand
GGGGTTGTAGAGCCCGACCTGGTCAATGTAGCCGCCGTCGCGCGGGGAGCGGGCGTCCATAACGACCACCCGGTAGCTGGGCTGCTTTTTCTTTCCCATGCGACGAAGCCTGATTCGCAACATAGACGCAAGGACTCCCTTCGTGACGAATAGCAACTCATTATAGGTAGGCTGCTTGACTACTGTCAAACGGTTCACGTTGCCCCGGAGTTAGTTAACGGTGCGGGGGCCGACGCAATCGACGAACTAGCCAGCACTTCGGCATCTCACTGCAAGCGGGAGTGCGCTGCCAAAACTCCTACCAGTGCCAAATGGCGTCGTGATCGTCAAAGAGCTTGGCCAGATCCGCGCGAGCAACAGTCTGGACGCCATCGCAGAGATCATCGGCGGATATGCCACGGTCGGCGAGGTCCTCTGCCACGACGTAGACGGGAGCGCCGGCGTTGGCAAGGGCGATGACGTCGTCGTCGAGGCGCGGGGGCACGCTGAGCTCGACGCCGCCGATGTTCAAGCCGCTGGCGTCCTGACCCTTGACGGCGTAGTTGACTGCGTTGCTGCGCAGGAGCACGGACAGGTCCGCGCCCGCGTTCTTGAGCATATGGCTCACCCACAGGATGGTGTCGTCCTGCTCCTCAATTGTGCCGTGGTAGGCGCGCTCCACGACGGAGAGAATTCCGGCCATGATTGCCTCCTGAATTTGGTGTGGTCCGCGATTTCCCCCATCCCAACCTCGTATCGAGTACGGGGCAGGCTCTTCCCCCGCGAGCGGGGAAGGGGTTACCGGCTTTACCGCGTACCGATGATCAAGGTGTTGGTGCTTTCCTGTGACATCTTGAAGAGGTCGCCGGGGCCACCGCGGCGGGGGCCATCGATCCAGTCGCCGGCGCCGCGCTCGTCGACGCAGAGGCCGCAGTTGACCCAGTCGAGCTTGGGGCCGTCGCCGGCGAGTTCAAAAAGGCCGGCGATGAAGCGGGACGAGCTGGGGTGGTCCTGCTCCTCGATGGACGTGCCCTTCACGGGGTTGGGGTGGGCGGCCTGGGCCTTCATGGTCATGTTGACGGCGCCCTCATAGGCGAAGACGTTGACGTTGATGCCCTTGCGGAGGGCGGCGTCGACGATGCGAAGGGCGGTGGTGGTCGTGCCGGACTCGTAGGGCGGATCCATGAGGGCGATGGTGATGGTCTTGTCACCTGACGTTGTCATTGCAGTTTCCTCCAATGGGTTGGGGTCCGGCCTAGTGCCAGACGGCCTTGACGCCGGGAACGGCGAGCATCTCGACGAGGGCGTCCACGTCGGACGAGGCCACGCCATCGGCGAGCTTGTCGGCGGTGATGGCGCGCTCGCGCAGGGAGAACTCGTCGGCCAGAATGGTCACGGACGGGGCGGCGCTCTGCAGGCGTGCGACGGCGTCATTGCTGATGCCCTTGCGCGCCATGATTACGCCGTTTTGCACCAGGAAGAAGGTGACGTTGTTGCCAGCCTTACACAGGTCTTCCGCCATCTGGTAGAAGTAGGACGTGTCGGCGTACTCGAACGGGTCACGGGACTCCACAAGCAAGTAGTCTGCCACTGTTACCTCCCTTCCTGGTTGTGCGGTCCGCACACCATCATTGCAGCGCGTTTGCGCACTTCGGTGGAGATAGGATACCCGCAGGTTCAGGAATTGCCAAACGCGCATTGGGAGGGTATGGAGGAGGGCTATTCGGCAGCAGGCAGGATGGCAAAGCTGCTGCGCAGGGTTGCGAGTCGTCTAAACCGGAAGAACCGGTGCGGCGGCGAGGTTTAATTCGATTCGAATCGATTCGTTTGGGAAGTTACATGATTCGGCCACCAGACGAGCTTTCTCCCCAAGAACTGACGAGCAATCCCGGGTCGCCGATGCTCGCTTTGCCGCGACGGCTGAGGACGTCGGCATTGCGGCGG
The DNA here is from genome assembly GCA_964499855.1 of uncultured Dehalococcoidia bacterium. Taxonomy (GTDB): domain Bacteria; phylum Chloroflexota; class Dehalococcoidia; order Lucifugimonadales; family UBA1127; genus UBA1127. The sequence continues at coordinate 17,954 of CAZCPU010000026.1, read as the reverse complement.
GCGTGAACGACATTGTCAAGTGTTGGGAGAGGGGGATGGTCTTGCATTGGACAAGGGTAGCGACGATTGCAGCATTGGAGCAAAGGAGCGGTGTCAGGACGGTGCTCGCGTTGACGGACTCGTCGCGAACGGCCGATACTGCGGCTCGCAAGCCGACGGGGGAACCGCTCGGGCGGGAGGACACGATGGCCGGAGAGATGGAGGCCTTGGCACGATACATGGTTCGGGCAAGGGATGCAGAGCTGCCGCCGGAGGTGGCAGTAAAGGCGAAGCACCACATCCTAGACACGATTGCGGCGATGGTCTCGGGAGCGGCTTTGGAGCCGGGGAAGAAGGCCATCGAGTTTGCGCAGAGTCAGGGAGGGACGGAGGAAGCGCAGGTGCTCTCGACGCCGTTCCTGACGACGGCGGTGACGGCGGCGATGGCAAACGGGTTTCTGGCGCACGCCGACGAAACGGACGACTCGCACGCGCCGTCGGGGACGCACCCGGGGTGCGGCATCGTGCCGGCGGCGATGGCGATGGGGGAGCGGAGCGGCGTGTCCGGGCGGCGGCTACTGAACGCCGTCGTGCTGGGGTACGACATGTGCGCACGGGTCATGCACTCGCTCGGCGAGCGGTACACGCTAGAGGCGGAGCGCGGGTTCAGCAGCCATAGCCTCGGCGGGCTGTTCGGGGCGGCGACGGCGGCGGGGGCGTGCACGGACACGAGCGAGGAGCAGATGCGCTACCTGATCTCGTACACGGCGCAGCAGACGTCGGGCATCCCGACTTGGGCGCGGGACACGGACCACATCGAGAAGGCGTTTGACTTTGCGGGGATGCCGGCGCGGAGCGGGGTGACGGCGGCAGTGCTGGTCGACATGGGGTTCACGGGGGTGTGGGACGTCTTCGAGGGGGAGCGCAACTTCTTCAGGTCGTTCTCGCCGTCGCCGCAGCCTGGGGAGATCGTGGCGGAGCTGGGGGAGCGGTACGAGGTGATGCGGACGAACATCAAGAAGCACTGCGTGGGATCGCCGATTCAGGCGGCGGCGGACGCGCTGGGGCACATCCTAGAGGCGCACCCGCTTCGGCCGGACGAGGTGGAGCACATCAATGTGACGATGGGGGTGGGCGGCGCGCGGACGGTGAACAACCGGGAGATGCCGAACATCTGCCTGCAGCACATGATGGCGGTGTACCTGACGGACGGCGGGATCTCGTTTGCGGCGGCGCACGACTACGAGCGGTTCTTCGACCCGGCGATGCTAGCGATCCGCGACAAGGTGGAGCTGGTGGGAGACGACGCGCTGGTGACGGCGGAGAGCCCCCGGCAGGCGGTCGTCGAGGTGACGACGACGGACGGAGGGACGTACCGCGACCACGTGGTGGCGGTACGGGGGACGATGGAAAACCCGATGACGACGGCAGAGGTGGAGGCGAAGGCGCGGGACCTGCTCGTCCCGGCACTCGGCGCGGCGACGGCGGACGGGCTGATTGCGGCGGTGCGAGAGCTGGAGTTGGTGGACGACGTGCGGGAGCTGCGGGGGTTGCTGGGGGCGTAGGGGGATGGGGCCCCATCCCAAGCTTCCCCTGCCGGTGCGGAAAGGGTTTGCTTCCCGCGCCCTTCGACAGGCTCAGGGCGAACGGAGGCTACGATGCTCCGGCTCGGTCCAAGACTATGTCTATCAGTTCCGGGCTGGCGGGCTTGATGCGGTCGTCAATGAGCTGCATGGCGGAGACTATGGCGTCGTTGTAGGGGGTGGGGATGCTGACTTCGCGGCCCTTGGCGCAGACGAGGCCGTTCATGTAGGCGACCTCAGAGCGTCGGCCTTTGTGGACGTCCTGGGCCATGGAGGCGAGCCAGTTGATGCGCGTTCGCCGGTTGGCGAAGTAGTCGTCCAACTCCTCGTACACGTCACCGCGTTCGGCGTCGGCCCAGAGTTGGGCGGGCTTGCCATTGATGTCGACGACGTTGTAGCCGAGGGCGAGGCCGACTTGGGCAGCCTCCTTGGCGAGGTTGATGGAGATGACGCGGCAGCGCTCGTCAACGGCGAGCTCGTTGGTGCCCATGGCGGTCATGGCGGAGATGGCGTTGCCCATGGAGTTCTGGCAGAGCTTGGCCCACCGCTCGCCCCAGAGGTTGTCGGTGGCGTAGGCGGCGTCGATGTTGTCAAGCAGCGATGCGACGTACTGGGAGCGGTCGGTGACCTGGAGGGTCTGCTCGCCGACGCGAAAGACGACGTGGCCGGAGTCGCGGCCGACGTTGCCGCCGCGCTCGACGTGACCGGGGCGCCAGAGGGCGACCTCGATGTGAGAGGCGATGCAGCCCATGGCGCGCTCCGGGCCGACGATGGCGCCGACGGTGGGGTCGTTCCAGCAGTTCTGGAGGGAGATGAAGCAGCCGTCGGGCTTGACGTAGCGCTTAATGAAATGGGTGGCCCACTCGGTGTCGTAGGACTTGAGGGCGATGAAGGCGTAGTCGAACTGGTCAGTGACGTTCTGGGCCTCGGTGAGGTGGAGGGCGTTGATGGGGACGGTGAAGTCGCCCTGGCTGCCGCTGGCGCGGAGGCCGTCGCGCTTCATGGACTCGACGTGCTCGGGCCACATGTCAAGCATGGTGACGTCCTCGCCAGCGCGAGCGAGGAAGGCGCCGACGTAGCTGCCGAGGGCTCCCGCGCCCATGATGCAGATGCGATTTGCCATGACTTACCCCTTCTGCGCGAGAGTCGGTTTCTGCGGAATGGGTCCACTCTTCGAGCCCGTCGAGGCTACGGCGTGACCTCGTCGATGATCTCGTAGTATTCCATGTAGTCGCCGCGGGGTGTTGAGACGCCCTGCGGGCTGGAGTCACGGAGCTGTGACTTCAACATGCTCTCGACGTACACCATGTGGTCATCGCGGCTGGTCTTGCGGACAAGGAGGAGTGCACCGTCGCCCTCGCCTAGCTCCTTGAAGTTCCAGGCGTACTGGAAGCCGCCAGCCTCGCGATGGATGCGGTCCTGGGCCTTGCGGATGGTGAGGTAGTCGTCCCAGCGGTCATGGGCTACGTCAAACTCGGAGCGGATGAGGAAGCTGCCGGTGGCACGCCCGGAGGACTCCTGGAGGAGATTCCAGTCGCGGCCGCAGGGCTGCTGGGCGTACAGGCCTTCCGGGCGGCTCTGGGGGTAGCTGGAGCCCTCCGGGGTCTCGCGGAAGGCCTGCCAGGAATGCTGGTCGTCCCACATGCGGAGGACGAGATGACGCATGGAGTTGCCAAGGTACTGGGCGATTTGGGCTCGCACGAAGCCGGGCTGCGGCTGCATGAGCGAGTGAATCCACTGGAGGCGCTTGACTGCCTCCTTGTTGCGGCCGTTGGCAACCTGCAGGATCTCTTGCATCAAGTACATGATTCCCTCCGCCACTCGTCACTCAAACCGCCAGTTCGTAGGCAGATTGTATGTGGCGCCCTAGGTGGCGTCAATTGATTACCGCATGGTGAGACGCGGTCGCAGGCAGAGTGGGCCCCCATCCCAACCCCGTATCGAGTACTGGGCTGGCACTTCCCCCGCGAGCGGGGGAAGGGGTCTGTTAGCTGCGGCCTTGCCCGGAGTCAGGGTGAACGGGCTAGGGCAGGGTCTCGTCGAGGATCTCGTAGTACTGATTGCCACGGGCCGTGAAGGTGCCACGGGGGCGGTCATCGTTGGCGCCGGGGGTGTTCTCGTTCTCCATGTACATGAGATGGTCTTCGCGGCCGGTCTTGCGGATGAGCATGAGGGCAGCGTTGTCGGAGTCGAGCTGCTTGAACTGGCGTGAGACGACGAGGCCGCCAGACTTGAGGTGCATTTCGTCCTGCATGGCGCGAAGCTTGAGGTAGTCGTCCCAACGGCCGTCGGCGATGTCGAACTCGCCGCGCATGAGCCAGTTGCCGGTCGCGGGACCGAGGGTCTCGGCGGCGAGTTCCCACTCGCGGCCGCAGGGCTCAGCCTCGTAGATTCCCTCGGGACGGCTCTTCGAATAGCCGGAGCCGTCGGGGGTTGCGCGGAAGGCGAGGAAGGCGTCCTTGTCTTCCCACATGCGCAGGATGAGGTGCCGGGACGAATTGCCGAGGTAGGCGCAAATCTGCGCGCCGACGAAGCCGGGCGCCGGCTGCATCAGCGAGTGAATCCAGTGCAGGCGAGCGACTGCCTCCCTGTTGCGTCCGTTGCCAAATCGCAGCAGTTCCTGGACAAGGTACATGGCTTGCCTCCCGTTTGGAGTGACGGCCTGATTCTATGGGGAGGAGTGTGAAGCGTCAAACGGCGTCGTACAGCGGAGGAGTCAGCGCCGGGAGCGGACGAGCCAGACGACGTTGCCGACGACAATGGCGGCGGCAGCGAGCCAAAGGAGCGTGCCGAGGGTCGGGTTGACCTGGAGGCCGATACCCAGGCCGAGGAAAAAGACGACTACGGCAACGAGGAAGAGGAGCAGGTGCGCTGCGGCCTTCAGGAGTGCGTGCATGTCAGATACCTCATCTGGACGTCGCGTCCGTGGCCGGTGGTCGAGGATTGACGTTTCCCAGCACCTAATTGTAAGCCACAAATGCATGCCGCATGGGTTGCATCCTTTCTGACTTGGCCGTAATCTCTGACTTGGCCGTAATCTCTGCCAATGACTTGCTGTTGCACCAAAGCTCGGCGATGCGATGCTATAATACGCCCAACGCAGAAGGTCTGAACCTCCGGGCGGGCGTGACGAGCAGCCCAACTGATATGTGAGAGGTAGCGAAATGCTGAGATTTGCGGAAGAGATGATCCTCCTGCTGCTGGATGACGAGTCGGGGAACTTCTCCCACATCCCAAGCTGGTCCATGGACTATGCGCTTGCGGGCGGGGTCCTGATGGACCTGGCGCTGGAGAACCGCATCGACACGGACCTGGAGCGGCTGATTCTCATCGACGGGACGCCGACAGGAGACTCGCTGCTGGACCCGGCGCTGGCGGACATTGCAGCGGACGCGGCGGCCGGCGGGGAGCGGGATGCGCGCTACTGGGTGGAACGCGAGGCAGAGAGGGCCGTTGCTACGCGGGAGGAGTGCCTGAAGCGGCTGGTGTCCTCAGGCATCCTGGAGGAGCGGCAGGAGCGCACACTGTGGGTATTCCGCTCGCAACACTACCCGGCCGTCGACCCGACGCAGGAGCGCGAGGTGCGGCGGCGGATCATGGACGTGCTGCTCAGCGAGGACATTCCGGACCCGAGGGACATCGTCATCATCGGCCTGGCCGACGCTACGGGCATCTTCAAGAACATGCTCTCTTCCAAGGAACTGGAACGCGTGTCCGACCGCATTGAGCAGGTGCGCAGGCTGGACCTGATCGGGCAGGCGATGACGCAGGCGATCCGGGA
>CAZCPU010000026.1:0-12511 GCA_964499855.1 uncultured Dehalococcoidia bacterium | reverse complement strand
AATACACCGCCCCGATTTGGTGCGGGGCACGAGGAGGCAGGTAGATGAACATATTGACGCGGATGTTTGGCGCTGCCCGGTTGGACCCCCACACCTACGAAGAACTGGAGGCCGATTCCAGCGCGATGCCCCAAGCCCTTCTGGTCGTGGTCATCGTTGCAGTCTTTACCGGCATCGGAGAGGTCATTCGCGGAGATGCCACGCTCATCAACGCCGTCATAACCGGAGCCATTCGCGGCGTTGGCCTTTGGGCAGCGTGGGCCTTGGTTGCCTGGATGATTGGCAGCACGGTGCTTCGCACACCCGAAACGCAAGCAGACTGGGGACAGCTGGCAAGGGGCACCGGCTTCGCGCAAACGCCGGGTCTGCTTAGCATCTTTGCCTTTCTGCCTGGTATCGGCTTTCTTATCTCCACTGTGGTCTTCTTCTGGCAGTTTGCCGGCATGGTAATCGCCCTTCGACAGAGTCTGGACTATTCGTCATCTCTCAGGGCTTTCATAGTCGTATTGTTGTCGGCAATCCCTGTATTCATCATTTGGATCGTCCTCGCAATATCGCTCGACGTCTTTGAAGGAAGCGTTACTTAATGATGCAGGTGCAGTCCATATTGACTGCCCCTGATCTATCTTCCGGCAATCGCAACCGGACGCCGGCCTACGGCTTCAGGAGGAGCTTGCCTGTCGTAAGGCGGCCTTCGAGCTGGCGGTGCGCCTCGGGGGCGTCGCTGAGCGCGAACTCCTGGGAGATGCTGAGCTTGAGCTCGCCGGATTTGATCCACTCAAACACCTGGCCTGAGCGCATCTTTATCTCGTTGCGGTCCAGGGTGTAACTGACGAGGGTGGGGCGGGTGAGGAAGAGCGAGCGGGGGTTGAGGGTCGCGAGGGGGACGGGCGGGACGGGGCCGGACGCCTGACCGTAGGCGACCATGTAGCCGCGGACCGCGAGGGACGCGATGCTCTCTTCGAACGTGGTTGCTCCCACGGCGTCGTAGGCGACGCGCACGCCCTTGCCGTCGGTAATCGTCTTGACTGCCTCCGAGACGCTCTCCTGCGTGTACATGACGACGTGGTCCGCGCCGCATGCCTTGGCGATCTCGGCCTTCTCGCCGGTGGAGACGGTGGTGATGACCTCGGCGCCCTTGAGCTTGGCCATCTGGATGAGGAGGCGGCCAACGCCGCCCGCGCCAGAGTGGACGAGGGCGACGTCGCCGGGCTTCAGTGTATAGCAGTCGGTGACGAGGTAATGGGCGGTCATGCCCTGGAGCATGGCGGCAGCGCCCTCCTCAAAGGTGAGCTCGTCGGGGATGGGCATGAGGCGCCACGCGGGGACGGCGTTGATTTCGGCGTAGGAGCCGGGGCCACTGGAGTAGGCGACGCGGTCGCCGACAGCAACCTCGGTGACGCCCTCGCCGAGCTTGAGGACGACGCCGGCGGCCTCAATGCCGGGGATGGCGGGCAGCGACGGCGGGTGATTCGTTCCAGAGCGGGAGTAGACATCGGTGTAGTTAACACCGGCGGCCTTGATCTTGACGAGGGCCTGGCCGGGGCCTGGCTCGGGGTCCGGGAGCTCGACGTACTTCATGACCTCCGGGCCGCCGACCTCCGCCATCTGGATTGCCTTCATGGTTTCCTCCTGTTTGTGTTTGCCCGCGCGGGGCGAGCCTCAAGCCGCGATATTCCCCGTGGGGCCTCGACTACCATGGACCCTGGCCGAGCACCCATCTGTCGAGGCTGGCGAGGTACTCGCGAAATAGGACGAGGCGCATGGCGACTGCACGGCGGGCGGCGTCCTGCCGCTCGGGGGTGGTGGCGAGCTCAAGGAGCACCTTCTGGGGAACGGACCCGTGTTCGACCTCGTCCTCGGCAATGCGGCGATAGGGGGCCTTAATCCACTCGGGGACGGAGTCGGACTCGAGAGACTTCATGATGAGGTAGGTGGCAACGGTCTCACCGGCGAGGGCGAAGCCGGCGATACGCTGGCAGGTGTCGGATAGGCCCTCAATGGCGTTGAACATGGCGGTCTGGGCGGGAAGCGGACGGTAGTCAAAGGGCTCATGGCCGAAGCCACGGATGCGCTCGGAGAGGATGGCGGCGTGCTCCATCTCCTCGTGGGCAGACTCGGCCATGAGGGCCTTAACGTCGAACTCGGGTGTGGAGCGGAGCCAGGAACCGTAGAGGTCGGCGGCACGTTGCTCGTTGTAGAGGCGGCTCTTCATGACGAGGACGCGCTGGTCGTCGGTGGACAGGGGGATGTAGCAGTAGGCGGGCGGGGAACCGTCAAGAGTGCGGCAGAAATCGTCGACCATGCCGACAAGCTCCTCAACGAGTGCCTTCGAGTCCACGGCGACCTCCCACAATGCGAGTACGAGTGTGCGACGGGGCGCATGGCCCATGATACGGGCGCAAGCGCAGGATGGACAAGCAGGCGATTGGCAGGGTGCCACGGGCAGCCGCTATACTGTGGCGAACTTGCGAACGTGAGGGACCGATTGGAATTTGGGAAGTACACGCTAGACCCGAGCATCTACGACGAGATGTTCTCGGCGGACGGGGAGCCGAGGGCGGGATCCCGGGCGCTGCACGATGCGCTTACGGGCTTCTCACAGGAGGAGCTGGCCGGCATCCAGGAGCGCGTGACGCACTCATTCTCGCAGGAGGGGATCACGTTCACGGTGTACGGGGACGAGGAGGCGGAGGAGCGGATCATCCCCGTCGACTGCGTGCCTCGGGTGGTTCCGGCTAGCGAGTGGGCGTTCCTCGAGCGGGGGCTGGTGCAGCGGGTCACGGCGCTCAACCGGTTCCTAAGCGACGTGTACGGGGAGGGGCGGATCTTGCGGGACGGCGTCATCCCCGTCGACGTGGTGCGCGGGTGCCCGCAATACCGCGTCGAGATGCGGGGGATGGAGCCGCCGCTGGGCGTGTGGGTGGCCATTTGCGGCACCGACATGGTGCGCACCAACGACGGGTTCTTCGTGCTGGAAGACAACCTGCGGGTGCCCTCCGGGGTGTCATACATGATTGCGAACCGGAAGGCGGTAAAGGCAGGGCTGCGGCGCGTGTACCGGAGCACGCGGGTGCGGGAAGTCGAGCACTATGGACGGTTGCTGCGGGAGACGCTCCGGGAGCTGGCGCCGCGGGGGCAGTCCGAGCCGTCGATGGTGCTGCTGACGCCGGGGATCTACAACTCGGCGTTCTACGAGCACATGTTCCTGGCGGGCGAGCTGGGGGCGCAGCTGGTCGAGGGGCGGGACCTCGTCGTGAACGACGGGTTCGTGTACACGCGGACGACGTCGGGGCTGCGGCGGGTCGACGTCATCTACAGGCGGGTGGACGACGACTACCTGGACCCGCTCGTGTTCCGGCCGGACTCGCTGCTGGGCGTGCCGGGGCTGCTGCACGCGTACCGACTGGGGAACGTGACGCTGGCGAACGCGCCGGGGACGGGGGTGGCTGACGACAAGAGCGTGTACGCGTACGTGCCGGACATGGTGCGGTACTACCTGGGAGAAGAGCCGCTGTTGCAGAACGTGGAGACGACGCTATGCCGTCGGCCGGAGGGGTTGGAGTACACGCTGGACAACCTGGAGAAATTGGTGGTAAAACGCGTCGGCGGTTCGGGCGGGTACGGGATGCTGGTCGGGCCGCACGCGTCGCCGGCGGAGCGGGAGGAGTACGCGGCAGAGATGCGCGCGAACCCGGCGGACTTCATCTCGCAGCCGACGCTGGCGCTGTCGCGGGCGCCTTGCCTGATCGACGGGAGCTTCGCGCCGCGGCACGTCGACCTGCGGCCGTTCATGCTGACGGGGCGGGAGACACGTACAGTACCGGGGGCATTCTGCCGCGTCGCGCTCCGGGAGGGAAGCCTCGTGGTGAACAGCAGCCAAGGCGGCGGGGGCAAGGACCTGTGGGTGCTGGAGGAATGAGATGATACTCGTGAGGAGCGCGCAGGGTTTGTACTGGATGAGCCGCTACCTGGCACGCGCGGAGCACCTGTGCAGGATGTTGGCGCTCCAGATGGAAGCGATGGTGGACCGGCCCTTCCGCGAGGTCCACTTCGGGTGGCGGCGTATCTACGGAACGATGGAGCGGACGCCGCCGTGGGGGGACATCGGGGAGCTGGAGTCGGACGAAGGGCTGCTGTTCGACTCATACACGCTGGCGGAGGACATGACGTTCGAGCGGCTGCACCCGGAGTCGGTGTGGAGCTGCTTCGCGATGGGGCGGGAGAACGCGCGGCAGATGCGGCAGTGCATCACGGGCGAGATGTGGCTGGGGCTGAACCTGCCCTACCTTCGGCTGCAGAGGATGGGCATCCGGGACATCTGGCGAACGTCGCCGGAGACGTTCTACAACGAGACGGCGGGGGCAATCTCGGCGTTCACGGGGGCCGCGGCGGACACGATGTACCGCGACGAGAATTGGTATTTCATGCGCCTGGGCCGGGCGATCGAAAAGGCGCAACTGACGACTTCGCTCTTCCTGACGCAGCTGCAGTTGTCGCGGCAGGTCGATGACGCCTTCGAAGGGGACTGGGAGACCCTGCTGCGGCTATTCCACGCCTTCGACGCATATATTGTGTGGTACGGCGTGCAGGTGGAATCGGGGCAGGTGCTGGACCTGCTCGCCACGGACAGCCACCTGCCGAACTCTCTGAGCCGGATGCTGGGGCACGTCGAGGAGGCGTTGGACGCCCTCGGGTCGGGTCCGGCTGAGGCGGCGAGCGAGGAACTACGCCAACTCGCGGGGCGCGTGTCGGCGCTGGTGAAGTACGAGTGGGAAGGACGGCACAACCCGGAGCCGCTGCTAAACGAGGTGTACCGCCACTGCCGGAACCTGCACGACCTAGTCTCGGCGACGTATTTCGACTATCCCATACAAGACGCTCCGTTACGGTGACGACATGAGCCTGCCCGTCCGCTATGAGATAGAACACATCTCGCGGTACCGGTACGAGTGGCCGGTGCGCAACTGCGTCATGGCCGTATGCCTGCAACCGCAGGACGATGAGCGTCAACAGCTGCTGCGTTTCGAGCTGACTACGGACCCGCCGGCGCCGAACAACGCCGAGCCGGACGGCTTTGGGAATACGAAGCACGTGCTGAACATCCACCGGGAGCACGAAAGCCTGGTCATCACTGCCCACTCCATCGTAGTGACGCTGGCGGGTGAGCCGACAGTGGAGTCGCCGGGGGGTGGGGGGTGGGAGGCGCTGCGGTCGGACGGGGACGCGTTCGGGGACTGGGACTACTTGCACCCCACGGCGTTGACGCAGCCTTCGTCGGCGCTGGCAGGGTTCGCGCAGGGGAAGGGGCTCGAGACGCCGGAGGGCGACCCGCTGACGGCACTGAAGTCGCTAATGGCGGAGATCCACGGGAGCTTCACCTACGAAGCGGGGAACACGACGGTTGCATCGCCCATCGACCAGGCGCTGGAGTCGGGAAAGGGCGTATGCCAGGACTACGCGCACGTCATGCTGGCGGTTGCGCGGGGGTGGGGCGTGCCTTCACGGTACGTGTCGGGGTACGTACACACGGGGCGCGGGGACGACCGGACGGAGGCGTCGCACGCGTGGGTGGAGTGCCGGCTGCCCGGGCTCGGCTGGGTGGGACTCGACCCGACGAACAACTGCGCGGCGGACGAGCGGCACATTCGCGTGGCGTCGGGGCGGGACTACCGGGACGTCGCGCCGACGCGGGGGGTGCTGCAGGGGGGCGGCGCGACGGAGCTGGACGTCGAGGTGCGGGTGCGGGTGCTGCCGTAGGCAGAGGGGAATTGGCCTTCAAATGCTCATTATTTGCTGATACAATCGGGCTGGAGGCGATTTCCATGGGCGAATTTCTACAAACCATGCAGGTGTCCGGCCTCAACGGCGGACCGTCAATTGAAGTGAAAGCCCTCGTAGATACGGGTGCGACTTATACCGTGCTCCCGGCTCCAATGCTTCGCGACCTGGGTGTCACACCTGACAGCACCATGGATTTTCAGCTCGGTGACAAGCGGCTGAACACTTACGACGTGGGTGAGGCACGGGTAACCATCAGGGGTTATTCCAGGGCTACCAACGTTGTTTTTGGGCCGGATGATTGCCTGCCACTGTTGGGTGCGGTCACGCTGGAGCAGATGGCCCTTCTTGTGGATCCCGTCGGGCAACAACTCGTGACGCGCCGCGTGCTACGAATGTAGCTCTCGCAATTCCACGCCCCTGCGGAACGCCCCGCGAACTGACCTCGTATTCCGCTGTGACGCGCTACCTGCCGTCCTCGTCCCGTACCAGGGCTGCGCGGAGGCGGAGCCATTGGCGGTTTAGCCACTGGAGACGATCGGGCGAGGGTTCTGCGTTGCCGTAGCGGGCCTCTACGTATGCCTGGGTGATGTCCTCGAGGGCGTGCTCCTCCGTGGTGTCGAGGGGGTGGATGCGATCGCCGTACTCGAACGGGGTCTCGGCGTCGCGGCGGGGGCGGCCGACGGAGCGGCCCTCCCAAAGCAGGCCCTGGTAGATCTCGCGGATGGTGAAGTCTCTGTGGACGGGGCCGGTGTCCCCGGTGACGGCGACGGGGGTGTACTCCTCAATCGGCGCGGGCCTCCCCTTCCTCTTGAACAGTCCCATCAACCACGCGAGGAACATGCTCACGTCCTGACGGAAGTTGCTCCACGCGCCGAGGGACTCGCTGACCTCCTCCTCGCCGTCGTCGCGGTCGCGGCGGATGCGCTTGAGGGCCCGGGCGAGGATGAGGATGACGACGAGGGCGGCGAGGATGCCGGCGGCCCACTGCAGCGCGAGCAGAGCGGCATCAGAGAAGAGGACGGCCTCACCCTGCTCAACCAGTAGAGGTTCATCGGTGAGCTGCGCGTCCCCACCCTGTTCCTCCTCTTCCACCACGGTACCGACGAGCCGCTGGAGCAGCCACGTCAGTCCTCCCGCGAGGAAGCTGAGGGGGAAGATGATGCCGTAGAGGATGGCGATGGCAATGCCTCTTGCGAGGTATTCGAGCGGAATCAGGAGGAGCCTGGCGAGGTCGAAGGAGAAGAAGGCGGAGAAGACGAGGGAGGTTAAGAGCATGCCGAAGATGGTCGCCAAGGGCACGGCCATCCACTCGCGAAGGGACGGGAGGCCGGTGTCGGAGCGGCGGGCCATCTCGCGGCGGATGTCGCGCAGGTTGGCGACGGCGATGGCGGCCATGCCGACGCCGAAGTAGGTGACGGCGTAGATGCCCAAGGAGAGGAGCGGGTTTCGGTCGTCAAACTCATTGTCAGCAAAGAAGGCAAAGAGGAGGGTGAAGAAGAAAACGGTCAGGCCTAAGAGGAACCGGGTGTGCAGCCGCTCGGGAACGGGGAGCGGGGACGTGCACGTGCCGGCTCGCCAGAGCAGGAACGTGCCGTATGCCACGGCGCCGAGGAAGAGCTGGGGCGCACCCCAGAGGGCGGCGAACCAGTCGGGATCGAGGAGGGAGTAGCCATCCGATGCCTGCGCGCGGACGACGAAAGCGAGGAGGAGCACCTGCAGCGGGAGGAAGAATGCGCGAAATCGCACAAAGACGGACTCGCTGTCGTCGGGCAGGAACGTTGGGACGAGGGCGGCAGCGGCAAGGAGGGTGGCGGCCGGAAGGGAGACCGGGGGGCGCTCCCAGCCCATCCAACCCCACTCGGTCAGCGCGACGATGACGGAGTAGCTCCAGAGGAGCTCGGCGACGACGAGCATGGTTGCGTAGAGGCGGTTCATTGCGTCACCACCTCCAGGGTTGCTGCGTGGCCCTGAAGGGCGGCCTGGGGGACCACGAAGGTCGGGATGTCGTTGGGAACGGTGCGGGCGGCACCGGGGCCGACGAGGGCCAGGGCGACGCGGCGTCCGGCCCTCGCGAAACGGCGCAGGGTGCCGATGAGCGCGGGCGTAGGGACGGCGGTGACGACGAGGATGCTGGCGGTCCACGGGATGGAACGGCCCTCCGTCGAGAGCATGCGGTCGATGGAGTGAATGGGCCAGCCCTGGGGGTGGGCGAGGCCCGTGAGGACGCGGGTGAGGTGGCCGGGATTCCGCGACGGGGCGAAGCGGACCATCTCGCGGGTGCCGCGATAGGCCTCGTTGACGTAGACGCCGACCTCGTAGCGGGAGGTGATGGCGTGGCTGGCAATAGAGGCGGCGACGGAGACGGCGGATTCCAAGAGCGGCTCCGACGGGGCCTGGAAGCGGGACTCCATGGTGTTAACGTCAAGGAAGACGGCGACGTTGGGCGTCGAGGTGCTTTCAAGCACGCGGGTCTGGAGGCTGCCCTGCCTTGCGGTCGAGCGCCAGTTGATGCGATTGAGGGGGTCGCCGGGGACGTACTCACGGCTGGTCACGATGCGGAGGGGGTCCTCGAAGAGCTGCCGCTTCACGCGGCGCTCGCCGAGGATCTCGGTCGATGGCAGGCCGAGGGCGCGGAGGGGGAGGACGCGGGGGTAGACAACGAGGCGCGTGGTGTCGGGGATATCGGTGTCGCGGCTGGTGAAGCCGAAAGGGTCGCGCACGGAGAGCGTCGAGGGGCCGAAGGTGTAGTAGCCGCGCTTGACGCACTCGACGAGGTAGCGGCGGGTGATGCGGCGGTACCAGCCGACGGCGAGGACGCTAGTCAAATTAACGCGGAAAGGGTTGCCGGCGGCGGGCGTCACGGAGCCGCGCAGCACGCGGAGCTCGTCGGGGGCTTCCAGAGTGACCTGCACGACCGGCAGGGGGAGCATCTTGCGATTGGAGACGGTCACGTCGACCTCTACGGTCTCGCCGAAGAAGGCGTGCTCATGGCTTAGGCGCTGCTCGTGGGTGACGCGGGCGAGGGCGAACTGGCTCCAGACGCGGACGAGGAGACCGGAGAGGAAGACGAGGGTAGTGAGCAGCAGGAGAGGCACCTGAGCGGTGATCAGGGAAATGATGAGGAGCGTAAGGGTGATGAGGAGCCAGCCCTCACCGACCACGGTCAGTCTCCAGTGGCGGCGCCGGACGTCTCCTGCTCGACCGGCGTCGGGACTGACTCAATGATCTCAGCGAGCACCGCGGAGGCGGAGTCGCCGCGCAGGTTGGTCTGCGCCTGCAGGCTGATGCGGTGCTCGAAAACGGCGGAGGCCAAGGCCTTGACGTCGTCGGGAATGACGTAGCCGCGGCTGTTGACGGCGGCGCGGGCCTGGGACGCGTGGAGCAGGCCGAGCATTGCGCGGGGGCTTGCGCCGAGCTCGACCTCGGGGTGGACGCGGGTGGCCTGGGTCACGCGGCTGATGTAGTCGCGGACGTCAGGCTCGACGGCGACCTCACGGCATGCGGTCTGCAGCGTCAGCAGGTCAGTGTCGGAAATGACGGGCTCTATGTCCTCAATGGGGTTGTCGCGCAGGAAGCGGTCGAGGATCTGGGCGTCCTCCTCCTCGGTGGGGTAGCCCATGCGGACGCGGAGGAGGAAGCGGTCGAGCTGGGCCTCGGGGAGGGGGAAGGTGCCCTCGAGCTCGACGGGGTTCTGCGTGGCGAGGACGAGGAAGGGCCGCGGGAGGGAGAGGGTGTCGCCCTCGGCGGTCACCTGCTTTTCCTCCATGGCCTCAAGGAGGGCCGACTGGGTGCGGGGAGTGGCGCGGTTAATCTCGTCGGCGAGGAGGACCTGGGTGAAGACGGGGCCTGGGCGGAAGGAGAACTCGGCGGTGCGTTGGTCGAAGACGTGGGAGCCGGTGATGTCGGAGGGCAGCAGGTCGGGCGTGAACTGGACGCGGCGGAAGGCGCAGCCGAGGGAGCGGGCCATAGTGCGGGCGAGCATGGTCTTACCGATGCCGGGCACGTCCTCAATCAGGACGTGCCCGTTGCAGAGGATGGCGACGAGGAGGAGCTCGGTGGCCTCCCGCTTGCCGACCATGACACGCTCGACCTGGGCGTGCAGGCGCCGGGCCGCGTCGGCGATGGCGTCCACGTGGGCGCCGGGCTTCGTAGTCACGGCATGCGCCTACCTATTCTCCTCGGACTGGGCCGCGGTGAGGAAGCGGAAAAGCTCGGACTCAGAGCCGAGAACGACGGTGTCACCCTGACTGAGCACCTTCTGGTAGGCCTCAAGGCTGCGGAGGAAGGCGTAGAACTCAGGGTCCTGCTGAATGGCCTCGGCGAAGATCTGGATGGACTGACCCTCGGCGGTACCGCGGATCTCGAGGGCCTCGCGCTCGGCCATGGCGAGGATCTCCGCAACCTGGCGGTCGGCGTCGGACTGGATTTGGAGCTTGGTGCGCTCGCCCTCGGCGCGTTCCTGGTTGGCGACCCTTCGGCGCTCGGCGTTCATGCGATCGAAGACGGAGGTGGCGATGGTGGCGGGGAAGTCGGCGCGCTTGATACGGACGTCGACGATCTCGATGCCGAGGCCCCTGCCGGCCTCACCGCTGGTGGCCGCGATCTGCTGGGATGCGAGGGTCACACGCTCCATGACCTGTTCGCGGGTCTCCGAGATGATGTCGGTCTGGTTGTCGCGGGCGACCTCCTTGTTGAGCTCAGAGGTGACGATGTCGCCGACCTTGGGTCCGGCCTCTGTGAGGTCCAGGAGGTTTTGGAGGAAGAGGAGGGGGTCCGTAATCCGGTAGCGCGCGTAGGCGTCAATGACGAGGTTCTTCTTGTCCAACGTGATGAAGTTGGCCGGGGGAACGTCAAAGCGCTGGAGGCGATTGTCGAACTTGATGGCGGTCTGGATGAAGGGGACCTTGGTCTTGAGGCCAGGGGTGGTGTAGCTCCGCTGGAACTCACCGAACTGGGTGACGACGGCGTACTCCGTCGCATCGACGATGAAGAAGCTCTGCGAAATGACGATGAGCGCGGCGGCGATGAACGCGATAAACCCGTAGAGGAATCCAGTCTTCATTACTGCGGCCCTCCCGTCGCCTGCTGCTGCTGACCCTGCCCCGACAGGGAGTCCAGCGGCAAGAATTGGAGGAGGTCTCCGCCCGTATCAGCGTCAATGATGAACTTCTTGACCCCGGGCAGAACGCGCTCCATGGCCTCCAGGTAGAGGCGCTCACGGGTGACGTCTTCCGCCTGTGAGTACTCCGCCAGGATGGAGAGGAACTCTGCGGCGCGACCCTCGGCGTCATTGATGCGCTGGGCCTCAAAGGCGCGGGCCTCATTGAGGATGCGCTCGGCGTTACCGCGGGCCCGGGGGATGATGTCGTTGGAGTATGCCTCGGCCTCGTTGCGGAGCCGGACCCTGTCCTCCTGGGCGCGGACCACGTCGTCGAAGGCGTCCTGGACCTGCTCGGGGGCCTTCACAGGCTGCAACTGCACCTGCTCAATGAAGATGCCGGACTCGTAGGCGTTGAGCAGGCGGGTCATGCCGTCCTTGACCTCCTGCTCGATGACGGCACGCTCGGCGGTCAGGACGTCGTCAATGGGGCGGCTGCCGACAACGCCGCGCAACGCGACCTCCGCCACGTCCTTGAGGGTGCGCCCGTCCGGCCTGTCACCGATGTTGCGGTCGGGTTCGCCGGGGTCGCGGACCTTGAGGATGAAGTCGCTGATGCTGGAGACGCGGTAGAGCACCACCATTTCGACATCGACGATGTTCTCGTCACCGGTGATCATCAGCGCTTCGACGGGGTCGGTGCGGATGGCGCCGTTGGGCCCGCTGCGGAAGCCGACCTCCATGCGGCGGACCTGGGTGACCTTGACGGTGTCGTGGCGGGCGATGGGCGACGGCGGGCGCCAGTGCAAGCCCTGGCCGGAGATGCCGGTCACGCGGCCGAACTGGCGGACGAGGGCCTGCTCGTCGGGTTCGACGGTGTAGAAGCCGGTGGCGAGCCAGACGAACAGGGCAATGACGAGGGCGCCGAAGAGGAAGAGGGGGGCACGCTTGCCGCCACCCAGACCACTACCGCCGCCGCCACCGCCAAAGCGGGAGGACCAATCACTAAAGCGTTCACGCCCCTGCCTGAAGAGGCGTTCCCACTCTTCTCCTGAACTTCCGCCGGGACGTTGCATAGGCGCTCCTTTGCTATGTAACGGGCGTGTGATTCATACGATAGTGAAGGAGGTAGTCAATCTAGGATACACGAACGGCACAGGGGTGGATAGCTGGCAACAGGACGGCGCACGCTCCGCTACCCCGCCCTGACCAAAGATGCGGCGCCGTCGAGGGGGGTCTCGCGCTGCTCACCGCTTTCCATGTCCTTGACCTGCACGGTGCCGGCGGCGACCTCGGCGTCACCGAGGACGAGGGTGTAGCGGGCGCCGAGGGCGGAGGCGTGGCGCAGCTGGCCGCGGAGGCTGCGGCCGGGTTGGGCGAGGACGGCGCCGAGGCCTGCCTGCCGGAGGTCGGAGGCGAGGCGGACGGCGACGGGCGGGGCGGCGTCGCCGAGGCTGACGACGACGGCGTCGACGGGGGCGGCGGCGGGGAGGGCGGCGGACTCCTGGCGCTTGACGTTCAGGATGAGGCGCTCGAGGCCGGAGCCGAAGCCGATGCCGGGGGTGGGGCGGCCACCGAGCTGCTCGATGAGGCCGTCGTAGCGGCCGCCGCCGAGGACGACGCTCTGGG
>CAZCPU010000025.1:7412-19965 GCA_964499855.1 uncultured Dehalococcoidia bacterium | reverse complement strand
GCAGGGAAAGGACGTGCGGCATGGCCGACATTGTGCTGGGCATCGCGACGAGCCGGAGCCCGATGACGGCGGTGCCGGCGGAGATGTGGCCCGCGCTGGGCGAACGCGACAAGCGGAGCACGCGCATCAAGGACCGCCACGGCGTGCCCACCAACTACGAGGAGCTGCTCGCAAGGGCACCGGCGGGCGTCGAGGAGCACCTTTCGGCCGAGGTCATGGCGCAGAAGCACGCCCGCGTGCAGCGGCACATCCAGACGCTGGTCGACAGCATGGCCGAGGCCCGCCCGGACGTCGTCGTCATGATGGGCGACGACGAGGACGAGAACATCACGGGCGACAACCGCCCGGCGATCATGATCTACTGGGGCGACTCCTACCACCTCATCCCCCGCGCGGTCCCCGAGGGCGCCGATGAGATGACGCGACTGATGGCGGCCGCGTGGGGCGCCGAGGTTGGCGATCATCCCACGGCCGGACCCCTCGGCCTTCATCTCGTTGAGCGGCTCATCGAGGCGGATTTCGACGTGGCGTCGTCCGACAGCCAGCCTGAGGGGGAGGGGATGGCGCACGGGTTCGGCTACCTCATCGACCGGCTGACGCCCGGCCAGTCCGTCCCCTTCGTGCCCGTCATCCTGAACGTACACACGCCGCCCAACCAGCCGACGCCCAAGCGGCTGTACGACTTCGGGAAGGCGGTGCGCGACGCCGTCCGCACGTGGCCGGGCGACGAGCGCGTGGCCGTCGTCGCGACGGGCGGGCTGAGCGTGGGCATCGTCGACGAGGAGCTGGACCGGCTGGCGCTGTCGGGAATGGCGGAGCGGGACATGGAGAAGCTGGCGATGCTGCCGCGCACGTGGATGCAGGGCTCGCAGGGCGAGGTGCTGTGCTGGATCGCGGCCGCGGGCGCGGCCGACCACCTCGACATGGAGCTGCTGGAGTACATTCCCGGCTACCGCTCGCCGGCGGGCACGGGGTGCGGGCTGGCCTTCGCGCGGTGGCGGTAGCGGGCGACCGCGGGCGGCCGGCGGCGTGATTGCGCGCCGCTGCGCGGGCTGGGAATATGAGGGCGCGCCCGATCTGACGCGGGCGACAGGGGGAAAAGATGCTGAACGCACAGGACAACGAGCTGCTCTGCCGGGTGGGGCCCGGCACGCCGATGGGGGAGCTGCTGCGGCGGTTCTGGGTGCCGCTGCTGCGGTCGGAGGAGCTGCCGGGGCCGGACTGCGACCCGGTCGAGGTGCGGGTGTTCGGCGAGGACTACGTGGCGTTCCGCGACACCGAGGGGCGCATCGGCATCGTGGAGGCGCTCTGCCCGCACCGGCGCGCGCCGCTGTTCTACGGCCGCAACGAGGAGTGCGGGCTGCGCTGCATCTACCACGGGTGGAAGTTCGACGTGGAGGGGAACTGCGTCGACATGCCCTCGGAGCCGGCGCAGTACGAGTTCTCGAAGAAGGTGCGCCCCATCGGCTTCCCGGCGGAGGAGTGGGGCGGCGCGATATGGGGCTACTTCGGCCCGGCGGACAGGAAGCCCGAGCTCCCGCAGGTCGAGTGGTTCCGCGTCCCGCCGTCGCACCGGTACATGGTCAAGTACAACCAGGAGTGCAACTTCGTGCAGGCGACGGAGGGGGACATCGACTCCAGCCACATCGGCTTCCTGCACCAGGAGCTGGGCCGGGGCATGCAGCAGGTGAGCGGCGAGTACAAGTACTGGCTATCGGACAAGTCACCGCGGTGGACCATCAAGCCGACGGACTACGGCGTCATGCTGGCCGCGCAACGCAACGCGGAGGAGGACACGCACTACTGGCGCATCAACCAGTGGCTCATGCCCTTCTACACCATGATCGCCATGAACGTCGACCAGCGGCGGGGCCACGGCCACATGTGGGTGCCGGTCGACGACGAGCACACGGACGTGTGGTGCGTGACCTGGTCGCCGGTCGAGCCGCTGACGGAGGAGGAGAAGTACGGCATCCTCGACGGCCCGAACCCGCACATCTCGAGCCTCGACCGCGCCACCGGCAAGCTGCGAGCGACGAAGGCCAACCACTTCCTGCAGGACCGGACGCTCCAGCGCGCCGGCTCCTTCACAGGCATCGTCGGCACGCGGGAGCAGGACACGGCGGTCGTCGAGGGGATGGGCGCGATCGCGGACCGCACCCGGGAGCACCTCGGCACCAGCGACAGCGCGATCATCGCCATGCGGCGCTACCTGCTGAACTCGGCCAAGGCCTTCATGGAGGGCACGGAGCCGGGCGAGGCCTACGACGGCGACCGCTACCAGGTGCGGGCGTGGTCATACATCCTGCCGCGCGACGCCGTCTTCACGGAGGACGAGAAGGTCAAGGAACTGATGGTCGCGATGGCGTAGGGCGAACGGGCAACGTGGGGACCCCGACCGCGACGCCTCCGGTGGCTACACCTGCTGGCCGACGGAGATGACCTCGACCTCTTCCACAGCGCCGCCTGCGGTGAAGCGCCAGACACCGATGTGTCCCCGTCGCAGGTCGCCGTTGGCGTCCCATTCGAGGGTGACGGCGCCGTCGTAGTCGACGGTGAGGCCGTCGGCGAGGGCAGCGAGGGCGCTCTTGATGGAGGTGTGCTCCGGGAGCGCCTTCTGCCCCGGCCCGCCGCCGACGGCGCGGAGCTGGTCCCTGATGGCGGTCCCGTCGACGCTGCCGGCCGCCTGCGCCGCCAGGGCGAGGGCCATCACCGCGTCGTAGGTCTCCCGGACGTAGGCGAACGCGGGCGGCGCGCCGTAGACCGAGACGTATGCTGCATCCCAAGCGCCGGCAGCCTCGCCGGGGGCGGGGGCGCCGGCGGTGCCGTACATGCCGTCCAGCCGGTCGCCGCCGACGGCCCGCGCCACGTCCGGGCTCTTGACCGCGTCGCCGAACGCGAAGCGGGAGTAGAGGCCGCTGTCCAGCGCCTCCTGGACGATGAGCGTTCCCTCGCTCTCGAACGTGAGCACGACCAGCGCCGTCGCACCGCCGGCGGCGGACTGCCGGAGCTCGGCGAGGTACGAGTCCTTGCCGTCGATGACCGGGACGGCGTTGATGCCGCCCTTCCAGGCGTTCCTGAAGGCCTGGAAGAGGCCGATGCCGTAGGCGTCGTTGCGGTAGAGGACGCCGACGTTGTCGAAGCCCTGCTCGCGGGCCACACGCGCCAGCACGGGCCCCTGCGCGTTGTCTGCCAGCGCCGTGCGGAAGAAGAAGTCGCCGTCGTCGACCCTTGTGAGGTTGGGCGACGTGGCGGAGGGGCTGATGGTGGGGATGCCGGCCGGGCCGGAGACCCGCTCGGCCACGGCCAGGGCGTTGGCGCTGGACGTGGGGCCGACGATGGCGTGGACGCCCGCGTCCTCCACCATCCGGAGGGCCTCGGCGACGGCGAGGTCCGGGTCGAGGGTGGAGTTGCCGAGCACCACCTGCACCGGCTGGCCGAAGACGCCCCCGGCCGTGTTGACGTGCTGGACGGCCATCTCGAAGGCCTGCCGGCGCTCGACGGCGCGGCCGGGGGCGCCTTCGGTCAGGTTCAGCAGCAGGCCGATGCGCAGGGGTACGGGATTGTCGCCGATGCCCATGACGTCGGCGGCGTCCTCGACCTGGTCGCACCCCGGGAGGGCGACGGCGAACCCGGCCACGAGCCCCAGCAGGGCCAGGAGCAGCCATGACCGACGTGTCCGCGGCGTCCGGTTACCTGCATCCAACATTTTTTCCCCCGGTTGCGGGCGCAACGCGCCCCCTGATGTACGCTCGTGGTCCATTTGCCTGGGGTCCTAGTAGGGGATTACCCCGTCCGGACGGCGCCCTCGACCTCCGGCTGCCAGTCCATGTAGTGGGGGCCGTCGGGGCCGCGCCACTCGCGGAGCTCGATGGCGAGGCCGCTGGGGTCGGTGACGACGGCGGTGACGCCATAGAACGAGAAGCCCGGCCGGGGCTGCGTCGTCACCTCGACGCCCTTGGCCTCCAGGTCGGCGATGACGGCGCCGACGTCCGTCACCGTGAGCGCCAGCGGCCGCTGGGCCGTGCCGACGACGGCGTCGACGCCGGGCGGCGGGGGCAGCAGCTCCAGCAGGATGTCGCCGAGGCCGACGTAGGCGAGCTCGCGGCGGTTGTCCTCGGGGCCGAACTCGACCCTGCGCAGGAAGTGGAAGCCCAGGACGTTGGTGTAGAAGTCGATGCTCTTGTCCATGTCGAAAGTCGTGACGTGGACGTGGTCAATGCCCGTGATCATGGCGTCCTCCTCGGTGCGGCGGTGGCCCACCGACATAGCTGGTGGGGGGGATGATACACGAACGGCGAGCTCGGCGGACTACATGGGCTTGGAGATCAGCTTGTTGATGCGGTCCGCGACCTTCCCGTTGTTGTTGCGGAGGTAGAGGGTGGTGCGGTTGCGGGTGATGTCGCCGCGGTGCCAGTACTCGTAGATCTCCTGCCGGGCGGCGAAAGAGGACATGCAGAGGTCGTAGGCGAGGCGGAAGAGGCGGACGCGCTCGGCGGTGCCGAGGCCGTTGCCAGGGATGAGCTTGTCGAGGTAGGGGCGGACCTCCTCGTTGGCGAGGTCGCGCTCGCTGGGCTGGGCGACGAGCTCCATGCCGCCGATGATCTGCAGGATGTCCAGCACGCGGCGGGAGATCTGCGCGGCGAAGGCGCCGACGGCGAACCCATCGCCGGTGTTGATCATGTCGCCGTCGCTCATGAAGGCGCCGGCCTCCATGCCGCGGGTGGCGAGGTCGATCATCTCGGCGTAGGTGATGAGCTCGCCCATGAGGTCGCGGACGCCGCGGATCTCGTCGATATCGTTGGCCTTGGCGAGCATGGTGACGACGGTGACGAAGGTGCGGAGTCGCTCATGCAGGCGGATGTTGGTGCTGTAGCTGGCGAGGTTGTTGATGCGGCCGAGGTAGCGGACGGCCGTGGGGGCGTCATAGAGCATGACGACGTGGTCCCACGGCACCAGGACGTTGTTGAAGAACATCATGGCGTCCTGCTCTTCAAAACGGCCGCCGAAGGGGTGGCCCCAGCTGCCCGGGTAGAGGGACATGGGCTCCCTGCAGACGGTGACGAGACCGGGGGTGTTCATGGGGATGGAGAACCACTGGACGAACTCGCTGTTGGCGCGGTTGGAGAAGGTGGCGGAGAGGTAGACGAGGCACTCGTTGGCGAGTGGGGCGAGGGTGGCGAGCTGCTTGGCGCCGCGGAGGACGATGCCGTCGCGGGTCTCCTTGACGACGTGGAGGGCGGTGGCCTCGTCGTCCTCGGGGTTCTCCATGGCGTAGCCGCCGACGCCGATCCAGGCGTTGTCGGTGCGGTTCTCGCCCTGCGTGGTGCTGGTGCGGTCGACCTGGGGGTCGCCGATGGCGTGGGTCATGGCGACGTCGTGCTCGGAGGCGAAGCGCCAGAAGCGCTCGGCGTTGCCGACGAGCTTGGGGTTGAGGGTGTCGAGGTGTTTGCGGAGGTCGTACCAGCCGCAGACGATGGAGGAGCAGAAGTCCGGGGTGCGGCCGAGCTGGCCGAAGCTCTCCTGCATCCAGATCTCGCTGTTGCGGCGGCGCTTCTTCAGGTCGTCGAGGGTGCGGGGCAGGCTGTAGGAGTAGCTGATGCGGTTGCCGGTGACGTCGGAGACGTAGGTCATCTGGTCGATGTATTCGTCGGTGTACTGGAGGTCATAGAGGCGGGCGAGCTGATGCACCATGCCGGAGAAGGCGGGGTGCGTGGTCACGTCGTCGACGCGCTCACCGTCGAGCCACACCTCGCGCCCGTCACGCAGGCTCTCGATGTAGCCCTGGCCGGTCTTGGCGCCCTTCGCGTTGCTGATGTCGATGGACACGGCGTCAGGTCTCCTTGCCAGCCTGTGGAATGCGCGGGCCGCGGGCCTAGGAGCCGGCCCAGTCCCGGATCCCGCGGAAGCTGCCCTTGTAGTACATCAGCGGCTCGCCGTCCGTGGAACCGGTTTCCACGACGTCGCCCACGAAGATGATGTGGTCGCCGCACTCGAAGGCATGGGCGACGGTGCAATCGAAGTGGGCCAGGGAGCCCTCGAAGATGGGCGCGCCGGTGACGGCGGTGGTGGACTCGAACTGCGGGAAGGAGCCGTCCTGCAGCTCAAGGCCGCTGGTGGCAAAATGCGAGGCGATCTCCCGCTGCTCCTCACGCAGCACGCTCACGGCAAAGTTCCCCGACGCGTTGATCATGCCGGTCACCCGGCTGCCGGTGCGCAGTGAGACGAGGATCTGCGTGGGGTCCAGCGACACGGAGGCGAAGGCGGAGACGGTCATGCCGTGCACCTTGCCGTCCTGTTTAGCGGTCACAATCGTGACGCCTGAACCGAAGCTTCCCGCCGCCGCCTTGAAGGCATTGGGGTCGACGATTGCCATACGCTATCTCCCCAAGGAAAACTGAGTATTGACAGGGCAAAGGATACAGGCAGAGGGCCATGTTGGCAAATCGCAGCCATAGCTGAGGTGAAGCGCCGAGCGAGGGATGTTCGGGAACTCGCGGACGGGCTCAGCGGGCGCCGGTTACCACCAGATTTTGCCCTTGACGCGGCCCTCGAGGTCACCGTAGTCCGTGGTCCAGAGGTTGGTGCTGAGGTACTTCCAGCCGCCGTCGGCGAGGAGGCAGACGATGTTGCCGTGCTCCATGCGGTCCGCGATGCGCAGCGCGCCGGCGATGACGGAGCCGGAGGAGATGCCGGCGAAGATGCCCTCCTGCTCCATCAGGTAGCGCGTGCTCGCGAAGGCTTCGCGGCCCTCGATCATGATGCGAGCGTCGAGGAGCGAGGTGTCGAGGATGGGCGGGATGAAGCCCTCCTCGAGGCTCCGCAGCCCCTGGATGGCGTCGTCGGGCGAGGGAACGATGGCGACGACCTGCACGTGGGGGTTGTGGTCCTTCAGGCGGCGGCCGACGCCCATCAGGGTGCCGCCCGTGCCGAGGCCGGCCACGAAGGTGTCCACCTCCGGGAGCGCCTCGATGATCTCCGCGCCGGTGGTCTCGTAGTGCGCGAGGGGGTTGGAGGCGTTGCCGTACTGGTACGGCATGAAATAGGTGTCCGGGTCTTCCTCGTAGAGCTGCTTGGCCACGACAATGGCGTTGTTGCTGCCGCCCTCGCCGTCGGAGAAGGTGACCTCGGCGCCGAAGGCCTCCAGGAGCTGTGCGCGCTCCGGGCTGACGTTCTCCGGCATGACGACCTTGAGCCTGTACCCCTTCACCTTGCACACCATGGCCAGGGAGATGCCGGTGTTGCCGCTGGTGGGCTCCAGCACGACCTTGTCGCGGGTGAGGGTGCCATCGGCCTCGGCGCGCTCGATCATGTGCTTGGCGATGCGGTCCTTGACGCTGCCGGTGGGGTTGTGACCCTCCAGCTTGGCGTAGATGCGGACGTTGGGCTTGCTGAGGTTGGGCAGGAAGACAAGGGGGGTCCCGCCGACGGCGTCAAGGATGCCGTCCTTGGCCAGCGCGGGGCGCGGCTGGGCTGAGGGCATGGGGCCGTCCTGCTGCTCCATGGGACGCGCCGCGCCTAGTTCGCCGAGGGGAGGCCGCAGAAGACCTCGTAGTCGATGAGCTCGGTCACCGTGGGCTCCGCGCCGCAGAGCGGGCAGTTGGGGTTCTGCCGGATCTTCACGGTGCGGAAGTCCATGGTCAGCGCGTCGACCAGGAGCAGCCGCCCGGAGAGCGAGTCGCCGATGTCGAGGATGAGCTTCAGGGTCTCCGTGGCCTGGATGCTGCCGACAAGGCCGGTGATGGCGCCCAGCACGCCGGCCTCGGCGCAGTTGGGCACGGCGCCGGGAGGCGGCGGGGCGGGGAAGAGGCAGCGGTAGCAGCCGCGGCCCGGCAGGTAGACGGTGGCCTGCCCGTCGAACATCAGGATGCTGCCGTCGACGAGCGGCTTGTTGAGCAGGTAGCAGGCGTCGTTGACCAGGTAGCGGGTGGCGAAGTTGTCGGCGCCGTTCACGACGATGTCGTAGTCCGAGATGATCTCGAAGGCGTTCTCGGAGTTGATGGGCGTCTCGTGAACGCGGACGTTGACGTCGGGGTTGTAGGCGTTGATGGACTCCTGCGCGGAGACGACCTTGGGGCGGCCGACGTCAGCGTTCTGGTGCAGGATCTGGCGCTGGAGGTTGGAGATGTCGACCACGTCGAAGTCGACGAGGCCGACGGTGCCGACGCCCGCGAGGGAGAGGTAGAGGGCCGTCGGGGAGCCGAGGCCGCCGGCGCCGACGACGAGGACCTTGGACTGCATGAGCTTGCGCTGGCCGTGGCTGCCCACCTGGGGCATGATGATGTGGCGGCTGTAGCGCTGCACCTGCTGCGGCGTCAATGCGAACGAGGTTGTCATGCTGGGCCTCCTGTAGCGCCGTCGTCACTGAAACTCCCAGGCGCAGGCCACGGCCTGACAACGGCAAAGTCGTTCTCGAGTATAGCACGCGCAGATACCCCCCACAAGGCGAGCGGCTATTGGGGGATAGTGCGGCGGCTTGAGCCTTGAGCTTCAATGCCGTACCCTTGCCGCACGTGCAAATGGAGGGTCTTCCCTGGGCGCCCAGCCACAGCCGACGACAACATTCGAGCAATTCCGTGCCTGGTTCTCCGGGTACGCGGAGGGAATGGACAAGACCCACAGCGACCTCAGGGCCGAGATTCACGAGTCGGGAAGCCGGCTGATCCGGTGGGTCGTTGGCACGGGCACCGCCGTTATCTTGGCCCCTGGGGCGCTCGGTCTCCTGGCCTAGCCTTCCCCCTCTCCGGCTGCGCTTCCCCTACGGGCCACCTTGCACTACAATGGACTTTCGTACATTGCTTTCAAGAGGAGTAGCCCCATGACCACTCAGGTTGCCACGTTGTCCGTCCAGCCACGCACGGTGCTGGGGAAGAAGGTCAGCCAGCTGCGACGGCAGGGGCTCACTCCCGTTCACCTCTACGGCTCCGGCGCCGAGCCGAAGGCCCTCCAGGTCGACTCCCTTTCGCTGCGGCGCGTCCTCACGCACGTCGGGCACAACCGGCCCATCGAGGTCGTGACCGAGGGCACCGGCGACCGCAGCCTGGCCTTCGTCCGCGAGATCCAGTTCCACCCGCTCACCCTCGACGTCCTGCACGTCGACTTTTTCCGCGTCGACGCCAGCCTCACCACGACCGTCGAGGTACCGGTGGAGCTGGTGGGCGACTCCAACGCCGTGCATCTGGGCGGCAGCCTCATCCAGAACATCCACACCGTCAACGTGGAGGCCCGCCCCCTCGATGTCCCTGCCTCCATCGAGGTGGATATCGCCGTGCTGAACGACTTTGAGAAGAGCATCCGTGTCTCCGACCTTGTCGTGCCCGAAGGGGTGACCGTGCTAACCGACGGCGACCAGATGGTCGCCCACGTCGCCGCACCGGTGGGCGCGGAGGCCATCGAGACCGAGGGCGCGCCGGAGGCCCCGCCGGAGCCCGAGCGCGTCGAGGAAGAGGCCGACGCGGAAGGGAACGAGGACTCCTAGCAGCCCCCGACTTGCGGCCGGACGGCCGGAGGTGTCCGGTGAAGCGCGCATTGCATTGGCTTTTCGCACTGGCCGCTTGCGCGGCGCTGCTCTCCCTCGCGGCCGGGTGCGGCGGCGAGCCGCCGGAGCTGCCCGCCTCGTCGATGGCTGACGGGGCCGCCGTCGCCGAGGAGACCGCCGGGCAGGAGAACACCGTCGTCGCCGAGCACGCCATCCGCGTGCCGCGCCCCGTCGCCGCCTCGCTCCCGTCCGTCGCCGAGGTCGTGGAGGCCGTGCGGCCCGCCGTGGTCAACATCACGACGCGGGTCGAGACCGGCAGCTTCCTCTTCCGCCGCTTCGGGGCCACGGGCAACGGCACGGGCGCGATCATCCACGCCGACGGCTACGTGGTTACCAACTTCCACGTCATTCACGGCGCCACCCGCATCGTGGTCACCACCGACGACGGCCGCCACTTCGACGCGACCGTCGTCGGCACGGACCCGGTCACCGACCTGGCCGTGGTGAAGATCGAGGGCGACGGACCCTTCCCCGCGCTGCCCTTCGCGCCGCCGGACTCGGTGCGCGTCGGGGACTGGGCGATCGCCATCGGCAACG
Source organism: uncultured Dehalococcoidia bacterium (assembly GCA_964499855.1). Taxonomy (GTDB): domain Bacteria; phylum Chloroflexota; class Dehalococcoidia; order Lucifugimonadales; family UBA1127; genus UBA1127. The sequence goes on along the minus strand of CAZCPU010000025.1, from coordinate 9,890 downwards.
CGCTGGGCCTGCCGGGCGGGCCGTCCGTCACGCTGGGCGTCGTGGGCGCGATCGACCGCTCGCTGACGACGCAGCAGCAGTCGCTGACGGACCTAATCCAGACGGACGCGGCCATCAACGAGGGGAACAGCGGGGGCCCGCTCGTCGACCTGAACGGCGAGGTGATCGGCATCAACACGGCGGTGGTGCGCGGCGCGCAGGGGATGGGGTTCTCGGTCAGCAGCTTCACGGTGGTGCCGGTGGTGCAGTCCATCCTGCAGCACGGGCGGGTGCGCTGGCCGTGGATGGGCGTCGGGATCTCGGACATCACGGCGCCGGTCGCGCTGCAGATGGACCTGGACGACCGCCGGGGCGTGCTCATCGGGCGCGTGTGGCCGAGCAGCCCGGCGGAGGCGGCGGGCATCCAGACGGGGGACATCCTCATCAACCTCGACGGCCACGACATCGCGTCGTTGCGGGAGCTGCAGCGCGTCATGCGGGAGCACCTGGAGGTCGGGCAGGAGGTCCTCGCCGTCTTCCTGCGCCAGGGGCAGCCCATAGAGCTCCTCATCAAGCTGGCGGAGATGCCGAGGTAGCGGCGACAACGCTACGCGCCGGCCCCCTTCCCCACGTTTGACACCCCTTCTCGGCGAGGTCTACCATCGCAAATGGGTTGTATGTGTCCCGGTAGCTCAGAGGATAGAGCGGCTGCCTTCTAAGCAGATGGTCGTGGGTTCGATTCCCACCCGGGACGCCACCGTATGATTCTCCCTCGCTCACGGCACCGAAGGGCCCCGACATAAAAGTAGGGGCGGCTCCTGCGGCCGCCCCTCGCGAGGTGCCGTGAGCGTGCTCCCGCCGTCCTACCCCGGCTTGCGCGCGTGCACGAAGTACATGGGCGTGAAGATGCCCAGCCGCCCCGCCTCCACCATCGCGACAGCGCAGAGGTTCAGCGTCTCGGACACCCGCACGGTCCCCTTCGGCGCGAGGCGGAGCGTCTCGAGCGCCCTCAGCACGTTATGCGTGGTGAAGCGCCCGACCCTCGTGCTGCGGAAGCTGGCGAAAGAGATGCCGGAGCCGGCGAGTGGCTGGAACCACGGGACCGACGGGCCGTCCTGCAGCGCGAGGTCCCGCGTCTCCAGCACCTCGAACCCCACTTCGGCCAGCGCCCCTTCCACCGTGGGGATGTCGTCGATGACCAGCAGGCTGCCGCCCAGTTGCAGGTCGGCCTTGATCTTCTGGTGGACCGGATTCTCGGGGTCGAACCGGCTGGTCAGGCAGTACTCGTAGCCTGCGAAGCGGCCGCCGGGCTTCAGCACGCGGAAGACCTCGGCGAAGACGCTCACCTTGTCCGGCGCATGGCACATCGCTTCGATGTCATAGGCTGCGTCGAAGGAGTTGTCCGGCGCATCGAGGTCCAGGTAGCTGCAGTGAAGGAAGTCGGCCAGGTGCGACAGCCCCGCCGCTTCCGCGTACCGCTGGGCACGGTCGATCTGATAGCCGTTGGTGTTTACGCCGACGACCTTCGCGCCGGAGTATCGGGCGATCTGCATCAGCGGGCCGCCGACGCCGCACCCCATGTCGGCGACGACCATCCCCGGGCCCAGTTCCAGGGCGTCGGCGATGCGCCGCTCGTGCCGGATGAGCGATTCCCTGAAGCTCTCTCCAGGCACGCGCGGCGCGAAGTGGAAGGACTTGCCCCACCCGTATTCGTAGAAGTCGGTAACCAGGTCGTAATAGAGGTCGTGCAGCCCCCTGCCGTCTCGTGCCACCGACTCCGCAGCGCCCTCCTGCGTCCTGCTGAACCGGTCCTCGTACTCGCGCAGCGTCGGCGCAACGCCGGACATTCTCGGCCCGTTCTTCATGGTTTTGGAGAGCTTGAATGGCACTGCAACTTCCACAGATTGATGTTGGAAACAAGACGCCATCGTTAAGGTAAGAATGTGCAGGTATAATGTCAATTGTGCAGTTGATCTGTACGCGTGGAATACATGATGCGGACGACCGCGAGCACCGTCGCATGACAAGCACGGGTTGCTTCCCGCGTTTCCGCCCAGGCGGAGGGTCTTCCGGCGCGGCAAGGGTCGGGGCCCAGCCAATTCCATGCCGGGGCGCGTGGTAGACTGCCCCCATGGACGTGCAGGGCTTCCTCGACCGGGTGCGTGGGCAGCCGTGGTACGACGGCCAGGTCGTGGACGACCGGACCCTGCCGCCGCGTGACGCCGTCGAGCAGGCGCCCGAGTCGCCCCTCCACCCCACCCTCGCCGCGCGGCTGCGGGAGCTGGGCCGCTGGCCGCTGTACGCGCACCAGGCGGAGGCCATCGACGCGGCGCTGGAGGGCGACAACGTCGTCGTCGCGACGCCGGCCGCCAGCGGCAAGAGCCTGTGCTTCCAGGCCCCCGTCCTGCACGAGTGGCTGGATGACCGGTCGTCGCGGGCCCTGTTCCTCTACCCCACCAAGGCGTTGGCGCAGGACCAGCTCACCGCGCTGCGCGAGCT
>CAZCPU010000025.1:0-7312 GCA_964499855.1 uncultured Dehalococcoidia bacterium | reverse complement strand
GCGGGCATCCGACGCTCGGCACACGTACTGCTCACCAACCCCGACATGCTGCACGCGGGCATCCTGCCCAACCACAAGGTATGGGCGGCCTTCCTGCAGCGCCTCTCGACCGTGGTCATCGACGAGGCGCACACCTACCGGGGCGTCTTCGGCTCGCACGTGTCGCTGCTGCTCCGGCGGCTGCGGCGCATCTGCGCGCGCTACGGGTCCGAGCCGCGCTTCATCCTGTGCTCCGCGACCATCGGCAACCCCGCGGAGCTGGCCGAGAACCTCACCGGCGAGCCCTTCACCGCCGTCACCGACAGCGGCGCGCCCCTCGGCGAGAAGCGCTTTCTCTTCTGGAACCCGCCCCTCCGCGACGCCGAGCTCGGCGTCCGCGAGAAGGCATACGGCGAATCGGCGCGGCTGCTGGCCGAGACGACGCGGGCGGGCGTGCGCACCCTCGCCTTCGTGCGGACGCGCCGCACCGCGGAGCTGGTCTACGGCGCCGCCCGCGACATGGTGTCCGAGAAGGAGCCCGCGCTCGCCAACCGCCTCGCACCCTACCGCGCACACTACATGGCGGAGGACCGGCGCCGCATCGAGGAGGGGCTCCGCGACGGCCACCTGCTGGGCGTCGCCGCCACCAACGCGCTGGAGCTGGGCATGGACATCGGCGGTCTGGACGCGACGGTGCTCACCGGCTACCCGGGCAGCGTCGCCAGCGCGTGGCAGCAGGCGGGCCGCGGGGGCCGGCGCGGCGAGGCCTCGCTGGCCGTGCTCGTCGCCCGTGACGACCCCCTCGACCAGTACCTCATGCGGCACCCGGAGTTCTTCCACGGCCGCCCGATGGAGCACGCCCTGATCGCGCCGGAGAACCCGTACGTCCTGGCCCCGCACCTGCTCTGCGCGGCCCACGAGTTCCCCCTGACCCTCGGCGACCGCGCGTACTTCGGCGAGGAGCTGCCCGCGCGCCTCGAGGAGCTGGTGGAGTCCGGCCACCTGCGGGCCTCGAGGGGACGCTGGCACCTGGACCCGTCGGTCGACTACCCGGCGCAGCACGTCCACCTCCGCTCGACGTCGGACCGCAGCTTCACCGTCGTCGACGGGACGACGGGGGCGCTGCTGGAGGCCGGGGTCGAGGCGTCGGCGGCCTACTCGTCGCTGCACCCCGGCGCGGTCTACCTGCACCAGGGCGAGCCGCTCCTCGTGACGGAACTCAACCTCGCGGGCGAGACCGCCGTCGTCACGTCGGCGAGCGAGCCCTACTACACGCAGTCGCGGGACGTCACGGACATCCGCGTGCTGGACACCTACCGCCGCCGCACCGTCTCCGTGGACGTGCGCGTTTGTCTCGGCGAGGTGGAGGTCACGCGGCAGGTGGTGGCCTACCGCAAGCTGGCCCACTACACGGAGGCCAACCTCGGCGACGAGATCCTCGACCTGCCCGCGCACCGCTTCCGCACGATGGCCCTGTGGTTCGAGGCGCCGCCGGTGACCGTCGAGGACATCCTCGAGGGCAAGCGGGACCTGGCGGGCGGGCTGCACGCCGCCGAGCACGCGGCCATCGGCGTGCTGCCCCTGTTCGCGCTGTGCGACCGCGCCGACATCGGCGGCGTCTCGACGCCCATGCACCCGGACACGGGGCAGCCGACAGTCTTCATCTACGACGGCTATCCCGGCGGCATCGGCATCGCCGAGCGGGGCTTCGAGGCCGTCGAGGCGCTGTGGCGGACGACGCTGCAGGCCGTCGAGGAATGCCCCTGCAGCGAGGGGTGCCCGGCCTGCGTGCAGTCGCCCAAGTGCGGGAACAACAACTTCCCGCTGGACAAGGCCGTCGCGGCGGAGCTGCTGCGCGGCCTGCTGAACGTGCGGCGGTGAGCCCGCCGTGGCTGGACACGACGACGCGGGCCGTGGGACGCTGGAAGTACGCCGCGTCGCCGCGGGCGCCGGCATCGCCGTCGCGCTGCTGGTGGCGCTGGGCCTCTGGTCAGGAGCGTCCGGGATGTTGGACCAGCACTTCCTGTACTTCCCAACGAGCGAGATCATCGGCTCGCCGGCCAACTACGGCCTCGCGTACGAGGACGCCTACTTCGAGACGTCGGACGGGCGGTGGCTGCACGGGTGGCACGTGCCGGGCGAGGGCGACGTGACGCTGCTGTGGCACCACGGGAACGGCGGCAACATAGGCTACCGGCTGCCGGACATCGACCTCTTCCACCGGGAGCTGGGCGTCAACATCCTCATCTACGACTACCGGGGCTACGGGCGCAGCGCGGGCACACCCTCGGAGGAGGGCCTGTACCGCGACGCCGAGGCCGCCCTGCGCTACCTGCAGTCGCGCGACGACGTCGACCCGGCGAAGATCGTCTACTTCGGGCGCTCCCTCGGGGTGGCGATCGCGGTGGAGCTAGCCGCGCGCCACCGCCCCTACGGCATCATCCTGGAGTCGGGCTTCCCGTCGATCGAGTACATGTCGGAGGTCGTGCGGCCGTGGCTGCCGGCGTGGGTGGTCCACCGGATCATCGCGGCGCGCTACGACAGCGCGAGCAAGATCGGGGGGCTGGACGTGCCGGTCCTCATCGCGCACGGCGACGCCGACGAGACGGTGCCCATCGAGGCGGGCCGCGCGCTGTTCGAGGCGGCCTCCGAGCCGAAGTCCTTCTACGTGGTGGAGGGCGCCAACCACGACAACGTCTCGGAAGCCGGGGGCCGCGCGCACATCGAGCGGCTGCGGGCGTACATCGACGCGCTCCCCGGCGGGACGGGAGGAGGCGGCGCGTGACCACGTCCGACGACCGGGAACGGGGGCTGATGGAAGGCATCGCCGTCGGGAACCTGCTGGGCATCGCCATGGAGAGCTGGCCGAGGGACGCGGTGCGGCGACAGTATCCACTAGGTGTGCTGGATGTTGACGCCAAGCCGGGGCGCCCTGACGACGATGACCTGGCGCAGGCCATCATCATCGCAGAAGCGTCGGTCGAGGGGCCGCTGGACGTCGACGACCTCGGCGCGCGGTTCTGGGCGTGGGGGGAACAGAACGGCCTCGGCATGGGCATCCTGACGGGGGACGTTCTGACGCGCTATGGCGGGTCGCCCCCGATGTATGCAGCCCTCTCGGAGGGCGGGAACGTGCGAACCCCAGCCGGGAAGCCCATCGAGGAGGCGTCCCGGGAGGCGTGGGGCGGCGACCGGGCGGGGAACGGCGCGCTGATGCGGTGCGCGCCCATCGCCGTGCGCTGGCGCGACGACACGGTGGCCATGGCGCGCAACAGCGTCGTCAGCGCAGTGCCGACGCACTGGGACCCCCGCTGCGGGTGGTCGTGCGTGCTGCTGAATCTGGCGGCCGTTGCCGCCCTGCGGGGAGAGACCCTCGGCGCGGGCGACCTCATCGCGCAGGCAGAGACGGCTCTTGGCGCGTCGGCAGGGGCGCTGACGCGGTACGGCTACGGCGACGCCATGCCGGAGGAGGTCCGCGACGCCGTCCACCGGGCCGCCGGCGAGTCGCTCAGCGACCTGGAGCTCGACGGCGGGGACATGGGCTATACCCTGCTGACGCTGCGGACGGCGCTGACGGCGTGGTGGCGGGCGGAGGGCTTTGAGCAGGGGCTGCGGGCCATTGTCGAGGCGGGGGGAGACACGGACACGAACGGGGCGGCGGCCGGGGCGCTCCTGGGCGCGCGGTTCGGTCTGCAGGGCATTCCCACGCGGTGGCGCGATGCCGTCGCCCGGCAGCGCGAAGGAAGGCAGACCATGTCGGCCATCGCGGACGCGCTGGTGTCGGCGCGGGCGTCGGCGCCCGGCGGCTAGCGCCCGATGGCAGCGAGGACGGCGTCGACGCGGCCGGGCGCACCGCCTCTGCCGCACATCTCGAGGAAGTTGGCCGTCGTGACCCGCCGCACCTCCTCGACCGGCACGCCCTTGAGCTCGGCGAGCTTCTCGGCCACCAGCGGGACGTCGCGGGGCTCCGTCCACTTGTCGCGGCTGCCCTTGAAGGGCTGCGGGTAGGTGTCGGTCTCCAGCACGACGTTATCCAGCGGCACCCACCCGGCGATGGCCTGCAGGTCTGGGCGGCGCAGCAGGGGCTTGGCCCACGAGACGTAGATGCCCAGCTCCATGCACTCGCGGGCGGCGCGCTCGTCGCCCTGGAAGTAGTGCATGGCGCCGCCGACGCGCCAGCCCTGCTCCTGGCGCAGCACCTTCAGCGCCTCCATGTGCAGGTCGGGCTGGCCGGGGACCTCCCGGGAGTGGAAGATGACGGGCAGGCCGAGCTCCAGCGCGATGCGGATCTGGGCCCGGAACCCCTGGTACTGCAGGGAGAGATCGGGCGCGCCCCTGTCGAAATCCAGGCCGTTCTCGCTCATGGCGACGACCTTGGGCGTGGACAGGGCGGCCTGCCGGAGCTGCCCGGCGCAGGCGTCGTCGATGGGCGCGGCGATCTGCATGGGGTGGATGCCAACGCCGGCGAGCAGCATGGGCGTCCGCCTGGCAAGCTCGACGCACGCCTGCGTCGACTCCAGCGTCGTGCCGGCCAGCACGATTGCGCCGACGCCCGCGTCGCGGGCGCGCTCAAGCACGCCGTCCAGCTCCTCCGGCGGGAAGTCGTCAAGGTGGGTATGGGAGTCAACGTACATGGGCCGCACCGCCGCGCGTTTTGGTGTCCGTATGCGGCTAGTATATGCTATACGTCTGGTCGAGGCGTCCGGCGCCCGCCGCATTCCCAATCGAGCGCTCCCCGTCACGCCGCCCTCAGCCCTTGCGAGGTATGACAGCAATGTCCGCCAGGCCCCCCAAGCAACCGGAGGACACGCGAGCATGATGCGCGGCTTGTTGCTGCTCGCGTTCGCCGTGCTCGTGTTGGCGGCGTGCCGCGAGACGGGCGGGCCGGAGCCTTCTACGATAGCCGACCCGGTCTCGACGCCGCTGTCGCCCGCGACGCCCTCGGCGCCGTCGACACCGGTACCCGGCGCGGACCCCTCGGCGACGACGGCCGCGCCGCTGTTGCCGACGGCCGCCGCCACGCCGGTCGGGCAGCGCAGCGGGCGACTGGCCATCGCGACGCGGGTGGTGCTGGATGATCTGGACGTACACCGGGCGTCGGCGCCGTCGCTGGCGGCCTTCGGGCCGGGCATCGTGTACAGCCGCCTGCTGCGGTTCGCGTCGGGGCCGGACGTTCGGACGCCGAGCCTGGCGCTGGAGTGCGACCTGTGCGAGTCGTGGGTGTGGGAGGACTCGGCGAGGTTGCGGGTGACGCTGCGGCAGGACGTGCGGTGGCAGAGCGCCGAGCCCATCAACGGCCGGGCCCTCTCGCCGCACGACGTGACGGCGAGCCTGGAGCGGCAGCGGACGGCGGGGTGGCCGCACGCCGGGCTGCTGGCCAACGTCGCCTCCGCGGTGGTGCGGGGCAACGACGTGGTCTTCACGCTGCGGTCGCCGGACGCGGATTTCCCCCTGGCGCTGGCGGACGGGCACACCAAGGTGCTGCCGTCGGAGCTCGCGGCGAGGGACGATCTCGGCGCGGGGCCCTTCATCGGCACGGGGCCGTGGGTCATCGGCGAGGTGCAGCCGGAGCACCGCTACACCTTCACCCCGAACCCCACCTACTTCGAGCCGGGCCTCCCGCGGCTCGAGAGCCTGGTGATCCGGGTCCTGCCCGAGGAAGACCTGCGCCGCGCTGCGTTCCTCACGCAGTCGCTGGACGTGGACGAGGTGGCGCCCGGGTACGTCGAGACGTACCGGGAGCGCAACCTGGATGCCGGCCTGGCCCGCTACCATCCGCCCGGCGGCGGCTCCGAGTTCGCCCTGAACGTGAACGACCCCGCCCTGCGAGACCCGGCAGTCCGGCGGGCCCTCCTGATGGCGCTGGACCCGTGGGCGCTGAACGAGCAGGTGTGGCACGGGCTCGCGGAGGTGACCGGCGGGATGCCGTCGCCGTCGCCGGACTGGCGGCTGACCGAGGACGAGCTGCGCGGGGCGCTCGCGGACCCCGTGGGTGCGCGGGAGCTGCTCGGGGCCGCCGGCAGCCCGCCGCCGACGCTGGAGCTGCTCGTGGCGGACTTCGGCGACGCGCACCTCACGTACAGCCGCCGCATCCTGGAGCAGCTCAGGCAGGTTGGCGTGGGCCTTACGGTGCGGGACCTGAACCCGAGCGAGTACGCGGAGCGCGTCTGGCGGCGGGGCGATTTCCAGGCCTACCTGGGGCCGCTGCCGCCGATGCACGCGCCGAACAGCTACCTGATCGGGCTGGTGCGGAGCGGTTCGGCGGGCAACAAGACGGGCTACGGCACGCCCGCGCTCGACGAGCTTGTCGACGCGCAGGCGGGGGAGCTCGACCCGGCGGTGCGGCGAGGCATCGCTCGGGAGGCGGCGCTGACGCTCCTTCAGGAGGGGGTGCGGTTCACGCCCGCGGCGCAGGCGCAGGCGTGGGGCTGGTGGCCGCGGGTGAAGGGGCTGCACGTGAACTTCGCCAACCGCGAGTACCACTTCTGGGCGCGCGCGTGGGTGGAGTGACCGGGGCTACGAGGCGTAGGCGCTCAGGCTCTGGTCGAGCGCCCACCAGGCCAGCAGGGCGCACTTGACGCGGACGGGGTAGCTGCGCACGGTGACCAGCCCCGTCAGCTCGCCCAGCAGCGCCTTCTCGTCGTCATCCATGGCTTCCCCTCGCATCATGCGGGTGAAGAGCGCCGAGAGGTGGAGGGCCTCGACGGGGGTGCGGCCCTGCACGGCCTCGGACATCAGGGAGAGGGAGGCCTGGCAGATGGAGCACCCGGCGCCGTCCGTGCCCACGGGCGAGAGGACGCCGTTGGTGAGCTTGGCGTGGAAGGTGCACTCGTCGCCGCAGAAGGGGTTGATCTCGGTGGCCTGCACGTCGGGCGCGTCGACGGGGGCGCGGTTCCGCGGGTTGCGGTAGTGGTCCATGATGAGCGCCTGGTTGTCGGCGCCGATGGCGCCCCAACCCACCGCGGCGGGGGCGTCTAATCCGCTGTCCTTCTCCGCGTTGTCCATCGGCTCGCCTGCTAGACCTCCACTTCCACATCGCCGTCCTGTACGCGGACGGGAAAGCACTCCACGTCGATGACCGCCGGGAGGGTGAGGGCCTTGCCGTTGCGGACGTCAAAGTAGGCGAGGTGGCGGGGGCACTGGATGCGGAACCCGTCGAGGGCGCCGTTGCCCAGCGGGCCGTCGTCGTGGGTGCAGAGGTTCTCGATGGCGAAGAACTGGCCGTCGACGTTGCAGATGGCCAGCGACGCCTGCGGCAGCTCGACGGCGATCGACATGCCCGGTGCGACGTCGTCGGCGCGAGCGACCTTCACGAATTGTCCCGGCATTGGCG
>CAZCPU010000024.1:16092-21164 GCA_964499855.1 uncultured Dehalococcoidia bacterium | reverse complement strand
GTCACCGGGTCCACGTCCACCGACCACGTCGGCGGGACGGGCAGCGTCGAGAGGAGCGACGGCATGTCCGCGGCGGGCGTCGGCGGCAGGCGCAGCACAATGTGCCAGCGGTACCGGCCCCGGACGCGCGCGGGGTGGCCGGGGGCGGGCCCGACCACGCCGACCTCGGTCAGTCCCTGCTGCGCGAGCGCCAGCTGCAGCTCCGTCCCGAAGCGGCGCGCCTCGGTCGCCCCGTACTCGCGGTTGGTGTGCGAGAAGCTGAAACGCGCGAGCCGCGAGAAGGGAGGGTTGCCGAGCTCGCGCCGCAGCGCGACCTCCCTCTCGTAGAAGGCGCGGTAGTCCTGCAGGGCGCCGGCCTGGACCGCGTAGTGCTCGGGGGTGTAGGTCTGCACCACCACGCGGCCCGGGTCGCCGCCGCGGCCGGCGCGGCCGGCCACCTGGCACAGCAGCTGGAATGTGCGCTCGCCCGCGCGGAAGTCGGGGAGGTACAGGCCCAAGTCCGCCAACACGACGCCGACCAGCGTGACGTTCGGCAGGTGCAGCCCCTGCGCCACCATCTGGGTGCCGACCAGCACCTGGGCGTCGCCGCGGGAGAAGCCCTCCATGAGGGCCCGGTGGGCGTCGCGCTCACGGGCGGCGTCGCGGTCCCATCGCAGCACCGACGCTCCCGTCGTGCGCTCGACCTCCTGCACAACCCGCTGCGTGCCCAGGCCCAGGTAACGGATGTGCGGGCTGCGGCAGCGGGGGCACGCGCCGCCGGGCCTGTAGCGCCGGCCGCACTGGTGGCAGACTAGCCGGTCACCTTCGGCGTGGTAGGTCAGCGGCGAGGAGCAGCTGCGACAGTGGAGCACGTGCCCGCAGTCGCGGCACTGCACCGTGCCGGCGGCCCCGCGGCGGTTCAGGAAGAGGATGGCCTGCCGCCCGCGCTCGACGGTCTCCGACAGCGCCTCGCTCAGCGAGCGGCTGAAGATGCTGCGGACGCCCGCCTTGAGCTCGTCCCGCATGTCGACGATCTCGACGTCGGCGAGCGGAACCGTCACCGAGCCGCGCGGGCCCGGGCGCAGCCGATCGTGGAGCGAGAGCAGCCCGACGCGCCCGCGCTCGACGGCGTGGTACGTCGCGACGTCCGGCGTCGCGCTGCCGAGCGCCACCGTCGCGCCCGTCAGCCGGCCGAGCATTGCGGCCGTCGAGCGGGCGTGGTAGCGGGGCGGCGAGTCGGCCTGCTTGTACGTCCACTCGTGCTCCTCGTCCAGGATGACGAGGCCGAGGTCCGGCATGGGGGCGAAGACGGCGCTGCGGGTGCCGAGGAGCACGTCGTAGGCGCCCTCTCGGACGCGCCACCAGGTGTCGTAGTGCTGCCCCGGCGTGAGGCCGCTGTGCAGCAGCCCGACGCGGCCGGGGAACCGGGACTGCAGCCGCGCGACGAGCTGCGGCGTCAGCGAGATCTCGGGCGCCAGGAGCATCCCGCGCTTCCCCGCGGCGATGCACGCGGCGAGGGCGCGCAGGTACACCTCGGTCTTGCCGCTGCCGGTCGGGCCGTGAAGCAAGAAGACCCCGGAGCCGCCGCCGAGCACGCTCTCGACGATGCGCTCCACCGCCGTCGACTGCTCGCCGGTCAGCGACAGCGGCTCCTCCGGCTGCGGGGCGTACGCCTCGAGGGGATCGCGCACGCGGCGGCGCTCCTCGATGGCCAGGAGCCCCAGGCCGACGAGCCGGCGCACGGTGTCCGCGCCAAACTCCTTGCGGGCCTGCGCGGCGTCGAGGGTTTCCTCCGCGAGCACCTGTTGCAGCAGCGCAAGCCGCCTCGAGGCCAACGGGAAGCCGCCCATTGCCCGCTGGGCCTCGTCCTCGGATACCGCAAGCCGCAGTCGCTGCGTGTACGCGGGCCGCGCGGCCTGCCGCGACAGCTCCCACGCCTCGACGACGAGGCCGGCGCGCACGAGCCGCCGCAGCGAGCGGACGGCGCCGGCTCCCAGCGAGGACTCGATCGCGTCCTGCGGCACGCGGCCCCGGCGCGCCAGCAGCCCGAGCACCCGTCCATCCATTGGCGCGACGTCACCGCTATCGCCTTCTTGTCCGCCCGCTACCGAGTCGGGGAGGCTGAGGTAGCGGACAAGGCGGCGGCGGAAATCGGGTGGGAGCATGACGGCAGCGGCCTCGTACAGCGTGCAGCGCGTCTCGCGGCTGAGCCACCGCGCAAGCTCGAGCTGATGCGGGGCGAGGACGGGCTCGGGGTGCTGCGCGCCCACGACGGCGCGAATGCCCTGGATCTCGGTGGTGTCGGAGAGCGCGAAGACGACGCCGCCAACGCGGCGCGAGAGGAGGGGCACGAGGACGGGTTGGCCGGGGTGCAAGCGAATGCCGGGGGGAATGGCATAGGTAAACGTGCGCTCAGGGCCCACCGCGGCATCGACGGCGATTTCAGCGTAGCGGTCGTGGGGCCGCTCCCACTGCGCAGCCATAGCGCATCACCTGTGGCCCGGCCGCGCGGCGAGAGGCCGGGGAATTAGGACCGTTGCTCTTGGGAGTCGCCCGTGGCCTCCTCGGCGGGGGCGTCGTCCGCGGGGGGCTCCGCTTCCGCCACGGCCTCCTCGGCGGGGGCGTCGTCCGCGGGGGGCTCCTCGACGGCGGCGGCGGCGTCTGCCGCGGCATCGTCGGCGGTAGCCTCCGCAGCCTCGTCGACGGACTCGTCCGCAGTGGCCTCGAGCTCAGCCTCGGCCTCCTCGGCGGAGATTTCCTCGACGAGCTCTTCCTCGGCGGCTGCCGCGGCTTCCGCTTCAGCGGCGGCGGCGGCCGCAGCGGCCGCGGCGGCAGCGGGGTTGACCTTCAGCCACGCGGGCAGGTTGGTCTGTTCCTTGATGCGGGCGGCCCGGCCCGAGCGCTGTCGGAGGTAGTACAGCTTGGCGCGGCGCACCTTGCCGTAACGCTGCACCTGCACGGACTCTATGTGCGGCGAGTACAGCGGGAACGTACGCTCCACGCCGAAGCCGCGGGTCACGCGGCGGACGGTGAAGCAGGCCGCGGCGCTCTTGCCGCCCATGCGCCGGATTACGACGCCCTGGAAGGGCTGCGTGCGGGTGCGCTCACCCTCGCGGACCTTGTAGTTGACCTGGACGGTGTCCCCGGCGCGAAACTCGGGGATGTTCGGGTTCCTGGTGACTTCGACAAGGTGATGGGCGTCCATGCGGGTCCCTCTAACTCTGTGAAATTCAGTGCAACCAGACAATGGTACACGATGGGCAGCGAACAGAGCAACGGGCGTACTCTTGAGGACGCCAAGCATTAAAGCGATGGCAGCGCCAGGGAGGAACGGTCATGTGCATCGGCGCCTGGCGGCGAACAGTCGCCGGGATCAGTCGGCAAGGACTTGCTGCACCAGAGTGGCAACGGAAGACGCCGCGATAATTGAGGCAATCAACTGCACCACGATCCACTTGATAATGCGGTTCTCTACGTTGGCAATTAGGCCTCGCATGTCCGCAATCTGCATGGAGAGTTCACGATGCTGACGCTCATTCTCTATGGCGTACTCGTGAAACCAGAGAGGAACACTGCCTTCGGTTGGCTGAGTGGCCATGGGCTTCTCCTCAAATCGTGCCCAGAATCCCCACTCTCCGCCGCACCCGCTACTCAGCATCAGGAAGTGGTGCGGGTAGTGCCCCCACTCGCCATGGTGCTAGGAGAATTATAACCGCTACTTTCGGATATTAACAGTTTCGCAACAGCGAGTTTCCGGTGTTGAGTGCGGTTTTGCCTCGCAGGCAGCTGCTGCGCCGTCCTCCACGCACCTACTCATACCACGCCGAGCCGAACACGTAGCCGTCATGGCGCACGACCCACGTGCGGCTAACCGTCGGCCACCCAGTGACCGGGTGCCAGGCGTGCTGGTGCACCCAGCGGCCATTCTCAGGGATTGGGATGTCCTCCCAGCTGTTGCCGAAATAGTCCCTGCCGAGGCGCTCGATGCTGTGGCCGAGCAGCGACTGGTCCTGGCTCGCGACGATGCGGTCCTGGGGGCTCACAATGAACACATGCCACGCCCCGTCCATGCTCCAGGGGGAGAGGTAGAACTCCACGGTCTCAGCCCAACCGTTTTCGTTGTAGTGGCGAATTGCCTGGTCCACCATCGCTACGGTCCTGGCCGCCGGGCCGACCGCGGTCGCCTCAACGACCTCCGCCGCCCCATCGGCGTCGGCGTCCGAGTCGGGGAGCGCGAGCAAGAGGGCAACGACGGAGAGGGCGACGGCAATGAGCGCCAGCACCAGCGAGACACCGGCGAGGAAGCGTGGGCTGCGCAGACCGCGTTGGCGGGGCCGCCTTGCTGCGATGCCTCGGAGGCTGGGTATCCGTATGGCCTGAGGTTCCGGCGCATGTGTGCACATCGCTGGGCGGAGGGTGCCCCGGAGTCTTGAGACGACCTCCGACTAGGCCTTCGCCACCTGCACGGGCATGATGTGGAGTCCGGGGACGCGCAGCATGGGGTCGTCGTCCGCGCTCTGGTCGAGGGCGATGGCGAGCTCGCCGAAGAGCACCGTCGCCGAAACGACGCCGCGCAGCGGGCCCGTCGTCCGCGCGAGCCCGCGGATGCGATGGCCGTTGGCCGCCACCTCGATGACGTCGCCCGGCGCAACGCCCATGGCGGAGGCGTCGTCCGGGTGGATCTCCAGCGCGTCCTCGCGGCGGATGGCGTTCTTGCCGTTGCTGCGCACCACCTCGACCTCGCCCTCCGGGAGCGAGAGCACCCGGCCGGGCGCGAAGAGGAACGTCGCGGCGCCAGCGTCGTGGGCAGGCATCGGGGAGAGCGGCGTCAGCTCGGCCCGCTGCGGCATCGACCAGGGGATCTGCGCGCCACCGGCGTCGAGGGCGTCGTCGGTCACGGCGGCGTAGGCGGGGACGGCCTCGCGGATGGACTGCAACACCTCCGGAGGGTGACCGCCGAAATCGCTCGCGCCCATGCGCCGGGCAAGCTGCGTGAGGACGGAGTCGGCGGGACGGGACTCGCCGGCCGGGTCGATGGCCGCGCGGCGGCGCAGCACCCAGCGGTCGAGGCTCGTGACGACGCCGTCCTCCTC
>CAZCPU010000024.1:0-15992 GCA_964499855.1 uncultured Dehalococcoidia bacterium | reverse complement strand
TGGCTTGCGGCGCCGGGACGGAGCGGGAACAGGCCGCTCGCGGGCTTCCCGACGTTGCCCGTCGCGAGAGCAAGGTTGACGAGGGCGTCGGTCACGGGAGCTCGCTCGTCGTGCGCCACGTTGTCCAGCGCGTAGACGATCCCCGCGCTGCCCGCCTGCGCGAAGGCACGCGCGGCCGCCGCAATCCTGTCGGCGGCGACGCCCGTCACCCCGGCCACGGCGTCGAGCGTGTAGTCGGCCAACGACTCCCGCAGCACGTCGGCGCCGCCGGACCGCTCGGCGATGAAGGCGTCGTCCTGCAGCCCCTCGTCGAGGATGACGCGTAGCATGCCGCCAATGAGGGCGCGCTCGGAGCCGGGGTACGGTCGCAGCCACAGGTCGGCGTAGCGCGACAGCTCCACCTCGCGCGTGTCGATGACGATGAGCTTGCCGCCGGCCTTGTGCGCCTTCTTGATGGGGATGGCGGCGACGTTGTGCTCCTCGGTGACGTTGGCGTTGACGACGAGCACACAGCCGGCGTTTTCCAGCTCGGCGAGCGTCCCAGTCGCGGCAGCGGCGCCCAGTCGGCGCCCCAGCGGCTCGACAAGCTCCGGCCGGTGGTCGACGGAGAGGTCGACGTTGTTCGTACCCATGACCTCGCGGGCGAATTTGCCCGCCAGGTACGCCTGCTGGTTGGTGGCCCGCGGCGTCAGGAACAGCGAGAACGCTCCCCCCCTGTAGTCGGGCAGCCGTGACGCGATGACCTCAAGCGCCTGCTCCCACGTGGCCTCGACTAGCTCGCCGTGCTGCCGCAGCATGGGCGTCTTGAGGCGGTTGCGGCTGTTGACGAACTCGTTGCCGAACTTGCCCATGTAGCAGAGCTGCCCGGTGTTGACCGGCGATTCCCAGTCGCCGATGGAGCGGATGACGCGCCCGCGGCGGTCGACCTCGAGGTTCACCTGGCAGCCGACGGAGCAGTGCGTGCACGTGGTCTTGACCGTCGTGACGGCCTTGTCCCACTTGTGATCGCGCTCCACGAGGGCGCCGACGGGGCACACGTCGATGCAGGCGCCGCAGAACTCGCAGCCCGACTCGAGCAGCGATATCCCCTGCGACGTGCCGACGAGCACGGTACCGGACCGCTCGATCATCGCGATGGCGTCGTCGCCGCGCATCTCCTCGCAGACGCGGACGCAGCGCGCGCAGACGATGCAGAGGTTGTAGTCGCGGTCGTAGAAGGGGTCGCCCGTCTCAACCTGCAGGTTGCGGTAGTTGTAGGCCAGCGGCGATTCCATGTTGACGTTGACATAACGAACGGTGTCCTTGAGCTCGCACCGCTCGTTCTTGGGGCAGACCACGCACCGGTCCATGACGCGCACGTGGCGCAGGCAGATGTCCTGCGGCCCGCACAGCTCGATGCGGTGGCACGTCAGGCAGCCGTGGGGGTGCTCCGAGAGGAGCAGCTCCAGCACGCTCTCTCGGAGGCCTCGGATCTCCGTGCCCAGGGTGTTCACGACCATGCCGTCCGCGACGGGCAGCGTGCACGAGGCGGGCGTTCCCCGGCCGCCCTCGACCTCGACGCAGCACATGCGGCACGCGCCGTAGGGCTTCATGCCCGGCCAGTAGCACAGGTACGGGATGTACACGTTGTTGTCGAGGGCCGCCTGCAGCACCGTCTGCCCCGGCTTAGCCTCGACCTCAACGCCGTCTATTGTCAGCTTGATGGGCTCCGTCATCGCGCTACGCCTCTATCCTCCCTGAATTGTCCCTTGCCCCTCTAGGGGAAGGTCTCCCTGAATTGTCCCTTCCCCTCTGGGGGAAGGTCTCCCTGAATTGTCCCTTCCCCCCCTGGGGGAAGGTCTCCCTGAATTGTCCCTTCCCCCTCTGGGGGAAGGTTAGGATGGGGGTTCAGGATGGAGAAACCCCCTCTTCCACGTACCACCCCGCGACGGCTGTCGGCGACGTGCGCGTGGGGCGGTGGAAGCGCGCCGTGCAGCTCCCCGTCGGGCACCGGCCCTCCTCGAGGTGGACGCGGAAGTCCTCCTCGAAGTGCTGCAGCGACGACCGGATGGGGTTGAACCCGAGCTGCCCATGGCCGCACAGCGACCCCATGCCCATCGTCTTGCCGATGGTGCGCATCAGGTCGAGGTCCTCGGCGCGGCCGGCGTTCGACGCGATGCGCTCCAGCGTGTCCAGCAGGTGCGTCATGCCGAGCCGGCAGGGGAAGCACTTGCCGCACGACTCGTACTGGCAGAAGGCGACCATGTTCCACGCGAGGTCGACGGCGCACACGCCCTCGGAGGCGACGATGATGCCGCCGGAGCCGAGTATCGCGCCGGCCTGCGACATGAGCTCGTAGTCGAGCGTGATCTCGAGGCTGTCGGGCCCCAGCACGCCGCCCAGCGGCCCGCCGGTCTGCAGCAGCTTGACGGCCCCGCCGGACGCGACGCCTCCCGCGATGTCGTTGACCACCTGCCCCAGCGTGAGGCCGAAGGGCACCTCGTACATGCCGGGGTAGTTGACGTCGCCGGTGAGGCAGAGGATGGCCGTGCCCTTGCTCCGCTCGTAGCCGATCTGGGAGAACCATTCGCCGCCGAGCCGGACAACCTCCGGCACGTAGGCGAGGGTCTTCACGTTGTTGATGTTGCTGGGATTGCCCCACACGCCGGCCTGCGCCGGGAAGGGCGGCCGGAAGCGGGGCATGGACCGCTTGCCCTCGATGGCCTCCATCAGCGCCGTCTCCTCGCCCGCGACGTAGGAGTCGCCCGTCAGCGCGACCTCCATGTCGAAGGAGAATCCGGAGCCGAGGATGTCCTCGCCGAGCAGGCCCTGCTCGTAGGCCTGCCGAATGGCCGCCTTCGCGCGGTCGATGGGGCCGTCGTGGCCGTGGCGGATGAAGATGTAGCCGTAGTTGGCGCCCGTCGCGCGCCCCGCGATGATGGTGCCCTCCACGACGGTGTGGGGGTCGCTCTCGATGAGCCCCTTGTCGTTGTAGGCGCCGGGGTCGCCCTCCTCGCAGTTGACGAGGACGTACTTGTTGGAGCGGTTGGAGCCCTGCAGGAAGCCCCACTTGACGCCGGTGGGGAAGGCCGCGCCGCCGCGTCCGCGGAGGCCTGAGCTCTTGACCTCCTCGATCAGCTCCTCCTGGGTCATGTCCGACAGCGCCTTCGCGAGCCCGGCATACCCGCCCGCCGCGATGTACTCGCGGATGTCGCCCGGGTCGACGGAGCCGCAGTTGCGCGTCGCGATGCGCGCCTGCAGCCGCCACTGGTCGCCGTCCTCGATGCGGGCGATGCCGTCGATGCCGCCGTCGCCGAGGGTGCCGAGGACCTCGCCCGCGTCCTGCCAGCGCCCGGAAGACGCCGCGTCGAGGATTGCCGGCACTTGGCCGGGCAACACGTTGCGGTAGAAGACGCGCGGCCCGCCGGGCGCCTGAACGTCGACGAGCGGCTCCGCGTAGCAGAAGCCGATGCACCCGACCTCCTGCACGGAGGCGTCCAGCCCGCGCGAGGCGGCCTCGGCGCGCAGCGTGTCCAGCACGGCGAAGGCGCCGGCGGCGTGCCCGCACAGAGCGACGCCAACGCGCACGCGCGTTCGCGACTCGAGCGCGGCGACATGGGCCTGCGCGGCGTCCTGGATAATCTGGAATCTCTCCGCGACGCTCATCGCTGGTGGCTCCCGTTCGCGCCGGCCGCGCGGAGCCCGACGAGCAGCGCGTCGACGGCCTCGGCGCTCGCACGGCCGAGCAGGCGGTGGTCGGCGGACACGACAGGCGCCTGACCGCACGCGCCGAGGCAGGTGTTGTAGCGGAGGGTGACGGCGCCGTCGGCGGTATCGCCCTCGCCGTTGAGGCCGAGGGCGTCGTGGACGCGTTCGAGCAGCCGCTGCGCGCCCATCAGGTGGCACGTGGGGCCCCAGCACACCTCGACGATGTGTCCGCCGGGGGGAGAGAAGCGAAAGTTGGGGTAGAAGGAGGCGACGGCCCAGACGTCGTTCTGGGTGACGCCCTGGCGGGAGGCCACTTCCTCAATGGCCTCCTGCGGTATCCAGCCGAGCTCGTCCTCAATAGCCAACAGGGACGATAGCACGGTAACGGTGGGCTGCGGTTGTTCCGTAACGGCCCGCACGATGCGGGCCCGCAGGGCGTCGTCTGCCACGTGGCCCCCTTTGCGGCGCTTGCCCCAGACTGCGTGAAGTTTATCACGGGCAGACACGCGGTGCCAGAGTGCGGCTTGCGCCGTCCCGCGCCCTACGGCATGATGGTGCCGAATCTTCACCCACGGAGGCGGTCATGCCTGACCCCAAGGTGTTTGTGTTTGCGCCCGCGGACTCTGAGAGCCTGAAGGAGCTGGAGGCCGCCGGCTGTTCGCTGACGCTGGGCAGCGCCAACTGGAGCGACCCCACGGGCGACTCGACCGAGAAGCTCGCGGAGATGGCCTCCGGAGCGGACGCCCTCGCCGGCACGTCCATCAAGGGCGCCAAGATATCCCGCGACGTGCTGACGGCCTCAGAGGGGCTGCGCATCGTCGCCAAGTACACCGTCGGCGTGGACGAAATCGACATTGACGCCGCGACGGAGCTCGGCATCCTCGTCACCCACGCGCCGACGGAGGCCAACTGGGGAGGCGTCGCGGAGACCACCATCACGAAGATGCTGACGCTGCTCAAGAACACGCGAGAGCGCGACGCCCACCTGAAGTCCGGCGAACCCTGGCGCAGCGAGGCGCTCACGGGGGTCCACCTTGGCTACCGCGCGGAGGACGGCCACGAGGGCATCGTGCTCGGGCTGATCGGCCTGGGGCGAATCGGGACGCGCGTATCCAGGCTGATGGCGCCGTGGGGCATGCGCATCGTCGCCCACGACCCGTACGTCCCGGACGAGCACTTCGCCGAGCTCGGCGTCGAGCGGCTGGCCCTCGACGACCTGCTGCGGCAGTCCGACGTCGTCAGCCTGCACGTTGTCCTGACGCGCGAGACCCACCACATGATCAGCACGCGCGAGCTGGGGCTGATGAAGCCAACGGCGGTGCTCATCAACACCGCGCGCGGCCCGGCCGTCGACGAGTCGGCGCTGGTGGAGGCGCTCAACGCGAAGACCATCGCAGGGGCGGCGCTGGACGTCTTCGAGGTGGAGCCGCTGCCGATGGACAGCCCGCTGCGGTCCATGGGCGACAACGTGCTGCTCTCGCCGCACATGTCGTCGCACAACGTCGGCGGCGGCATCGGGCCGGGGATCAAGTGGGGCACGGCGGACGTCCTCCACGCCCTCCGCGGTGAGGAGCCGGAGCACGTCTACAACGCGGAGGCGCTCCCGGCCTGGCGCGAGCGGTTCCTGGGGCGGTCGCTCATTTCGTAAGGGAAGGGGCGATTCGAGAATCGCTTACCGTCAACGCATCTCAGCCAACGCCTCCTGCGGCGTGACCGCCGGTATCGGCGACCGCGCGTAGTCGGAGACGTTCCGGGTCACGATGCGAGTGGCCCCGCAAGCACGAGCGGCAGCAACCTGAATCGCGTCCTCGAAGTCAGCCATAGGCAGATCGGCGGCATAGCGGACCGCCTCCGTGCCGGTTGGCGCCACCGGCAAAAAGCGTATGAGTTCATGGATGAACTCGCGGGCCCTGTCCCCGCCTATCACCCGAGCCCCGACGTAGTAGAGGTTGGATATGGAATGCCATGCGATGTTCGCGACCTCAACCCCATGCTCTATCTTCCCAAGAAGCTCCTCCGCTGCATCTGCGTGTGGCTCCCGGTCAAGGACGAGGTCAACAAGTACGTCCGTGTCTATGAGCATCATTGGAGGTACTTCTTTGCTAGCGCCTCATAGCGAGCGTCGCCACCCTCTGCAGACTTAAACTTGCCTCTCCACTTCTGCGCGAAGGTCTGCGTCTCCTCCCCCGCAACGTCACGGAGCTGCTGCTCAATGACCGCCGAAAGCGACATGCCCCGGGAGCGGGCATACCGCTTGGCAGCGGGGACCAGCTCCGCGTCAACGGTGATCGTGAGTTTCTGCTTCATGTGAGCGCCCGCCTTCCAGGGGTATACGTATTTCTGCACCTAGTATACGTATATGCCGCGCCGGCTTCAAACTACACGGCGTGCGCGACTGACCTGGCGGCAACACCCTACCCCGCCGCCCTGGGCTCGACGTCACCCGCCTCGGATGCCGCCGGCAATCGGGGCGGCGTCGCCATCAGCATGAGCGCGCCCGCCAGCAGCCACCCGGCCGCGATGATCAGGAAGGCCAGCGTGTACGAGTTCTGCCAGTCGAACAGGAAGGCGATGAACAGGGGGCTCGCCGCACCTGAGGCCGTCATGAACGGGCGCAGGACGCCGTTGATTGCGCCGAGGTGGAGCCTGCCGAAGTAGTCGGCCACGATTACCCCCATAAGCGTGATGTAGGCCCCGATGGTCAGGCCGTGAAGCCCGGACGCCAGGAGCATCGACGTCTGGCCTCCCACGTTGAGGATGAGCAGGACGGTGCCCGCCGTCAGGATGAGCTGCGGGCCGATGAGGAATCGCAGGGGGACTCGCTCAGCCAGCAGGCCCCAGATCGGGCGGAAGCTCACGGAGCCGACGGCGAAGGCCGTCGCGCTGAGGGCGGCGGCGGACTCCGCGATTCCGATGTCCTGGTAGTAGGGCACAAGGTTGGCATGAAAGCCTCCTATGCCGACTCCCACGAGCATGAACGCCGCGACGATGAGCCAGAAGGAGAGGGTGCGGATGCTCTCCCGCACCGTCAGGCCGCCCGCGGCAATGGAACGAGGCTGCCCGGAGGCTCGCGTGACTTGCCCTTCCCCGGATGCCGGCGTGTGCGGCGACTCTCCGTCCGGCAGCTGGCCCATGTCCTCGGGCCGCGTGCGCACGAGGAAGGAGAGGGGCACGAGGACGCAGAGGGCGACGATGCCGAGGACGAACCACGCCATGCGCCAGTCGGAAGCGTCGATCAGGGCCTGCAGGGAGACGGGGTAGAGCATGGGGCCCAGGCCCGGCCCCATCGCCGCGATTCCGAGCACGCGGCCTCGCTTGCGGACAAACCACTTGGGCAGGATGGTCATCGTGAGGGCGAAGCCGCCGGCAATTTGCGCGAAGCCGCTGCAGACGCCAAAGAGCAGGTAGAACTGCCACAGGCTGTCGACGAAGCGGAGCGCCATGAGGGCGCCACCCAGCAGCACGGCCGAGAGGAGCATCAGCCGCATCGGGCCGGTGCGCGTGTCCTGCATGGGGCCCACGATTGGCGCGAGCGCGCCAGCCACGATCATCTGAAACGTCAGGGCGCCGTAGAAGCTGGCCCGCGACCACTCGAGCTCCTCGGTCATCGGACGCACGAAGACGCTCGCGCCCCAGACGCCGACGCCGGTGGAGAAGGACCCCGCGAGGATGGCGACGCCCAGGATGACCCAGCCGTAGTAGATCTTAGGGAGTCGCGCGCCCGCCCGCAGCTTCATGGGGCGGACTATAGCACGTTGCCTTCGGGGAGACCGTCGCCGGACGGGGGCGAGCGGGGTTCCCGGGCAGGATTCCGCAGGCTACTTCGCCGGATCGGGCGCGAGCCCCCCGGGCGCGGTCTCGGGGCCGGCCTGCCGTTTCGGAGGCGCCGCCAGCAGCACGAGCCCGCCCGCCGCGACCCAGGCTGCCGCGATGATGAGGAAGGCCATCGTGTACGAGTCCTGGATGTCGAAGAGGAAGGCTATCAAAAGGGGGCTAACAGCTCCGGCGCCCGTCATGAATGGGCGAATGAGGCCGCTGATTGCCCCCAGGTGCGAACGGCCAAAGTAGTCGGCCACCAGCAGGTTCTGCAACGTGATGTAGGCGCCGATGGTCAGGCCGTGCAGCGCGGCTGCGATGAGCATGGACGTCTGCCCGCCGACGTTCAGGATGAGCAACACCGTCCCCGCGCTTAGGATGAGCTGCGGGCCGATGAGGTACCGGACAGTCACGCGCTCGGCCAGCAGGCCCCACACCGGCCGCAGGGCAACCGAGGCCACCGCGAACGCCGTTCCGCTAAGCGCGGCAACGGAAGCCGCCAGCCCGATGTCCTGGAAGTATGTCACCAGGTTGGCGTGAAGCCCTCCCATACCCAGGCCCACCAGCATGAACGCGCCGATGATCAGCCACAGCGCCATTGTCCGCAGGCTCTCGCGGACGGTCAGGCCGTCGGGGGCGCCGGACATTCGAGGCGCGGCGGCGGGCCTCGGTGCGGGGTCGGGCCGCGCGGGCGGGGGCTCGCCGGGTTTGTCGCCGTCGGGCAGCAGACCCATGTCCTCGGGCCGCGTGCGGACCATGAACGACACCGGCACCAGGATGACGAGCGCGGCCAGCCCGAGCACAAACCAGGCGTCGCGCCAGTCAAGCAGCTCGATGAGCGCCTGGATGGAGATGGGAAAGAGCATGGGCCCGAAGCCCGGCCCCATGGCGGCCAGCCCCATGACGCGGCCGCGTTTGCGCACGAACCACTTCGGCAGGATCACGCGCGTCAGGGCGTTGATGCCCGTGACCTGCGCGATGCCGCCCAGGAGTCCGAAAAGCAGGTAGAACTGCCAGTGGTACTCCACCCACCTGGTTGCCATCAGCGAAACGCCGAGCAGGACCGCGGAGAGCAGCATCAGCCGGCGCGGGCCGTTGGGCGTGTCCTGCAACGGCCCGATGATGGGCGCCAGCGCCCCGGCCACGAGCGAGCGGATGGTCAGGGCGCCGAAGTAGCTCGCGCGCGACCACCCCAGCGCGGCCGTCATCGGGCGCGCCATGACGCTCGCGCCCCAGACGCCCGCGCCGGTCGAGAACGACCCGGCGATCATCGCGACGGCAAGGAGGACCCAGCCGTAGTAGATCACCGGGAAACGAGAACTCTGCCGTTCTTCCATTGGGCGCAACTATAGCAGGCTTGGGGAGCGGCGTGGGGTAATATTCATGCAGGTCATGACATGTGGTGAGTCAGTATTGCCGCACCGCATAGTGGACATTACAGGACGCTCGACGCCCCAGTTCGCAGCGCAGGCCCACCCGCAGGGGCCGCTCTCGTGGCCGTCCGCGATCCAAAGCGGCGAATGGGAGGGGATGACGGCCCTCGACGTCGCATGGGCAGTGCCCGGACCACCGCGACACAGCTTCATTGCGCGGGCAAATTCCGTTTCAATATCCTAGTGCGCCGGCAATATGGTCACCCGCCGCAAAGGGAGCACGGCAAGCGCATAGGCCTCTCATCCAGACGGCGTATTGCAGCTACACCCAGAGATTTCCCTTTGACATGAAACGAATCGAAATGAATCGAATCGTCGTCCGGGCGGGCGGTGGCGCTACCACTCCCAGGCGGAGGTGACGGAGTCCTTGATGACCGCCTCCGGCAACTCGCCGGTGACGGCGTGCCCGTAGTCCGAAAGCAGCATGCGCGCCACCTTCCGGCCGAGGCGGACGCTGTAGTTGGTGCCCCGGTCTTCCGGGTAGATCTGCGTGGTGTTGGCGAGGTACAGGTCGGGAATGGGGGTGCGATGCGCCGGAATGCCCTTCGCGTAGCCCGTCCGGTTCACCGGCTGAGCGGCGTCCTCGCGGTGGTAGTAGCTTGTCTTGATCCACCGCTCGTCGAAGTCCGGGTTCAGCCGGCGCAGATGGGGCGCATACTCGGCGAGCAGGTCGTCGTGGCCCATGGAGTACAGCCGGTCCTCCCGGTCGAGGTAGTTGGAGAGGTAGAGCAGGTGGCTGCCGCCGTAATGCTCGGGCGGCACGAAGTTGGTGTGCTCGATGGCGGCGACGAACGGGATGCTGCGGTCCGCGATGTTCAGCCAGTAGGCGGGCGTCAGCGACCGGTCCAGCTCCAGCACGATGAGCACCGCGGCGAGATATGTCGTGCTCGTCAGCGCGGTCCTGTAAGAGTCCGGCAGATCCGGGGCCAGCGCGGCCATGATGCGCGACGGCGTCGTCGACAGCACGGCGTCGTACCTGCGCACGGCCGCGGGCTCGCCGGGCAGCCGCACCTCGATTCCCGTCGCGCGCCCCTCCTCGACGACCACGCGGGCGACCTCGGCCGACGTGTGCACGGAGCCGCCCATCGCCCTGACGCGCTCGCCCAGCGTGTCGAAGACCTCGCCGAAGCTGCCCATGGGGTAGCCGAGGCTCTCGCCGCCGAGGCTCTTGCCGCGCGAGGCGAGACGGAGGGCGATCTTGCCCCAGAACCACGTCATGCCTATCTGATCGTAGTAGCGCCCGAACTTGCCGCGAAGCAGCGGCTCCCACACGGCCTCGTAGGCCCGCCTGCCGGCCCAGCGTGGAAGCCACTCGGCGGCGGTCACGTTCTCCAGCGAGCGCCAGCTGCGCCGACGCCGCAGCGCCAGCGTCACCAACCCGAGGCGCATCCGATCGGCGAGGCCGATGGCGCTGAACCGCAGGAGGTCGGTCGGCGTGGTGAAGGGCCAGATGCGGCCGCCGTGGTACATGCCCACCCTGGAGGGGATCCATGCCAGCTTCTTGCCGAGCCCAAGCTCGTGGATGAGCCAGACCATGTCGGTGTCGCTGGTGAAGAGGTGGTGGTAGCCGCGCTCCAGCCTTCCGCCGCCGACGTCGAAGGTGGAGGCCTGCCCGCCAAGGAATGGCGCTCGCTCGAAGACCTCCGCCTCGTGTCCCTGCCGCAAGAGCTCGAATGCGGCGGCGAGACCCGCGGCGCCACCGCCGATGACGCCTACCCTCACGCCGTGCCCGCCTCGCCCGCGGCGGAAGCCTGCTCGTCCTCCTCGCGGCTGGACCGGGCCAGCTCCGTCAGCGAGTGGTTGCTGAGCCAGGCGTAGCCGACGCCGATGAACGTCACCGGCGCCAGCAGCGACGCGTGCACCACGAGCACGTACGCCGACGCCACGGAAACGTCGACCGCGAAGTACACCAGCGTGGCCTGCGCGAAGAACTCGAAGGGGCCGACGCCACCCCCGCCGGAGGGGATGATCGTGCCGAGGTTGGAGGTGGCGGTCGTCAGGATGAGGACGCCCATGAGCTTCCAGATGGAGAAGTAGTCGTCGAGCCCAAACCCGAGCGCTATCAGGAAGAAGAGGCTGGCCTCAAACGTCCATACAGGAATCGAGAGGGCGACAATCTTGCTGAGCCGGTCGGGATGCCGAAGGGCTGAGAGCCCTTGCAGGAAGCGCGACGAGAGGAAACCGGCCATCGGACGGGCGCGCGCTGGGAGGTAGTTGAGGACGCGGTCCATGAAGCGCTCGACCCTCTCGGGCCAGACCGCCATCGCGACGAGGAGGAAGGCGAAGGAGAAGAAGGGGACGCTGAGCATCATCGTAAGCAGCAGCCACGGCACCCGCGTCAACTCGCCGATGCTCCTGAACAGGTCGATGGGCGGGATGAAGATGGCGACCACGCCCACCAGCAGCAGAAGCGCCATACCGTCGGCCACACGCTCGATGAGGATGGTGGCGAGGGCCGTAGTCTTGGACACGCCCTCGCGGATATTGAGGAAGTAGGAGCGGACGAGCTCCCCCAGCCGGACCGGCAGGACGTTGTTGGCCGCATAGCCGACAATGACTACCGGCCAAAGCCGTGACACGCGATAGTCGCCCATGGGGGAGAGGATGATCTTCCAGCGCAGCGTCCTCCAGAGCAACGAGGTCAGGTACATGGCGACGGCGGGGGCGATGTAGAGGTAGTTGGCCGACTCCATGGCTTCCCAGACGTCGCCCACGTCCGCGCGCCAGAGGAAGACCGCCAGGAAGACCACGCTCAGGACAAGGCCAATGAAGAACCGCTTGGACAACAGCAACGGGATTTCTCTCCGGAGACGGTGTCGGCGCAGAAGTAACTCTCAGCCCTGTCTCAACAGCTTTGAGTATAGGGGGCACGACGCCGCACTAGCAACGGGCCTATCCGGGGTCAACCGCGCCCAATCGCAGCAAATCGTCCGAGTAGTAGAGGAAGGCGTCCTCCGAGCCGAGGGGGGTCTCGAAGTCGCGGAAGAGCCAGTAGCGGAAGGCGCTCTGCCATGCGGAGCGGTCGCCGATGCCGCTCAACACGTCACCGGGCGTCAGATTGCGGTAGCTCTCCGGGAACCACCACCGGTGCTTGTAGCGCATGACCTGCGTGAAGCCAGCGTCCCGAAGCCCCTCGTCGGCGAGGGCCTCGTTGTTGACGTGCACGAGCACGACGCCGCCGCTGTCGTTTGCCGGCTGTCTCGGGCTTTCGTACGTCGGGTACCCTACCGCCTCGTAGTCGCGGAGGTACCATGCCCACGGCCACGCGAAGCCGCTGTGGGCGTCGACGCTGATGGGGAAGGCGTCGCCGCGCCCGGTCTGCTCCGACAGCCGGTCCACGTCGCGCAGGACGGTGACGATGTCCGGGGAGCTCATGGTGTACACCAGCATCTCCGTCGGCGTCGCGCCGTTGTGGTACGACGCCGTCCAGCCGGCGCGCACGCCGAGGGCCAGCAGCGCGACGGCAAGCGTCAACCCGACGAGCCCCATCCCCTGCCGCGTGCCGAGCCGCATGGCAAAGTACAGCACGCCGCCAATTGCCCCGAACATGAGCAGCAGGACGCCCCAGATGCGCAGGAATGCCTGCAGGTCGATGACGGCCGGGGACTCGTAGAAGAGCACGCGGTATGCGAGCAGGAGCGCCAGCGGCGTCAGCGGAAACGCGAGCCATGCGTTCTCGCGCACGGCGGACCGCCACGGCGTGGACGCCACCAGCCGTCCGAGGACAAGGCCCGCCAGCAGCGCCGCCGGCAGCATGACGTGCACCAGCAGCCAGGGCATCTTCTCCGCCGCCAGCGTGAAGAGGAAGAGATTGACGAGCCCCCAGAAGATGAGGAACACGACGAAGAGCTGCGGCGATGCAAAGGCGTCGCGGTTGTGCTCGCGCAGGGGCGTGTTCCACACGGCGTCGAGGGGCGCGAGCACCCCTCCGCGCACGAAGGCCCACACGGCGGCGCCGACGGCCGCGGCGGCCACAAGGAACTCGTAGTTGCCGCCTATTACGAAGTAGTAGTACCAGGGTTGGCCGCCTCGGCCCACGTCCTGTTGGGCCAGCCAGTAGCCAAGGCTCTGCCACACGCCGGTGACCACGCCGAAGGGGCTGCTGAAGAAGCTGGTAAAGAGGAGCACGTAGATGAGCCAGAAGATCCCGGCGCAAAGCAGCCACCGGCGCCAGTCCCACGCGAGGCCCAGCGCCGCAGATACCGCGAAAAGCACGGCGGTCAGGGCCGCCGCGACGTAGTTGCCGCCGTCGAGAGGCATGCCCACGCGTCCCGCGCCGGGGTCGTCGTTCAGGAGGACGACCCCCAACGCCCCTTGCACGACGGAGGACGCGGCCGCCGCCATCGGCAGGCTCAAGGTGAAGAGCACCAGCAACACGGCCGCCGGCGCACCGATCTCGGAGATTCTCAGGCGGCCGAGGACGACGCCCTTGAGGTCGCCGAGAGAGAGGAACGCCAGGAAAGCGCCCATCGCGAAGAGGGTTATATAGATGGTCTCCTTGGCGGAGAAGGCCAGCGCCAGAAGCGCGGCGGCGAGGTAGAGGAACACGGGCTGCCGGTCCCGCATATAGCGCCACACCACGATGACCAGCCCAAGCGTCAGTGCCGCCATGAGGATGTCGTTGCGGGCGAAGCGGCTGAAATAGAGGAGTGTCGGGGAGAAGGCGAGAAGGACGGCCGTGCACATCGCGCCAGTGCGACCCAGCCAGTCGCGCAGCAGCCAGGGCAGCGCGATGAGGCCCGTGCCCGCAAGGGCATAGGTGATCCGGGCCGTCGCGTCGTTGTCGCCGAAGAGGAAGAAGACCAGGGCGTTGACGTGGTACTGCAGCGGGCCGTGCAGCAGCGGATTGTGCTCGTAGCCGCGGCCGACGGTGATGTACCAGCTGTAGACCGCGTGCAGGCTCTCGTCGTGGTGCATCGCGCGGTCGCCGAGCTCCCACACGCGCATGACGAGCGCGACGAGTACGAGGGCAACGTAGAAGGCGAGCTCCCATCGGAACGTGAGCCAGGCCGGAGACCAGCGGCCTGGGGGCCGAACCACGCCGGATGGTCCCTGGGGTTGGAACGACGCAGGGTGGTAGGCGATGGGGTTACGCATCGTCGCCTGCTGTCTCGTAGACCTGCACGTCGTCGTGAGAGAACGCGACAGAAAGGGCGGGCGCCAGCTGGTCGAGCGAGTCCACGCCGTACTTGTCCCGCTCACGCGGGCCGAGAATGACGTAGCGCACGCCGTAGCGCTCGATCACGACCTCGGCCGCCGCGGGGTCAGTAGCGCTGTAGAGCGCGGCCACGTCCTCGGCGCGGCCCGCCTGCGGGTCGGAGGAGCCCCTCCATTGCAGCTCGTGGCCGGGCCAGTTGAGCGGCGACGGTAGGCCCGTGAAAGAGGCAACGCGCCCGAAGGTCGAGTAGTCGCCGCCAACAGCCTCGACGATGACGTCGCCCGCCGACGCGTTGTCGCGCAGCCACTCGATGGCCGCGTGCTCGCCGGGCGCCTGCTCGCGCAGGAAGGCCGTCGCGTCGAGGGTGTACTGGTCGCCGGACGTTGCGTTCACTGTCAGCGTCATCCCCGCGGGAAGATAGAAGGCGCCCGCTGCCAAGGCGGCAAATCCAACCGCGACAGCCACGCCGAGGCGGCGAAGCCAGAGGCCGCCTTGAAGGGCGCTCCGTATTCCAAAGTATAGGGTGAGCGGCGCGGCCACAGCAAGAATTGCCCACGCCTGATAGTAGAGCTTGAACACCGTGTTCATCCGGTTATTGAAGGAGTCGACGACGTAGAAGAGCTCCGGGCCCACGAGCAGGGCGACGCCCATGGCCGTCGCGCCCAGGGTGAAGGCGAGACCAGTGCCCTCGGCGCCCGACGGCGCCCGCAGCGTCGCCGCGAGAGCGACGGCCAGGGCCAGCGAGAGCGGCAGGGCGACCCACAGCCGGTCCGCGAGCTCCGCAGTCTCCCCCGCCACGAGGACCGGGCCGAGCCACAGCACAAACGGCGCGAGTCCCAGCCCGGCGGCGACGATGACCGCTCGATCGCGCACGGGGTGGACGTGGCCCCGAACTAGGACGGGCAGCAGGATGGCCGCCAGCGCCCAGGCGAACACGCCCCAGACGATGAGGAAGTGCAGGGGCGAGCTCCCGGGCGTCGTGACGGGCGCAATGCCCTTCACTTGCCCCGCCAGGGAGCCGACGTAGTAGGGCAAAAACGGGACCACCGCCAGGAAGAGGAGGACGGCCGCAACGGTCGCTGCCCAAACGCCAACGCCGCCAACGCCGATTCGCGCGGCGCGGAACGCGGAGAGCGCCGTCACGCCAACCCCGATGGCGAAGAACACCGGCAGGTCCCATGCGTTGATGAACCCGAGGGCGCCCAGGGAAAGCCCCATCGCGGCCACGAAGGGCCAGCGACGCCGCCACCACGCGCCGCCGAGCGGCGTATCGTCGGAGAGGAGGACGTAGCAGAAGCCCAGGAAGAGCAGCACGAAGGGGATGGACATAACGTGCGCGTGCAGGTCGCCCAGGAACCAGCTGAAGAAGGGGTACTCGTGAATCGTCGGGTCCAAGCTGACGCCGGCCACGACGGTGTCGATGACGCGGCTCGATCGCCACCACCACCAGTGGTCGCACGGGAAGAAGGACGCGCCCGCGGCAGGGGCGTCGAGGCCCTTGATGCCGACGGCCTGCCAGAAGCCTTCGGAGCCGACGCCCCAGGCCCGAAGCATCTCCAGCACGCCCTCGAGGTTGCCGAAGAAGCCGAGCATCAGCGCACCCAGCAGCCCGACCCCAAAGGCCGTCCGCAACGTCGCGCCCATTCGCACCGCGACCGAGCAGACGAGGCTGATGACGCCCATCGCGGCCAAGGCCGGCAGCAGCGCCAGCGCGAGGTTGTACACAAACCCCGAGGGGATGCCCGCCAGCACCCCGGGGAGGCCCATCGTCAGGTAGCCGAAGTAGTAGTAGCTGATGCCGTGACCGGAAAGCCACGGGTCTTCCGGCGGGAACACGGGCGAAATCATCGACGCGTTGAGGAAGGCGAAGTCCATCGGCTGCTCGGTGTGGCCGATGC
>CAZCPU010000023.1:17367-21261 GCA_964499855.1 uncultured Dehalococcoidia bacterium | reverse complement strand
GATTCCAGCTCCGAGTCGCCGGCCAGCGTGATCTCCAGCACCTCTCGAATGCCCGCGTAGTTGATGCCCTTCTCGGAGAGCTCTGCAATGGTGCGGATGAGGTCGATGTCGGCGTCGGAGTAGAGGCGCGTACCACCTTGGGTGCGCTGAGGCTCCAGCAGTCCTGCGGCCTCGAAGGCCCGGAGCCGGTGCTCAGACACTTCGGTGAGTGTGGACGCCACGCTCACGGGATATTTGCCAACATTCCGATCATCAATCATACGTTCAGCAAGCGTCGGCAAGCGCAAAGTACCTGAATTAACAGGCAGTGCTGCCGAGGTCATGGGCATCCTACCGCTTCACCTAGCGGCATGCAAGAGAATGCTGGACCTTCACGTGCTGCCGAATCGACTCTACGGAGCTATTCAGCGCAAACAGGTGGTTTACCACTACATTGTGAGGGCACCGGAGTCCGAACTGCCCCCAATCAGTGGCCCACGATTCGTTGGTGGCCTGCTCCAACTTGCGGGTGGCGCGGAGGAGGTCATCAGCCATGGAAGAAAGGACGTATGGCACTGCGTTCATCATTGGAGCCGACCTGCCTCTCTAATTGCCAAACTCATTGCACATCTGATTGAATCGACCAAGTCCATCCTAGCAAACCGGACGTGGTCTGTCAAGTAATCTAGCGAGCAATCTCGGATTTTCGAAGCACATGATTACCAGTTATCTGTTGTTGCCAGCAATGACTTCTTGCCTGATTGCGCTCGATTATCACAATCGTAGCTTGAGAACATCTTGCTGCTTCACCCAGGTTACCAAAGTTGGATTGTAAGTTATGCTCTGGCTCCCCCGCGAGTTCTTCTGGCTCGCTGACGAAGAACTTCTTCTCGGCCCGTGACCGGTTCGCGTCCGCCCACCGAGCCTTGACGCCTGCGGGTATCATGAGCACGTGACTCTCTCGAATCGAGGTGATACGTGGCCCAGACCGCAACCGTCGTGATTTACACGCGCAAGGACTGCAGCTACTCAGACGCCGCCCTGTCCGAGTTGAAGGACAATGGCACGCCCTTCAAGGAAGTTGACATCGACGAGGTCCCCGGCGCCAAGGAGGA
This sequence comes from uncultured Dehalococcoidia bacterium, assembly GCA_964499855.1. GTDB lineage: Bacteria > Chloroflexota > Dehalococcoidia > Lucifugimonadales > UBA1127 > UBA1127. Next base: position 20,167 of record CAZCPU010000023.1, on the reverse strand, counting down.
GCTGCTGCGGCTCTCCAACGGCGAGCCCATCACGCCCGTCATGGTCGTGGACGGCGAGGTTGTCATCGGCTACCACGGCCTGGGCTGATCGTTCTAGCTTGGGGGCCGTGTGCCCCAATCAACTCACATTGACACCCCTGGCCAACGCCCGCTACCATTGAAGTAACGCGGCCCGGTGGTGTAGCGGCCTAACATACCGCCCTGTCACGGCGGAGATCGGGGGTTCGAATCCCCTCCGGGTCGCCAGCAAGGCCTTCCGCAAGACTATTCTCCCCAACGCTGCAAAGGACCCTTCTTTCGCCGCCCAAGCAGGACACATAGTCCAGGTCACGCTGAGAGGCCGCCCCGGTGTACGGGGCGGCCTCTCCATTCGAACCCTGCCTGACGACGGAGCCTACACGGTGCCCTTGGCTAGGTGCCCGTCCGTGACCATCAGCTCCTTGAAGTCCGAGACGTTATTGACAACGTCGATTGCGCGGACGTTGAACGCAGCCGCGTCCCGCACGGCCTCGGGTTCGACTCCCTCCTGCAGCTCGCGGGCCATGCGAAGAAGCTGCCGCCGCGCGAAGATGATCGCCGTGTCGCTTGTCCCCAGGTGCTCCCGCGTCCGGTCGACGATGCGCCCCATGCTGTCCGTCATCGCCTCGTCCTGCGATCGCCCCACCGGTATCCCGGTGTAGTTGAACGTCCGCTGCATGTCCCGGTCGATGAGGAAGTCGTTCTCCATCCGCCGGACGTCGTGCCAACCATCGATGATCTGGCCGTCCATGGTCTTGTGCCGGACTCGCTCCATGTCCATCGTCGTCCTGCGTCGCAGTTCGCGTTGCTCGTCCGAGATCGGCTCGTAGGGGTCATAGGTGAAGGAGAAGACGGACGTGTGGTCGTCGTCGATGGGAATCCACGCGTGGCCCGTCGTCGGGAAGAGCGGGCTCGGAATGAGGTTGTACGCCGGCAGGATGAATTGCGTGCAGCGCCAGTAGTACTCGCCGTCGCCGATGTCACGACGGGAGCCGTAGATGAACCCGTAGTCGGTCTCCTTGACGATGAGCTTCGGCGATCCGTCGATGACGGTCATGTCCTTGCCGTTCTTGATTCGCCGTCCTACCACGCGCGGGCGGGTGTTCGGGTCGAACCAGCGGTGCAGGAAGGAAACGTGCGATGTGTCCAGGTCTCCCTCGATGGTCTGCATGTAGTTGGAGTCCTGGATCCACCGCATCACCAGCCGGTTGGCGGAGGGCACTCGCGTCCACTCCAGGTGCGGGAACGGCGGCTGCACTTCCGGCGGTCCCATGTAGACGAAGATGCAGTCTCCGGCCTCCACCGTTGGGTAGGCCCTGATCTTGACCTTGTCCTTGAAGTTGCTCTCAGCGGGTTCCGATGGCATGTCGACGCAGTCGCCGGCGATGTCGAATTTCCAGCCGTGGTACACGCATCGCAGGCCGCTCTCCTCGTTCCGGCCGAAGAAGAGCCCCGCGCGGCGGTGGGGGCAGAAGGCGTCGATCATGCCCACGTTGCCGTCGGAGTCGCGAAAGGCAACGAGGTCCTCGCCGAGCAGTCGCACGCGCACCGGCGGCCCGTCGCGGTCCGGTACCTCCTCCGAGAGCAGGATTGGTTGCCAGAAACGCCGCATGAGCTCGCCCATTGGCGTCCCGGGGCCGACTCGTGACAGGAGTTCGTTTTCCTCGAATGACAGCATTGCTCACTCTCCTTTGCTCAACCCCCGGTTTCCGTTGCCGCATCATAGCGCGCGCACGTGGGAGTGTCACGCTCGCGTCTGGAATAATCTATATCTTCAAATCTTGGGCCACACCAGTTCGGATTCTGCCGCCATGACTGTACCTGACCAACCCCCAATGCACTGTCGCTGCGAGCAAATCGACACGTGCCGCCAGGGTCGGCCCTCTCCCTTGCGGCGCCGCTTGGCCTTGTCTATAGTTTCCGCTGTTGGCAATCCGCGCACTAATGGGGGAACGCATGGAAGTCACTGCGCACACACCGGGCATGTTTAGCTGGGCCGACCTTGCCTCGCCGGACGCTGCCGCCGCAAGGCGGTTCTACGCGGAGCTTCTGCAGGTCGAGGTGATGGATGCCGCCTACGACCCCGACGGCATCTACACCATGCTCCACAAGAACGGCAGAACGTGCTTCGCCGTCTTCCAGATGCCGGATGAGATGTCGCAGGCAATGGGCGGGCGGGCCTTCTGGCAGAGCTACTTCACCGTCGAGAGCGCCGACGAGTCCGCCGCCCGCATCCAGGAACTTGGCGGGGCGCTCGCGCAGGAGCCCTTCGACGTGGCTGAAGCGGGGCGAGTCCTCGTGGGGCTGGACCCCACGGGCGCAGTCTTCGCGCTATGGCAGCCGAAGAACGAGATCGGCGCGCAGGTATTCGCTGAACCGGGCGCCCTCGCTTGGAACGAGCTCTACACCAACGACAAGGACGTGTCCTCGCGCTTCTACACCGGCCTGTTCGGCTGGGACGTGACGACCGGCCCCATGGCCGACGGCACCGGCGAGTACACCGCATTCATGCTCGGAGGACAGCCGGCCGCGGGGATGATGGAGATCCAGAAGGAGTGGGGCGATTTCCCGCCCTACTGGTCCATCTACTTCGGCGTGGAGGACCTCGACGCGGGGAGGGCGCGAGCACGAAGCTTGGGCGCGACGGAGATCACGCCGGAATTGGCAGTCCCGGGAGTAGGCCGGTTCATCTACCTCGAAGACCCGCAGGGCGCCCACCTGACCATCATCGAGATTGAAGGTGCTGGGGGCGCCGAATAGCCGGGCCCTGCCCTCCCTACCC
>CAZCPU010000023.1:6256-17267 GCA_964499855.1 uncultured Dehalococcoidia bacterium | reverse complement strand
CACCGCCACCACATCGTCGGCCGACACCCCGTGCTCGTTGCGCAGCGCGATCATCGCGTCGATGAGAGGGTGGCTCACAACGCCGCACGAGTAGGGCTTGAGGCCGTTGTTGGGCAGCTCCCATCGCTCGCCGAGCCCGTCGGAGATCTGTTCCATGTCGGACGCTGTGGAGAGGACGGCCGCAAAGCCCCGCCGGCCCTCCAGGATCTCGCGGGTGGAGGTGAAGCCGCGGCGCGCCAGCAACCCCGCGAGCACGCCGCTCTGCGCGGCGCGGCCCGCGTGGAAGGGCTTGGACATAGACCCGAAGACCTCGCGCACGCCCGCGGCCTGCGTCCCCGCGATGCCGAGCGCGTACGTCATTTGCAGCTCGTCCAATCCGAGCAGCCGTCCTGCCGCCCCAGCCGCGCCGAATACCCCGCACGTACCGGTGATGTGCCAACCGGCGTCGTAGTGGTTCGGGTAGACCGAGAGCCCGACGCGGCAGCACGCCTCGACCCCCAGCACCGTCGCCGCGAGCACGTCGAGGCCCGTTGCGCCCTCGCGCTCCGCAACGGCGAAGGCGGCCGGGATCGTCGGAGCCGAGGGGTGGATGACCGTCGGGAAGTGCGTGTCGTCGTAGTCCTCCAGGTGTGCCAGGTAGCCGTTGGCCAACGCTGCGTTCTGCAGGTTGGTGCGGCCCCCTACACCGATCAGCGAGGCGCTTGCGGCGCCCCCCTCCTCCTCGAACAACCCCGTGAGTATCCCCATGGACGGGTCCGCCGATGCGTACAACGCCACGGCCACGTAGTTGATGATGCACCGCTTGCCCTCGTGTAGAATGGGTGCCGGGATGGAGTCGGTAGGAGTATTGAGGATGAAGCGGGCTAGGGTCTCGGTCGCGCCCATGGGTGGCCCCTCTCAAACCAGATTTCGCCTGAACGGTGGACGATGGCATTGTACTACGGCACGGCGTAGCAGGGTTCGGTCGCAAGACTGGGGAGTTGACCAATCCCCGCTCCCGCCCCACAATAGAACATAGTTACAAAGTGAGGATGTTGTCATAGCTTCCAAGACTCCCAACCCCGCCCGCGCTCCCGAACAGGTTGAGCACAAGTTCATTCGATTCTTCAGACTGTGGCGTCGAAAACCGAAGCAGGACGAGCCGACCGACGACTCCCCGCTCTCCAGCGCCGCAACCACCCCCGTCGCCGACCCTCCATCTCGCGACACCTCAGCGAACGACTCACCGGACGAGACCAAGCCCAAGCGCCGCCGCCGCCGCAAGCCCTCCAGGTCCCCCGATATCGACCATGCCTCCCTTCCGGACGTTCCAGCTGCATTCGGCCCCCTTTCCGTCAGCCGCGAGGTCGCTCAGGCGCTGCACGTCGTTGGCTACCAGAACCCCACTCCTGTTCAGGAAAAGTGCATCCCTCTGATGACCTCCGGTGAGGATGTCGTCGCTCAGGCGATGACCGGCACCGGTAAGACCGCAGCCTTTGGCATTCCCCTTGTGGAGAAGGTGGACCCCCAGCGAAAGGCGGTCCAGGCGCTCGTGCTTGCCCCGACGCGTGAGTTGGCCGTGCAGGTGCGCGACGAGCTGCACCGGCTCGGGCAGTTCAGTGGCGTGCGAGTTGTCGCCTGCTACGGCGGTCAGGCCCTCAGCACGCAGATAACCGCGCTCAACGCCGGCGCCCACATCGTCGTCGGCACACCGGGCCGTGTGCTCGACCACCTCCGCCGCCGCACGCTGTCGTTTTCCGACGTCCGCGCCGTCGTGCTTGACGAGGCCGACGAGATGCTCGACATCGGCTTCCTCCCCGACATCGAGCGCATCCTGCGCCATACCCCTCGCGAGCGCCAGACGTCGCTCTTCTCGGCAACTATGCACGCCGCCGTGCGCGGCATCGTGCACCGCCACCTGCGGTCGCCGTCCTGGGTGCGCATCGGCGAGGAGCTCCAGACGGCGCCGAAGGTTCAGCAGATCTACTACGAGGTCTGGGACAAGGACAAGGTCCCGGGCTTGGCCGGGCTCCTCCACCAGGACCTCAATGGCGGAAAGGCGCTGCTCTTCCTCCGCACACAGGCTGGTGTCGACCACCTCGTCCGCTCGCTGCAGCGGCACAACGTGAGTGTGGCCGGCATACACGGCGGCATGACGCAACCGCAGCGCATGGGCGTTATGCGCTCCTTCAAGGAGGGCCGCCTCAAGGTGCTGGCAGCCACCAACGTCGCCGCGCGCGGCCTCGACATCCCCGAGGTTTCGCATGTCATCAACTACGACATGCCCCAGAACATGGAGGAGTACGTCCACCGCATCGGCAGGACGGCCCGCATGGAGGCGAATGGCACGGCCATCACCTTCGTCACCGAGTGGGACGTTGACATGCTCGACACCCTCATCGACTCAGTCGGCGGCGACATCGAGCGCGGCACCCTCCCGATGTACGCGTAGCTTCTCGCCGTCCGGCCTCGCAGTCAGTCAACCCCGCACGCACCACTCATTGCTGCCCGAAACGTTTTCATCGTCTTGCGCCGCCCTTGACCCTCAGATAGCCTGGAGATAGGCAGTCCCCCGTATGGGGTTGAGGAAAGGAGAAAGACGATGGCGACCCGCAGCAGCTTCTCCTGCGCCAAGTGCGGCCACGACCAGTTCGAAGCCGACGAGATCCGGGCCACCGGCAAGTACTCCCGCTTCTTCGACGTCCAGAACAAGAAGTTCACGGCGCTCTGCTGCCTGAACTGCGGCTACACAGAGATCTACCGCGCGCAGTCGAAGGGACTCGGCAACGTCCTGGACTTTCTCGCGCGCTAGGCGGCGGCAGACGCGGCTGGTACACTCTATTGCATACTTACGGGCCGTGGGTGAGTTTGGGCGTGGAGGCGGGGGCCCTTACGGAGCGCCCGAATGACTATGACAGCAGACGTGACACGCATCTTTGAGGATGCACGGCTGCTGCACAACGCCGCATTGACCCTGATGAACACCGGCGACCTTCGCGACGCCGCCGAAAAGGCATGGTGTGCCACCAAACGCGCTGCCGACGGCATGATCACCGCCCGCACGGGCACGGAGCCGACTTCCTCTACTGGAACCAGCCGCGGCTTGCGACAACTGCGGGAGACAGAACCCGCTATCGATGCCTTGCAACAGCATTACTTCGCCCGACAGGCCACACTCCACGGCGCTTGCTTCTACTACGGCCTCTGCGACCCCATCGATGAGGTCATCCATCTCATCCGCGAGACGGAGTCGTTCATTGTGGAAGCGGAACGTCTGGCGGAAACGTCGTAAGCCAACGCGAGGCGCTTGCAGACACACCCCCTCGCCCTTGACGTTCGCCTCCCTGCCGACTAGCCTCTAGCCACTTGAGCACGGGAGGATGCCATGCTGACCCATGACGAAAACGAGTTCATGTGTCGTGTCGGCCCCGGCACGCCAATGGGCGAGTACCTCCGGCGTTTCTGGTTCCCCGCGATGATGTCGGAGGAGCTGCCCGAGCCCGACTGCCCGCCCGTCCGCGTCCGCCTCATGGGCGAGGACCTTGTCGCCTTCCGCGACACTAACGGCGCCGTCGGCCTCGTCGACAACTACTGCCCCCACCGTCGAGCGAGCCTCTTCTTCGGCCGCAACGAGGAGGCGGGGATCCGTTGCGTCTACCACGGCTGGAAGTTCGACGTGAACGGCGACTGCGTTGACATGCCCTCCGAGCCCGCCGAGTCCAACTTCAAGGACAAGGTCAAGATTGCCGCGTACCCGTGCCAGGAACGGTCCGGCTTCGTGTGGACGTACATGGGCCCGCCGGACAAGATGCCCCAGATGCCGGACTTCGAGTGGATGCACGTGCCGGAGGAGAACCGCGGGTTCGCCAAGTTCATCTACGAGTGCAACTTCGTGCAGTCCGTCGAGGGCGAGATCGACACCGTCCACGCCAGCTTCCTGCACAGCAACCTCGACGCCCAGACCGTCGCGCCGTCGGCAACGACGTCCGGCGGCCGCTACATGTACAACGAGCGATGGGCCAACTTCTTCGTGCGCAACAAGGACTACGGCCTGCTCATCGGCGCCCGTCGGCCGGCCGAGAACGACAGCTACTACTGGCGGATCTCGCAGTGGCTGCACCCCTTCTACACGATGACCCCGCGCGAGCCCGGCACCGGCGAGAACTCCTACGTGCGCTGCCGCATGTGGGTGCCCCGCGACGACGAAACCACGTGGGTCTACCTGAGTCACTGGCACCCCAGGCGTCCCATGTACGACGAGGACCGCCGCGAGATCGCCTCGTGCCGCAACCTCATCCCCGGCACCTGGCGCGCCAAGGCAAACATCGAGAACGACTACCTCATCGACCGGGAGATGCAGAAGACGAAGACCTACGCCGGCATGCCGCGGGGCACCGGCCGCGTCGAGGACGCCGCAATGATCGAGACGATGGGCAAGGTCGTCGACCGCCGTGTCGAGCACCTCGGCACCAGTGACCTCGCGATAATCGCCATGCGTCGACGCCTAATCAAGGGCGCGCAGGAGCTGCAGGAGGGCATCGAGCCGATGCAGGCGCACAACCCGGAGATCTACCGCGTCCGCTCCAGCAGCGCCGTCCTGCCCCGGGACGTCATCTTCGACGACGACCCGGAGGTCATCAAGGAGATCACGGCGGACCTGTAGAGGTCTTGGACCGAAAACAAGAGGGGCGCCACCGCGGTGGCGCCCCTCTTCACTTGACTGAGTAACCCTACGCCAGTCCGAGCACCTCTGCCGGCATCTTGGACGGGTCTGTGTCGACTCCCATGCTGAGCACGTGGTTGCACAGGCACACGTGCTCCTCCTTCGAGTAGCGCTGCGCCTCGCTGGCCGCGACCCAGTCCCCGTCAATGTCCAGGCCGACGCAGGCGTGCCGCACGTGGTTGAGCTCGGCGTCGTCCACGTTGGGCGGCACGGTGCCGTCCTCCATTAGGGCGCTTGCAGCCCGGATGAGCTGCCGCCGCACTATGATGCACATCCCGTCTGTGGTGCCAAGGTGCTCGCGGGTCCGGTCATAGATCGGTTCGCCGTCGGCATTTGCCATCAGCTCCGTCATCGCCCGGTCCTGCAGGTTCATGACGAACGGTACGCCGCTCATCATCTCCGTCTTTTCCACTTCCATGTCGCGCCAGTAGTCGGTGTCCTTGTTGGCCACCGTGTGGAAGTATGTGAGCGGGTTGCTGGTGCGCTCGACATAGCCGCCTGTGGGGTAGAACGGGTCCTGGAACGTGCGGCTGCTGCGCTCCTCCTCCGTCATGGCGCGGTTCCGGAAGCCGCCAAGCGAAATGAGCATGGAGTGCGTGTCGTCCACGGGCACGTGCGCCCGGAGGTGCGCCTGTTCGGCGTCTCCGCCAACCATGGTGAAGATGGGGAATATGAACTGGTTGATGCGGTGCCAGTACCGGTCCGTGTCTCCAACCTTTCGCCTGGCCGTGTAGAAGGCCCCGTATTCCGCCGGCTTTGCCTGCACGAATGGGTTCTTCATCGGGCTGAAGGTGCCCCGGATGTGGCCGCGGCCGATGACCCCAACGTCCGCGCGCAGCCGGGCGTGCAGCCAGTCGAGGTGCACCGAGTCCGTGTCGCCCTCCAGGTTCTGGAACCAGTTGGCCTCCTCCATCATGATGATGGGCGGGAAGGCGTTCTCCTCCGGGATGAGGTTGACGTCGAAGGCGGGGAATGGCGGTGGCGTCTCGCGCGGCCCCATGTAGACCCAGATCATGTGGTTGACGTCTCGGCAGGGGTACGCTCGGATGCGCACCTTGTCCTTGTAGTTGCTCGTCTCCGGCTCAGAGGGCATCTCCAGGCACTGCCCGTCGACGTTGAACTTCCATCCGTGGTAGATGCAGCGAAGCCCACCCTCCTCGCTCCGGCCGAAGTAGAGGCTCGCGCCGCGGTGCGGGCACGACTCCGGGAAGCACCCGACGTTGCCGTCGCTGTCGCGGAACATGACGAGGTTTTCGCTGAGCAAGCGCATTCGCTTGGCCGGCGCGTCCGGCGTGGGAAATTCGTTCGACGGCAGTGCTGGAATCCAGAACTCGCGGATCAGATTCCCCATGGGCGTGCCCGGCCCAACCCTGGTTAGCAGCTCGTTTTCCTCTCTGGTGAGCATGACCCCTCCCAAGTGAATGTGGAATTGAGTTTACCTATTGATAACTATTGGTGAGAGTATGGGTAGCCGTAGCCAAAGTCAAGGCGAGCGACTCCCGGCAGTCCCCTACGTCGCCTCGGCCGTGTCGGTCGACGAGTCTCCCGCATCGCGCACCCACGTGGGGCGAGTGAACTGCGCGATGGCTACCAGCCCGGAAACGGCGATGATGACGACGAAGACCCCGAGCGGCTCCCCCGTGATGTAGGTCAACGCCACCAACAGTACGAGCCCGGCGCCCATCCCGACGATGGCGAACTTCTTCAGCGTCACCAGCAGGATGATCGCGGGCACCAGCGCCGCGACCGCCACTAGCGGTATCAGCCCCAGCGCGACTCCGGCCGTCGTCGCGACGCCCTTGCCTCCCACGAACTTCAGCCACACTGGCCAGTTGTGGCCCGCCACCACCGCAATTGCCGCCGCGTAGCTTGCTTCCTCGGGCAGCCCAAGCCAGCCAGGCACAAGGACGGCAAACACGCCCTTCCCAAGGTCAACGAGGAATACAAAACCGCCGCCCACCTTGCCGAGGGTGTTGAACGAGTTGAGGCTTCCGGCGTTGAGCGTCCCCACCTTGCGAACGTCCTCGCCGGTGAACACCCTCGTCAGGATGTAGGACGGGGAGACAGAGCCCGCCAGGTAGGCGGCCAATGCGGCTATTGCCACTGCCCAGATGTCGTCCATCATGGCCCTTTGAGCGTCATCGTCATGGGAACAGTCATTTCCCGTCGCGTCGACTTACATCTTGAACAGCTTCGCCGCGGTCTCCCCGAGCATGTCCGCCTTCTGCTCGTCCGAGAGGTAGTCCGGCTGGTTGATGAAGGCCACCTGGTCGTAGTCGCCCATGCCGAATGGGTAGTCGGTGCCCAGCATCACCCGGTCGTGGCCGAAGGAGTCGATGAGGTAGTGCAGCGTCTGGTCCGAGTGCGTCAGCGCGTCGAAGTAGAACATCTTCATGTACTCGCTCGGCAGCTTCGAGATTGACGAGCCCGTCAGGTTGCTCCGGAAGGCATGGTCCCACCGGCCGCGGATGTACGGGCAGCTGCCGCCGCCGTGCGCGAGGTAGATCTTGAGGTTCGGGAACTCCTGGAAGACGCCGCCGAAGATGATGCTCCCCGCCGCGACGGCCGTGTCCGTGACGTTGCCGATGATGTTGTTGAGGAACCAGCTCTCCAGTCGGTCGGGGCCGAGCACGTTGGCCGGGTGGATGAAGACCGGGACGTCGAGCTCCTCCACCTTCGCCCAGAACGGCCCGAATTCCTTGGCGTCCAGGTTGGTCCCGTTGACGTTGGACGCGATGCCGACGCCGACCATGCCCAGCTCACGCACGGCGCGATCGATCTCCGCCGGCGCCTTCTCCGGCTCGCCCATCGGCGCGATGGCCAGCCCCACGAACCGGTCGGGGTTCGCCTCCACCACCCGTGCGAGGGCGTCGTTGAACCGTATGGCCGCCTCGGTCCCCTTGCTCAGCAGCCCCAGCCACGCCGAAAGCGCCTGCACCTCCACGCCGTGGGAGTCCATGTCCGCCAACCGCGCTCCGATGTCGGTGATGTTGCCGACCATATTGAAGTCGCCGAAGGGCTCCGGCAGCATGTCCAGCACCTCTTCGGGCACGATGTGGGCGTGGGTGTCGATCGTCCGCATGAGAATCTCCTTGTTTGTGTTGTGAGACAACCGTTGCTACGACGAGGCTTCCTTCTCCTTCGCCAGCAGCGCGAGGCTCTCACCCGAGAATCCGCCGAGTCCAAGTCCTTGGTGCACGTCCCACTCGATGACCTCGTACGTCCGCAATCCGAGGGCGTGGAACGGCTCCGAGTCGAGCGCCTCCCTGGCCTCGTCCAGCGAGCCGGCCCGCACGAGGATGATGCCCATCGAGCGGTCGCCCGACGGCCCCGAGAACAGCACCCTGCCGCTCTCGTGCATCCGGCGCTGCCAGTCCAGGTGCTCCTGCAGGTGCGGCGTGATCTGCTCGCGAGGCGCCGCAGGGCGCGAGAACGTCAGGTACCACATGTCGATGCTCCCTCGATTCCTCGGACGCAGGCCGCCCGCGAGACTTTCAAGAACCCCGCGGGCGGTCCGTTTCGCTCAGTTATCCTATCGGCCCTTGGAAGACCTGGTCGACGTAGGTGTCCGACAGCGGCTCCAGCGCCTCCGGCCAGTCCTCCACCCGGTGCGTCGACGCCTCCGGGCCCAGCTGCCGCCGGAGCTCCGCCGGCCGCGGCCTGCCGTCCCATCCGAGCTGCTCCATGTAGTAGTAGAGCAGGATTCCGTTGCCGTCGGGGTCCAGGCAGTAGGCTGCGTAGTCGATGCCGGGGTGCAGCTCCGCTGGCAGGTCGAGGAAGCGCACGCCGTGCCCCTTCAGGAACGCCACCGCGTCCTTGAGCTGCTGGTAGCTGCCCAACTCGACGCCGAATGACATGCACGTCGACACGTCCGGCCAGCCGAGCTCCCCCCGCAGCTCCTCCGGGAACAGCCCCAGCGTGTGGTGCTCGGCCGCGTTCCGCAGGAACGCCACCCTGCGTCCCTTGTAGTCGACTTCCTCGGTCACCGTGAACCCCAGGTCCTCCGTGTACATCTCGATCGACGCTGCCACGTTCTTTACGAAGAGGTTGACCGGCCCGATCTTCGTGATCTTGAACGGCCTCGCAATCATCACGCCGCCGACCTCGAACGTCTGCGGCAGCATCTCCTTGCTGCGGTAGCCGGAGTGGATGTCGATGCCCTTGTCGAGGGCGTCGTCGACCTCGTCCTCTTCGGACATCTGCGGCAGCCCGGGCTCCTCGCGGAAGCCGCGATAGTACATGTCGCGTGGCTTGCTGCGGCCGTTCCAGCCCTCCTGCTCGATGCCGTAGTAGAGCTCGTTTACGTGGCCGTCGGGATCGTAGCAGTAGACGTGCCAGTTGCTGCCGGGCATGTCGCGCCCGACGCGCATGATGGGCACCTCGCGCTCGTTGAAGTAGTGGTACGCGCCGATGACCTCCGACAGTGCGCCCGTCTGCCACGTGATCTGGTTGATGTTGATGCCGTGCGCGCCCGTCATGCCCTCCGTCGACTTCCCCTCGGCGGCCGCGCGGCCGGCGGCCATCGCGTCCATCACCTTCGCGTTGAACAGCACGAAGGCGTGGTGGTCGGCCCCGTAGCGCATGAAGTAGCCCTTGCCGTTGTCGATGTCCTTCAGCCACTCCTGCACCTGCGGGTTCGGGCTGCTCTTGAAGTCGTTCTCGTCCGAGACCTTGAAGCCCAGCAGGTCCCGGTAGAAGACCACGCACTCGTCCATGTTGTGGACGTTGAAGCCGAAGTGCCCCAGCCGCCGGATCTTGAACGGCTGCTTCAGCATCACCCCGCCGACGTTGTACAGCTTGCGGCCGGTATCCGTTGCCATTTGGGTCCTCCTGCTGCCAGTTCCGCTCTCAGCCATGGGTGCGTTATGTGCCGCCAGTATAGTCAAGGGCGGGGGGATTTGCCATTGCGCAGCCGCTCAACCTTGACCGCCCGCCTTGCCCGCCATAGCATCAGCCCATCCACCACCGAAGGGGTGTCGCCATGCCGACTCGTGATGACCTCAAGCGGACCGTCGCCGAGGAGATCGATCGCCGCGGCGAGGAGCTGGTCCGCGTCGCGAAGACCATCCTCGAGCACCCGGAGCCCGGCTTCCGCGAGGAGAAGACGGCCGCCGTCGTCGACCGCGTCATGGGCGAGATGGGCGTGCAGCGCCGCACGGGCATCGCCATCACCGGCGTCAAGGGGCAGCTCGACGGCGGCGCCGGCCCCGGCCCCACCGTCGGCGTCATGGGCGAGCTCGATTCGCTGCTCGTGCCCGGCCACCCACACGCCGACGCCGCGACGGGCGCGGCGCACGCCTGCGGGCACCACGCCCAGATCGCCATGATGCTCGGCGTCGGCATGGGCCTCCAGGCCCCCGGCGTCCTCGATGCCCTCAGCGGCCGCGTCGCCCTCATCGCCGTCCCGGCAGAGGAGTACATCGAGATCGAGTACCGCAACGAGCTCCGGCAGCAGGGCAAGCTGGGGTTTCTCGCGGGGAAGGCCGAGTTCCTGCGGCTCGGCGAGTTCGACGACGTCGACCTCGCGATGATGACGCACACGTCGAGCAACACGCACGAGGGCAAGCTGGCCCTCTCGTCGACCAACAACGGCATGATCGCCAAGTTCATCCAGTACCAGGGACGCGCCGCGCACGCCGGCGGCGCGCCGCACATGGGCGTCAACGCGCTCAACGCCGCGATGCTCGCCCTCTCCGCCATCCACGCCCAGCGCGAGACCTTCCAGGACAAGGACACCGTCCGCGTGCACCCCATCATCACCCAGGGCGGCGCGTCCGTGAACTCCGTGCCCGCCGACGTCCGCATGGAGACCTTCGTCCGCGGCAACAACCTCGCCGCCATCGCCGACGCCGACATGAAGGTGGACCGCGCCCTGCGCGCCGCCGCCATGGCCATCGGCGCAACGGTCGAGATCACGACGCTCCCCGGCTACATGCCCCTGAACAACGACAACAACATGATGTCCATGTACGGCGCCAACGCCGCCCTCCTCGTGGGCGAGGACAACGTCGGCCGTGCCGGCCACCGCACGGGCTCGACGGACATGGGCGACGTCGGGCAGGTCATGCCGACCATCCACCCCTACGTCAGCGGGGCCGTCGGCTCGGGGCACGGCGTCGACTACCTCATCGAGGACTGGGACAACGCCGTGCTGACCGCCGCCAAGGCCATGGCGCTCACGGTGGTGGACCTGCTCGCCGACGGAGCGGCCGGCGCCAACGAGATCAAGGCCAACCACAAGCCCAACATGAGCATCGCCGAGTACCTGCAGGTGCAGGGCGCCACCCTGCGCCAGGAGACCTACAGCGG
>CAZCPU010000023.1:0-6156 GCA_964499855.1 uncultured Dehalococcoidia bacterium | reverse complement strand
CAGCATCGTCGCCACCAGCACCGCGGGCGTCCCCCCGTTCCACGGGCTCGTCGCAGTCCCGAAACCCGCGTCGAGCAGCCATTGCAGGTGCGCGTCGAGGCCGCCGGTGAAGCTCACAAGGTCGTAGTCGAGGAACGCCCCGCCCGCCCGCAGCACGCTGAACGCCTCCTTGTACAGGTCGTGCAGGTGCCGCTCCCCCGCGAGGTTGTGCAGCGCGAGCCCCGACACGGCGAGGTCGAATCGGTTCACCAGCCCCTCCGTCCACGCCGTCGTGGACAGGTCCGCCGTCACGTACTCCGTCCGGTCCGCGTACGCCGAAAGCCTCTGCTTGGCGTGCCCCAGCATCGGCTCCGAGTAGTCGAGCAGCGTCACCCGCGCATTCGGAAACGCCTTCAGCGCCTCCTCGGCCACCAGCCCGTATCCCGCGCCGATGTCGATCACCTCCACCGCCGCATCCGACGGGAACGGCGCGTGCGTCATCATGTCGCGAAGGATGGGTCGGCGCTCGTTGTCGCGCGTAAGATCGTGGTTGATCCAGTGGTCAACGTACGCCTGCGAGTGCCAGTCGTGGTGCCCGCCGGTCGGGTGGCGGCTTTCTTCAGTGGTCATGGATGCCCTCCGTGGTTCACGTTCGCCCCATAATACACCGCACCGCGGCTTGCAGTGCGTGGCGGGCCTTTCGGCGGCTCGGGATGCCGGGTACCATAGCGCCATTCCCTCCCCGGAGGATGCCATGCCGAAGCCAAAGATCGCCGTTTTCTCCGGCCCGCGCGCCACCGTCACCAACTCGCCGCCGCTGGTCACGAGCAACAAGGCCCGGCTGCCCGGCGAGCCCTTAATCCCCGGCCGCTTCGACCACCTCGTCGGCCAGCTGCTCTACGAGCCCGTCGTCGTGCGCATCCAAAAGTGGTCGGCGCACCCTCTGGAGGAGGATGCCCGGAACCTCTACCACGACAACGGCCTCGACTACTACGAGGTGGAGCTGCGGCCGGAGGACGGCCCCTACCTGCTCCCCTACATGGCTCGACGCAACGACGGCTCGCCCAATGGCGCGCCCTTTGGCACGGGGCCGGTCGAGGACGGCCGCCAACACCACTACCCCGACGCCTCGCGCGTCTTCGCCGACATCGACCGCACAATCAGCGGCCGCGGCGACGGCGGCGTCGGCAACCCGCTCGACACCCGCGCTGACTACGACTTCATTCGCGTGCTTCCGCCGTCCGGCTACACGCAGCAGGGCGAGGTCCCCGGGGTCGACTTCTTCGCCAGCGGCGGGCCGCCCTACAGCAAGTTCCCCACCAGCGCCGGCCTCGCCCGCGCCGCCAACATGGTCAACGCCGCCCTCGCGACGGGCGACTACGCCGGCGGCCTCTGGCTGGAGGGCAGCCCCACCGTCGAGGAGACCCTCTACTGGCTCAACCTCCTCGTCGACACGGACCTGCCCATCGCCGGCGCGGCCTCCCAGCGGCCCCACGGCCAGCTCGCCAACGATGGCGACCGCAACCTCGTCGATGCCGTCGATTACATCCTCTCCGGGCAGGGAAATGGCGTCGGCGCGGTCGGCGTGCTCGACGAGCAGCTCTTCGCCAGCCGCGAGTTCAAGAAGGCCGACGACCGGCCCGGCAACTACAAGGCAACGGGCGGTCACGGCGGCATCTTGGGCACCGTCGGGCCGCCCGTGACGGTCTGGTACCGGCCCAACTACCGCCACACGTCGTCGTCCTCCGTCCGGCTCACGGCGCTGCCGCAGCGCCTCGAGTTCCTCGACGCGGCGGGAGACTCGGCGCCCACGGGCATCGACGTCAAGGACGCGGACGGGGCGCTGCTGGGGCACGTCGTGCCGAAAGTCCACATCGTGAAGTACGGCGCGTACATGCAGGCCGACGTCGACGGCTCGCCCGACACCGAGGTCGACATCCTCGCCCGCATCGAGCAGGCGCTCGCCGAGCGCGCCAGCGATGACCCGGCCTCCTGCAAGCTCCACGGCTTCGTCCTCGAGGGCGCGTCGCCCTACGGCTTCGGCACTGAGGGCCAGGTCGCCGCCTTGACCCTCGCGGCTTACAGCGGTATGCCCGTCGTCAAGGTCGGCCGCGCCGACCCCGGCGGCCGCGTCCCCAGCAACGACAACGACGCCTTCATCGAGGGCAGCAACCTCGACGCCAACAAGGCGCGGCTGCTCCTCATCGCCGCGATGATGAAGCTCGGCCGCCTCCCTCGCGCCGCCGACCCGCGCAACCCGACGGCCGATGAGCGGAAGGCGCTGCTGGCGAAGGTGCAGGAGTACCAGGAGATCTTTGAGTCCCATTAGGCCAGTCCGTTCGCCCTGAGCCGGTCGAAGGGTTTCACGAACGGATTGGCCGGCAAGTCGCCGATGCAGCCGCCCTCTCGTATAATGGGCACAGCCAACGACGGAGGAGCACACACAATGGCGACGACGCGAATCATTATCGGCATGCATGACGGCGTGACCACCCTCTCGAGCGACGGCGCCGGATGGACGCAGGGGCCCGCATCCCCGCTGGAGCACGCGGCTGCCAAGGTTGCCGTCGCGCCGTCGGACCCAATGCGCGCATACCTCGTCGCCTACGAGGCCGGCGTCCACCGCAGCGACGATGGCGGCCTGACGTGGCGGAAGCTTTCGGCCTACCCGACCGACCACGCCCACAGCGTCACCGTCCACCCGTCGGACCCCGACCGCGTCTATGTCGGCAGCGAGCCCGCCTCCGTCTACCGTACCTCCGACGGCGGCGAGACGTGGGAGGAGTGCTCGGCCTTCCGCGAGGTGCCCGGCGCGGACGCGTGGACGTTCCACTGGGAGGGCCGCCACGCCCACGTCCGCTCCATATGCCTGTCGCCCGCCGACCCCGACGTCCTCTACGCCGGCATCGAGGTGGGCGGCATCCTCCGCTCGCGCGACGGCGGCGATACCTGGGAGCGCCTGCAGGGCGCGCACCCCGACGTCCACAAGCTCGCCGCGAGCCCGTCCCTCCCAAGCACCGTCTACGCCGCCACGGCGCAGGGCCCCTACCGCAGCGATGACGGCGGCGACACTTGGCTCGACATCGGCGAGGGCCTTGAGCGCCGCCACAACATCCCCATCATTCAGTCGCCCGACGACCACAACCTCGTCATCGCGGGCGTCGCCAGCAGCGCGCGCCGCAAGGAGGCCCAGGCCGTCCGCTCGACCGACGGCGGCCAGTCGTGGACGCGGCTGGAGAACCTGGGCGCCGACGAGAACATGGTCGTCGCGCTAGCGTGGGACCCGTCGAACGCCGACCGCGTCTTCGCGGGCACGGACCGCGGCGTCATCTACGCCAGCGACGATCGGGGCGCGTCATGGAGCGTCATCTGCGACGCCCTGCCGACCGTCGCCGTGGGCGCCATCGCGGTGGCTGCGCTGGAGTAGGCGCTCCTCCTGGTCGCACCTTCATCGCACCCTGCCACCTCACCCTTGCCCTTCCCCGGCGCTGCCCGCTATCTTGGCAAGGGTAGGGGAAGTGGGATGATTCCGGGCTGGGTGCGGGGGCAGGGAGGAAGGCCGCAAAGAGAAAAACAATTCAATCCGTATCTGGGAACCTCCCCGACAGCTATGGACTGTTTCCCAAACAATTCCACCGACAGCTACGAATTGTTTCGGAAACAATCCATAGGTAACAGCTATGAGTTGTTTCGGGAACAAATGTGAGCCCCAGCTACAAGGTTGCTTTTGTTTGCAGCGTTCCCATCCCCGCTGCTCTCGCCAATTCTGTATACTGATACAGCCTTGAATCACCTTGCCCATAGACTGTGGAGGGCCTGATGCGCCTTCAGCCCGTGATCCTTGCCGGCGGTTCAGGCAGCCGGCTCTGGCCCCTGTCCCGACAGGACATGCCCAAGCAGTTCCTCCCCCTCATGGGCGAGCGTTCCCTGCTGCAGGACACCGCCCTGCGCCTCTTCGGCCTCGAAGGCTGCGAGCCCCCCATCCTCGTCTGCAACGAGTCCCACCGTTTCCTCGTGCTGGACCAGCTGCGTGAGGTGGACATCGAGCCCCTTGCCGTCGTGCTCGAGCCCCAGGGTCGCAACACCGCGCCCGCTCTGGCCCTGGCCGCGCACGAAGCCGCCCACGCGTCGCCGGACGATCTCCCCCTGCTGCTGGCCATGCCCGCCGACCACGCCATCGCCGACGTCGAGGGCTTTCGCGCCGCGGTCCTCGCCGGCGCTAAGGTGGCCACCCAGGGATGCCTCGTCACATTCGGTGTGACGCCCGGCTCGCCGGAGACCGGCTACGGCTACATTCGCACCGGCGCGGCCGCCCAGGACGCGGCGCTGGAGCTGGTGCAGTTCGTCGAAAAGCCGGACGCCAAGACCGCACAGGAATTCCTCGACTCGGGCGAGTACCTGTGGAACAGCGGCATGTTCCTCATGCCCGCAGCCCTCTGGCTCGAGGAGCTCGACCGGAGCCGCCCCGACATTGCCTCCGCGTGCGCCGCCGCGATGGCCGCCGCCCAGCGGACCCAACCCTTCGTGCGACCGGAGGGCGCCGCGTGGTCGTCATGCCCCAGCGAGTCCATCGACTACGCCGTCATGGAGCGCGCCGGCGCCGATGCGGCGACGGGGCGGGCGCGCTACGCCGTGGTGCCGCTGGACGTCGGCTGGTCGGACGTCGGCGCGTGGACGGCCGTCTGGGAGATGGGCAGTCGTGATGCAGAGGGCAATCGGACGCAGGGAGACGTCTTCCTGCGGGACACCAGGAACTCGTTGCTGGTCTCGCGGCGCCGCCTGCTGGCGGGCGTGGGACTGGAGGACATCGTCGTCGTCGAGACCGCGGACGCCGTGCTCGTCGCGCACAAAGACCGCGTACAGGAGGTCAAGCAGGTGGTGGAATCGCTCGGAGAGGCCGGCCGTACGGAGCCGGAGTCATACCCCAATGTGCACAGGCCTTGGGGCACGTTCAGCGTCGTGGACAGCGGTCCCGGCTTCCAGGTGAAGCGGCTCACCGTGCACCCCGGCGCCGCAATGTCCCTGCAGTGGCACCACCATCGCGCCGAGCGGTGGGTGGTCGTGCGGGGCGAGGCTACCGTCACCCGCGGCGACGACGTGTTCACGCTCGCCGAGGGCGGCTCCATCGACATCCCCGTCGGCACCGTCCACAGGATCGAGAACCAGGGCAGCGGCCCCCTCGACATCATCGAGGTGCAGCAGGGCGACTACCTCGGCGAGGACGATATCGTGCGGATAGATGACAGGTACGGCCGCCACGTGGACGGCTAGCCGCAACGGAGGGACGCGTGACGGAAGCGCTCTACCACCAGGACAGCTACATCCAGACCTTCGAGGCCACGGTCGCCGAGGTCCGCGAGGACGGCGTGGTGCTTGACCGCACCGCCTTCTACCCCGGCGGCGGCGGGCAGCCCAACGACGTGGGAACGCTGTCGTCTGGCGGCCAGACATGGCAGGTCACCAAAGTGGGGCGTAAAGACGGCGCCGTCGTCCACCAGCTCGAGGGCGGCGCGCCCGCCGTCGGCGACGCCGTGACCGGCGCAATCGACTGGGAGCGGCGCCACAACCTGATGCGGACGCACACTGCCCTCCACGTCCTGTGCGGCGTCATCTGGCGCGACTTCGGCGCCCAGGTCACGGGCGGCGACATGCAGCCCCTCGCCGCGCGCATGGACTTCGAGTTCGAGCACATGACGGCCACCTTCGCCGAGGAGGTCGAGGAGCTAGTCAACCGGGAGGTCGCCGAGGGCCGGCCCATCAACACCCGCATCCTCCCCCGCGACGAGGCCATGGC
Organism: uncultured Dehalococcoidia bacterium; assembly: GCA_964499855.1. Taxonomy (GTDB): domain Bacteria; phylum Chloroflexota; class Dehalococcoidia; order Lucifugimonadales; family UBA1127; genus UBA1127. The sequence goes on along the minus strand of CAZCPU010000023.1, from coordinate 383 downwards.
AATCCCGGACCTCATCCGCACGAAGATCAACCTGCTCCCCGACGGCATCCGCGAGGTCCGCGTGGTTGAGATCGAGGGCCTCGACCTGCAGGCCGACGGTGGCACCCACCTCAACAACACCCGCGACGTCGGCCGCATCCGCATCGTAGGCCACGAGAGCAAGGGGCGCATCAACAAGCGGCTGCGGATCCAAGTAGAGGACTGACGGCCCCTACCGCGCGCCCATCCGCTCCCGCACCTCGGCGTCCGAGAACGGCGTCTGCATCGGCGCGATGACCTCGCGGGCCAGCAGCTCCGCCTGCCGCATCCACACGCCCGGCGATCCGGGCGGCCGCAGCACGAACTTGGTCACGCCCGCATCCACGTACTCGCGAAGCTTGGCG
>CAZCPU010000022.1:15652-21871 GCA_964499855.1 uncultured Dehalococcoidia bacterium | reverse complement strand
ATGCCAACCCAGAACCCCAAGAGACCAGCAGTGGGGATGACGAAGAGGGCCATACACGGATTGTATGCCCAGTGCGCCTTGTATTAGCACCCGTTCTGACACGAAAGTACTGGAAACAACGGCAACTTTGCTTCAGTCATCGCCGATTGGGCCATCGGCAATTGAACTCTCCTTTCCTGTCGACTGTCATTTGCAGTGCGGTGACTCCGGGGGAGAGTCGCGGGGGCCGTCAGCGCCGATCGCGACAATTGGACGCCAATGCTTGACTTTCATTGATTAGAGACTTAACTTGACCGCACTCACTCGGGCAATCCTTCAAAATCAAGTCATATTGGCAAGCATTTCGTAAATTCTTTCACAAGAGTTGCCAAAGCCAGTAGCCATGCGAGCGATGGATGCATGACATCTGCAATTGGCGAAGCGCCCCGTCCGTAGGTGAGGGTGCATCTTAACGGGTTTCCAGTTGCCTGAGTGCTCGGCAACGAAGGGCATTGCCAGTACCGCAGGACTCCCCGTCGGGGGTTGGGTCAAGGGATCGGGGTCCGAGATGGCCGGACCGATCAAGACAACGACCTCGTCGAGAACGCGGATGCGTCTCGGAAGCGTGACGTGGGTTGAACACGCGCACGCGAGCCCCGGTTTTCCGCATAGCTCCGGACGCCACGTCCCCACTTTCGCTGGGCATCTTCCTCACATCTTCCTGTTTCAGTGTGATCGCGTTACTCAGGCGTTGGTGTGTGATTTCGGTGGGTGCCCCGAAGGAGGGCAACGGGACCCCGGCGACGGGAGATAGGAGGGCGCGATGGAACGCTTCTCAGTGAGAACGATAGTCTGGCTTGCGCTAGTCGCGATGCTTGCGGCAATGCTGGCGGGGGCGTGCGGGAATGGGGACGACGATGCGACGCCCTCGGACGGGGCCGCCGCGGTACAACCCACGGCGGCTCCTCAGGACACGACCACGGTCAGCCCTACGGCGGCCCCCGTTGACGCCATGCCCGCGGGACCCAAGGTTGACCGGGTGATCATGGCGGTGACACCACCGTCGGCGGAGTTCTCAGCCCCAAGAATGGGCGGACAACCCCAAGCTTTCCAGGTGCGGCCGGTCTACGAGTACCTGATCGGCATCGACGCAGAGACGGGCGGTTTCGTCCCGGAGCTCGCAACGGAGTGGAGCCTGGAGCCGGACGGACTCTCGTTCAGGTTCAAGCTGCGTGAGGGCGTGCAGTGGCAACGGGGATTCGGGGAGTTCACGGCCGCCGACGTCGTTTTCACGCACGAGCAGTTCATCCTCGAGGACAGCGTCCACGGGCAGTCGACGAGCTACGACGAGATGGTCGCGGGTGTCGACGTGATCAACGACTACGAGGTCGTGTTCCGGCTGAACCGGCCGGCGGCTGAGTTCATCACGGTGATGTCTGCGCAGCAGGGCAACATGGGCGACCAGGTCAGCAAGGCGCACCACGAGGCGGACGGAGAGCCGCTGAACCTGGACGACTCGGTGGTGGGCACGGGACCGTACCAGCTCCTGGAACGGGTGCAGGAGCAGCACATCATCTACGAGCGCGTGCCGTACGAGCACTGGCGGATCACGCCCGACTTCCCGGAGTTCGAGTACCGGTGGCTGGCAGAGGCCTCGACCCGGCTGGCCGCCTTGATCGCGGGGGAGGTGCACCTGGCATCGATCCCGAAGGACAACGTGGCGACCGCGACCGGCGAGGGGATGAAGCTCATCCAGGGCAAGGTGCCTGGGCAGAGGACGTTCATCCGGTACTACTGCTGCAACTTCGACACGGAGGCACAGGCCTGGACGAACCCGGAGAGCCCGCTGATGGACCTTCGCGTGCGGAAGGCGTTCTCCAAGGCGGTGGACCGGGAGCAGCTGAACGAGGCTTACTTCGCGGCGCAAGCGGTGCCGATGTACAACGCGCACCAAAACCCGAGCCGCGAGGGCTGGGACCCGACGTGGGTGTCCCGGTTCCCGGATGAGTACGGATATGACCCCGAGGCGTCAAGGCAGCTGCTGGCTGAAGCGGGGTACGGGCCGGACAACCCCGTGGACGTGAACCTCTTCGTCATACGGGAGACGCGCGGGATCCCGGCGTCGCTGGACCTGACGGAGGCTGTCGGGGGCTATCTGAGCGACGTGGGGGCGAACGTGAAGCTCATCTCCATCGAGCGGGGCGCGATTGGGCCCGGAACGCGGAATCCTCCCTTCGAGTTCAGCAACCACCTGAACCTCGACATAACCTCGTCCGACTTGTTTATCGCCATCCGAGTGAAGAACTCGGGGACAGGGCTTCCCGGCCGGCTCTACGGCTTTGCCACGGCCGAAATGGACGAGGCGTACTTCAGGTTCATCAGCGAGACGAACGACGCCAGGCGGAACGAGATCGCCCAGGAGTGGGGGAACCTGCACTACAACCTGCACGCGAGCAACCCGCTCTTCTGGGTGCCGGCCGAGATAGTGGTCAATCCCGAGTTTGTCAGCGACTACGTGTGGCCGGGCGCATTCACCGGCACATGGAGCCACGTCTCGAACATCAAGGCGGCGAGCTAGACGCGGGCACATTGGCTGAATCGACTGCCGTCGCAGAAAGACGGGTCACGGCGTAGCCGGAGAGGGGGCAGGCATGAAGATCGGGTTCATCAATGACTTTGTACCGAGCGTCTTCACGGACCGCGGGGCCGTCGACGTCAGCGACGCGGTGAGCGGGCTTCCCGCCGGCACGCCCCAACTGCTGCTGGAGGGCATCATCAGGCGCTTCGACGACCTGCGAGCGGCGCTCGAGGCGGCGGCGGAGAGCGGGGACGCGACGCCGCTGGACCAGGTGCGACTGCGGCCGCCAGTCCCCCGGCCCGGGAAGATCCTGATGGGGCAGGGGAACTACCTGGAGAACGTGGAAAACCCCGTCCGGCGGCCGATGAGCATGTTCTTCAAATCGCCGGACGCGGTCATCGGGCCGGGCGACACGGTGATGCTGCCGCCCTTCCAGGCGCGCATCTTCCACCACGAGGCGGAGCTGGCGTTCGTCATAGGCGCCGAAGCGAGCAACGTGTCGGAGGACGAGGCAATGGGCCACATCTTCGGCTTCCTCGCGGGGGTCGACGTGTCGGCGCGGTCGCCGTGGATCGGCGGCCCGACTCCCGGACCGACGCAGGGCGACGGGCCCGCGATGCCGGGCAACTTCGGGAAGTCGTTCGACACCTTCAACCCCATCGGCCCGTGGATCGTGACGGCCGACGAAATCTCCGACCCCCACAACCTGCACGTGCAGTACCGGGTCAACGGGGAGACCCGCCACGACTACAACACCTCCGACATGGAACACAGGATTCCGGTGCTGATCTCCACCATGTCGAGTATTATGACGCTCAAACCGGGCGACCTCTTCATGTGCGGCACCAACCACCAGGGGTTGGGGCCATTGCAGGACGGCGACGTCGGCGAGATGGAGATCGACGGCATCGGCAGCTTCTCCAACCCGGTGGTGGACCCGCTGAAGCGTGAGTGGCCGAGGGGCGTGGAGGAGCTGGCGGCCGGGAGTGTGCGAGCCTCCAGGACCACGAGCGCGTGAGCGTTTACGCGAGGCGACGGCAATGAGGGCTTCGGCGGCCGACCCAGGCTCCAAGGCATACCAATCGCGAAAGCCCAGGGGCAACGGTCGAAAAGGAGAAAGGAGACGGAGATGACGGAACGCAAGATGCTGACGATCCAGGGCATTGACTACTCGGAGCGCGGGGTGCACCCGATCCCGATGGGGGCCAGGGTCGGCAGCCTGATCGTGTCGTCGATCCTGACGGGCACGGACCCGAGCACCCGGGAGCTGCCACCCAACGTGGAGGGGCAGGCAGAGGTGCTGTTCCGGAACATATCGACGCTGATGGAGGACGCGGGGGGGACGATCGACGACATCGCGCGGGTCACCTTCTTCGTGCAGAGCAAGCAGATGCACCGGCCGGCCATTGACGTCGAGTGGGAAAAGATGTTCCCTGAGGGCGGGTTCCGCCCGGCGCGGATCGTCCTGGAGGTGGCGCCGCAGGGATCGCCGCTGATCCAGGCCGAGGTCATCGGGCTGCTCACGAACGGCGGCGACTAGCTTTGGGACCACCGCGCGTGAGGGCGCCATCGGAAAGACCAAGAAAGGAGTGTGGAGATGCTTACCCGTGAAGAGAACGAGTTCATGTGTCAAACGGGCCCGGGGACGCCCATGGGGGAGTTCTGCCGGCGATTCTGGACCCCGGTATTGCTCTCGGAGGAGCTGCCGGAGCCGGACTGCCCGCCGGTGCGGACGAAGATCTACGGCGAGTACATGGTCGCGTTCCGGGACACCAGCGGCCGCGTTGGGCTGCTGGCGGAGTTCTGCCCCCACCGGCTCTCGAGCCTCTTCTTCGGCCGCAATGAGGACAACGGGCTTCGCTGCATCTACCACGGCTGGAAGTTCGACGTGGACGGTCAGTGCATGGACATGATGTCGGAGCCTGCCGAGAGCAACTTCAAGGGCAAGGTGCGAGCCACGGCATACCCCACGTTCGAGGGCGCGGGCTTTGTCTGGGGCTACATGGGTCCATCGCACCTGCAGCCGCCGAAGCCGGAGCTCGAGTGCCTGCTGCTTCCGCCGGAGCACATGGACACGACCAAGATCCTCTACGAGTCCAACTGGGTGCAGGTCATCGAGGGCGAGATCGACACGGTGCACTCCTCCATTCTGCACAGCGTGCTGGACCAGCACGAGGTCGCCAAGAAGGACGGGGTGGGAATCAACGACCGGTACCACCTGCGGGGCAGGCCGCCGGAGTTCTTTGTTGAGGACACGGACGGGGGCATTCTCATCGGCGCGGTGCGCGAGGCGGAGGCGGACACCAACTACTGGCGGATATCGCGCTGGCAGTTCCCGTGGGTCACGATGCCGCCTGGCGGCGGAAACGGCTCGCCGCCGGAGGGCAAGAACGCCCTGCGCGGGCCCATCCGCGCGGCGTTCCTGGTGCCCATCGACGACGAGAACTGCTGGTTCTACATGTGCTCGTGGCACCCCTACCGGCCGTACCGGGAAGACGAGTACATCTACAGGGTGGGCCGCGGCAACCCGAGCCGAGGCGTCGCCCCGGAGCCATGGAAGAACGGGCTCATTCCCGGAACATGGATCGGGAAGGCCAACAAGCACAACGACTACATGATCGACCGTGAGGCGCAGAGGACGTACAGCTTCTCCGGCATCCCGTTCAACAACGGGCGCGCACAGGACTCGGCGATGACCGACACGATGGGCTCGAGCACCACGGCGCCCCGCTGGATGGAGCACCTGGGCACGACGGACCGCGCCATCATCAGGATGCGCCGGCGGCTGATCCAGGGCGCGCGGGACCTGATGGAAGGCGTCGAGCCGTACGCGCCGTCGCACCCGGAGACCTTCCGCGTGCGGTCGGGGCAGGCGATCCTGCCCAAGGGCGTCTACTTCACCGACGACCCGGACACCATGGACGCCATCACGGTGCCGAGCACGCTGCAGCCCGCGAAGGCGTGATTCCGAAGGCCAATGCGGCAATCGCTTGAATGAGCGGGGGTTGCGCGGTTGATGGGCCGGGGTTGTGCAATTGAGCTTCCTCAATGCATGACCCCGGCGCCTTCGGCCGCGCGGCTCCCGTTTGTATTTGGGGCAAATGACGGCCCTTCGCGGTAGACGGGCTGCCCGATCATCTCCGTAGCGGCCCGAGAGCATCGAAAGTGATCCAGTCCGGGAAGCTCGAGGGCCGACCGCGGCAATCGAAGAAGGAGGGCGTTCGCCATGTTCACGGGCGTTAGCCACATCTACTACCGGGTGCGGGACGTTGAGGAGTCCATTGAGTTCTACACAAAGAACCTGGGGTTCACCCTGCTGCGGAAGTACCTGACGAACGGGAGACTGTCCGCCTATGTCGAGCTCGACGGCGTGCTGTTGGAGTTCGGCGTGCCGGCCGACCTCAGCGAGCTGCCGGGTGAGCGCACCATGCGGAGAATCGGCATTGCGGTGGAGGACATGGACGCGGCGATCGCCGACCTGACCAGCAAGGGCGTGGAGGTGGTGCGCGAGCCGTGGGACGCGACGACCTTCTGGGGGCGGCAGGCGGTGATCCGGGACCCGTCGGGGTACGAGGTCTCCCTGCGCGAGTGGAGCGCGCCCGACGGGCCCACATTCCAGGGGTGGACGCCCCGACATGAGACCGTGGAGCGCCTGGCCTGAG
>CAZCPU010000022.1:12499-15552 GCA_964499855.1 uncultured Dehalococcoidia bacterium | reverse complement strand
GACCAAATACTCCACGCCTGAACAAGCTCGCCGACAGTTTTGGCACGATAGAAGGCGGGTGATAGAATGAACCACCTTTAGCGCGGTCGTGTCATTCCCCACCGCGGCAGTCGGGCCTTTCGAATTGGCAAACCAGTTCCCGGCTACACACCCTGGAGAACGCCTCTGAAGGCATGAAGTCCGGCTGCTGACAGGCGGCGAGAAAACAACTGCACTATGCGAAGGCTGACCACAGGCCTGGCGGCGTTGTTGTCAGGCAGCCCGGCGCGACACGCGCGGCTGCTCCTTATGCTGACGGCGGCGCTGGCGGGCTTCTTCCTTCTCATTGAGTTCCTTGCCGCCCTGCTCGTAACCGGTCCGCAGGACATATTCGCCGCCACGCCGGTCGAGCACGACGAAGTTGGCCTGCCCAACGGTGTGGGACTGCTGGAAGCCTCTGTGCTCGGCGTCTCCCTGGTCCTCGCCGTCGCCGTGCTTGCCGCCTCGTTCGGTTGGCCGCTGACGAGGGCGTCGTTCCGGCCGAGGTTGTCGCTGGCGGCGGGCATCGTCGTAGCGCTCGGGCTGGCTGGGGCGGGCGCATACCTGGCTTACTCCGGTGTGCTGGGCAGGGGCGTCGAGTACGGCGAACACACGGTGTACCGCTCCATCCTTGAGTCAAGCGGGCTGGCGCTCATAGCCGCATTGTTCCTGACCCTCATCATTGCCGGATCCATCAACCGCTACGCGTTGGGCGTCACGGTCGTGGCATGGGTTGTGGCCGCGTCAGCGTTCGGCTTCCTGGACACCCGGCCCGTCGACGGCCTCTACCTGTTCGAGCGCCCGACGCGGCTGGAGACGTCGGGCGACTACGCCGACGTGGTGGAGCAGTACCAGCGAACGGACGCTTCGCTGGAGCATGAGGCCGAGGAACCGCCGACGGAAACGGTGCAGGTCGAGGAGCAGACGCCCATCACAGAGCCCTCGGTTGCGCCGGATCCCAGGGTGGAGGAGGCCGATCCGTCCCTGGCTGTGCCGGTGTTCTGGGTGTCCGGGGCGTTCCACACCAGCTACCTTCGCACCTCCACCGGAGACGTGTACGAGCATGGGGAGTGGTCGCAGCTGGACTTGGGCCACATTCCAGTCGACAAGGGGTCCAATGTCACGGAAAGCGTCCTCGCCATCCTGCAGGAGTTGGGCCAGGCGCAGCCGGAAATCGTGCCGCCCGAGCGCCTGAACCCTGCGTTGCTCGCCTACCCGACGGTGAAGCCGGTGGAAATTGCCCCGGACGTTCTCATATTCACCCCCTATCTGGAGGGGCAGGTGTTCAACGAAGGGGCCGTGCCAAGCGCCAACAACCTGGTCGCGCTGGACTCGCCGGCGTCCTACTACCCTTTCAGCGCAACGCTTGGCTTGCCGGACGCCGTACCCAACTACCGGATCGAGACCTCGATTCCCAGGTTCGAGCCCCGCGACATTGTGGACGCCGCGCCCGCGTCGGACCCTGCGTATCTCCAGCTGCCGGATGACCTGCCGCGGCGCGTGTTCGCGCTGGCTGAGCAATTTATGGATGAGGAGTCGCCGTACATCCGGGCGAACGACATTCACGCGTTTCTGCGCGGGAAGTATGGCTACTTCACCTCAGAGCCGGGCAGGGTCCACGTCGAGCGGCCGGAGGGGCATGACCCAGTCGACTGGTTCCTGTTCGAGCGGCGAGGGGGCGGCAGCAACAGCTTCAGCAGCGCCTTCGTCGTGCTGGCCCGGGCGGCGGGAATCCCTGCCAGGGTCGTCGCAGGCTGGGCCATCGAGGCGGGCGCGGAGCAGCAGGCCGTCTACAGCGACCAGAACCACCAGTGGGCCGAGATCGCACTGGAGGGAATCGGTTGGGTCACGTTTGACCCGACGCGGCAGGACGCGTTCCCGCTCGTCGAGGAGGCGGAGCCGCTGCCGGAGCTGGTGGAAGAGCTGACGGGAGGCGAGGAGCCCCGCGAGCGAGAGGAGGCGGCGGAGGCCCTTGGCGACCTGGGCGAGTCGGATGCTCTGCCTGCTCTGGTGCAAGCTGCCGAGAACGACGTGTCGGTGGCAGTCCGGCTCGCCGCCGAGACGTCGATCCACAAGATCGGCGTCGAGGAGCTGATCTGGCTGCTCCTGAACCACGAGGACCCGGAAATGCGGGAGGCGGCCGCCGACGGGCTCCGCGTTGCGGGCAGCAGCAAGGGCGTCGACGCGCTAGTGCAGGCGCTCTCGACCGACGTTGACGCGCGGGTGAGGACGGCGTCGGCGAGGGCGTTGGGGAAGATTGGCGGCGAAAAGGGTGAACAGGGGTTGCTGGAAGCTGCGCTGGGGGACGTGGAGGCCGCCGTCCGCGAGGAGGCGGTCCTTGCGCTCGGTAAGCTGAAGGCGCGCTGGACTGCGGAGGACCTCGTGGGGGTGCTCGTCAATGACGTGGACGCCTCGGTGAGGGCCGCCGCGGCGTGGGCGCTTGGGGAGATGGAGGAGGCCGTGGCACTGCGGCCGCTCTTCGATGCCCGCGCCAATGACCCGGACGTGGTCGTGCGGGAGGCTGCCGCGGAGGCGCTCGCCAACTGGAGCGTCGCGGACCTGCTGGGCGACGTGCTGGATGCCGAAGACCCGGTGCACCGCGCGGCCGCCGCCGAGCTTCTCGGCGAGCTTGGGGACACGCTCGCGGTGCCCATCCTTGCCCTGGCTCTCAACGACACGCACGAAATCGTTCGCACGGCGGCGCTCGATGCGCTGAAGAAGCTGGGCGACTACGTCACCCTGGAGAACGGCGCCGGATTGGTGTTCGTCAACGGAGAGGTCGTCGGGATGGTCGCCGGCATGTCGGCGTTCACTGCCATGAAGCCGTCAGACAAGGCCGTATTCGTTGTTGAGGGATCGCGAAACACCGGCTATCTCCGCACCGGCGCCGGCGCCGTCTACTCGGCCGGCCGGTGGTTGCCGACGGGAGACACACTCCACGCCTATGAGGCGAATGAAACCCAGATACCCCAGGCCGGCTTCCTTCCCACCGTTCGCGCGGCATACCCGAAGAAAGACACCATCCGGGTCTACGG
>CAZCPU010000022.1:9821-12399 GCA_964499855.1 uncultured Dehalococcoidia bacterium | reverse complement strand
CACGCCCTCGCCATAGAAATAACCGCCGGCCACACGACGCCCTATGCCCAGGCCAAGGCCATCGAGCGATACCTGCGGACGGAATATACGTACAAGTTCGCCGAGTCCGTAGAAGACGCCATACCGCCGGATGGTCGGGACCCGGTGGACTGGTTCTTGTTCGACAAGCGCTCGGGCACATGCGGCACCTTCAGCAGCGCCTTTGTGCTCCTGGCCAGGTCGATTGGCCTCCCGACCCGGGTGGTGTCTGGTTGGGCCATCGGGCAAACGCCGCTGAGACAGACCGTCACTGTAGCCGCGGCGCACCAGTGGGCGGAGGTGGCGTTCGAGGGCCTGGGTTGGGTCTCATTCGAGCCGACCGCCGGAGGAGGGCCCCGCGTTCGGGCGGACCTGGAGTCACCGCCCACGAATGACCCAGAGAAGCTCGAGGAAACGTTGGAGGCGCTGGAGCAGTCGGGCGCGGAGATCATCAGGCTGGAGAACGGGGGTGCGCTTGTACGGCGGCCGGCGGGTGACGGCGCACAGGGTGGCGGCGGGCAAGGCGAGCAGAGCGGCGGAGCCGAAGGAGGAGCCGAAGGGGGTTCGATTGACCATTTGCTCAATGGCACCTCAACGCGCCAGGCGGAACAGCCACTTGCCATACCCGTGTTTAAGGTCTCGGGTGCGGGCAATACCTCCTACGTGCGAACTGCGGTGGGAGACGTCTATGAGAATGGCGGGTGGCGCCAGCTAGACCCCGTCGTTTTCGACATATCGACCAACCAGAACGTACCTGAGGAAATCTGGCGTCACTATTCAAGTGGGACGGGTGAGTTCGCGCCACTGCCCTTCCATCGGCGCAGCAGCGGGTCTCTCTTTGGGGTGCGGAGCGCCTCCAACAGGGTTCGCAACGAGCAGATTCGAGTGTTCCCCGTGGAGGGCTATGAGCTACTGCCGTTGAGGATATTGCCCGTATCGCCGGACTTGCAGCGTGCGAGCGTGAGCGGGGTCTACTTCCCGTTCAGCGGCACCTATCAGGCCGCAGGCCTGGTGCCGGAGTACACGTATGGATCCAGGCGAGTGGCCTACTCTCCTGAGGAATACTCCAGGGCAACGGCCGCTATGGACCCAACCTACCGCCAACTGCCTCCCGACTTGCCCAATAGGGTGCGTGAACTGGCGGAACGCGTTACCGCAGGCCACATCTCGCCCTACGACAAGGCAAGGGCGCTGGCAAACTATCTGCAAACGACGTACCCCTATCGTTATGCAGACTCGTCCGATGACTACCCGCCTCCCGGGCGCGACCCGGTTGACTGGTTTCTCTTCGACCATCGTGAGGGCACATGTGGCGTGTACAGCAGCGCCTTTGTGGTGATGGCCAGGTCCCTGGGCATTCCGGCCAGAGTGGTGGGGGGTTGGCTCATCAAACCCACCAACGATGAGCAGATCGTGTATACAGATCGGGCCCACCAGTGGGCGGAGATCGCGCTTTCGGGGATAGGCTGGGTGGAGTTTGAGCCGACGAGGTCTTCGGATGGGCCGCTGGCTCGCGTTTTCCGAGACGAAATTATAGAACCTCCGCCCCCGCCTCCGCCCCTGGACACGGTGACCGCGATCACCAAGTCGCCGTCGGAAATACGGCGGCAGCAGCCGTTCACCGTCGGCGGCTGGGTGAACACTCTGACCGGGCGGTTCGTCGACGGGATGAAGGTCGAGATCTACATAAATGAGACGAAGGAGCACGGCGGCGAGAAGATCGGCGAGGGAGTCACGCGCCAAGGCCGTTTCGACATCGAGGTGCAACTGCCCTCAGCCATGGAGCTTGGCGCCTACCAGCTGCTCGCGAGGGCAGTGGAGAACGAGCAGTTCAGCGAGTCATGGAGCGACCCGGACATCAGCGTCTTCTCCGCGAGCGGCCTACAATTGACCGGGCCATCGCAGATACCCGTGGACGTTGAAGCCGTCTTCAGCGGCAGAATCTCCGAGGACAACGGCCGTGGAGCGTCGGACCGCGAGGTCACCGTCGCCGTCGACGGCAGCCCGGTGGACCCCGTGATGACCGACGAATTTGGCCGCTTCACCTTCACGCAAGTCTTTACCGACCCTGGGCCTCACTGGGTGGAGGTGGAGCTGGTGGGGCAGGCATTCCTGCTGGACAACAACGCACGCATTGACCTGGAGGTGACGCTGCCTACGCTGACAACGCTGGAAACGCCGGCCGCCGTGCAGGTGGGAGAGGAGTTCAGCGTCAGCGGCACGCTGCACGGCGCTCGAGGCGAGGCGCTTGGCAACCGGCCAATCTCGGTGCGCATCGGCGAGGGGGAGGCCCAGGTGGTGACAACCGACGCCGGGGGCGGCTTCGAGCATACGGCAACGCTCGACAGCCCCGGCGCGTTCACCGTGCGCGCGGAGTTCGGCGGCGACGGCCCCATCCTCGCATCCGATGCGTCGGCCTCGATGGTCGTCCAGGAGGCCTCCGTTCTGAACCTTGAGGGCCCGGGCAGCATCGAGCTTGGCAGCGGCGCGACGTTCATGGGCCGGCTCACCACTGCCCCCGATATGCCCCTCGCGCAGGCCGACCTGAGCATAGCGGATG
>CAZCPU010000022.1:0-9721 GCA_964499855.1 uncultured Dehalococcoidia bacterium | reverse complement strand
GGCGAGGGTGACCGCACGCTGACCACCGACGCGGAGGGCAACTTCAGCTGGGAGGCGCTGGCGCTGTTCGGGCAGGGCGGCGATGACTCGCCCTACGAGTCGCCGCGGACCGTGGAAGCCGCATTCGCAGGCACGGAACACCTGGCGCCGAGCTCGGCGGCTACGGACGTCGTGGTGGGCGTGCCGCGCATACTGCTGGACCCGCTGGAGCCGATTGCTCGCGGCGGCGCCGCGGACGTGCGCGGGACGCTGCTGCTCGGCAACCGGCCGCTGGCCGGCGTTGAGCTTGCGGTGGTCGGTTCGGGAACCGCGCAGTCCAACGACGAGGGCGCCTTCGCCTACCGCTATGCCGTGCCCGCGGACGCTCAGCTCGGCCGGCGCGACGTGATCGTCGAATCCGCGGACCTCGGAGTGAGCGCGAGCGTACCGCTTGCGGTGAAGTCAGCAGTCAACATAACCGTGACGCCCCTCGACAAGGTGCGGCCAGGGGAGCTTGTCCTGCTGGAGGTCACGCTGCTGGACGACGAGTGGCGAGGCATTTCGCGCGCGACGCTCCGCACGGACGGCGGTGTGCAGATGGTCACCGACCCGTGGGGCGACACGCTGCTGGAGCTCACGCCGCCGGAGGGCGATGACGTGCTGTCGGCCCCGGTCACATTCACCTTCGAGGGCGACGACCTCCACATGCCCCTGACCTACTTCATCGCCGTTCCCATCACGCCCCTGGGGTTCAACTGGCTCCTCTGGGTGGGGGCGCCGGGGGCGGTGGTGGCCCTCGCGGCGGCGGGCTTTGCGGGGCGGAAGATGAACCTTGCCCCGCTGCCCCTGCTTGGCCGGCGGCGCGTCGCGGAGGAAGAGCCGCTCTCGGCCGAAGAACTGGAGGGCGCCGAGGAGGAACCGGTCGAGCTCCGGATGGCGGTTGCGCTGGAGATTGACTTCGCGAGGGCTGCGGCAGACTTGCCGGATGTCTGGGGCGTCGGCGAGGAGATCGTCACGACCGTGACTGCCGTCGACGTGGATGGGCAGCCCGTGCCGGGGGCGGCGCTTGTCGTTGAGGTGACGGGAGGGGCCGAGACGGCGCTCGAGACCGACGACGGCGGCGCGAGCGTCCTGCGCTGGGTAGCGAACGAGGGCGGGGACTACGAGGTGTCGGCCGTCTACGAGGGCGATGACGACCGGCTGCCGCAATCCGGCGAACGGAGCCTTCGCGTGGTCGACTTCCGGGAGGAGATTGTCCGGCTGTACAACACCTTCCTCGAATGGGCGAGTTCGAGAGTCGGCGAGGACCTTGGGCAGGCAACGCCTCGGGAGGTGGAGATGCTCGTGGTCTCCCGCGGCATCCCGGTCTCACAGAAGTCGCTGGACGAGCTGGTCTCGCGCTTTGAGGAAGCGGACTACAGCGAGCACCCCATCGCGCGAAGGCACTACGAGTCGATGTACCGCGCGTGGCGCGCCGTGGTGGGGGAGTAGACCATGGTCAGCGCGGCCCGCACCCACCGATTGCCGTTGTCAGCCGTGCTCCTGCTGGCAGTGGTTGCTGCAGGATTCCTCCTGTTCTGGCGGACCGCGAGCCCGCTATCCGAGTCTGTCGGCGTTGACCTGGACTTCCTCTTCCCGCCGCTGGCGTTGTGGTCGATGCTGATGCTGCTCGGCCTGCTCGCCGAGTTCGCGGCCGGCACGAGGTACGCCATGGTCACGTGGCGGCCCTCTCGGTCGAGCGCCGGGGTGCGGTTGGCCGACGTGCTCTCGTACTGGCGGAAGCTGATGGCCGACCTCGCATGGTTCGCCCTGGCGCTTTCCACCATCGCGGCGGTCCCCACGTTGGTCACCGCCATTGAAGAGCGGGCGGGCGGCCCGGACCTCGCGTGGTTGCCAGCGTACGTACACGTGCTCCATTCGATGTCGCAATGGGGCATTTTGCTGATGATCCCCGTCGCGGTTGCGCGGACGTTGGCCGAGGCTCGCCCCGAGCTTGGCGCACTCCTGCCCTCCCCATGGTCCAGGGTTGCGGCTCTTGGCGTCGGTTACGCGCTGCTGGCAGGGGGTGGCGTGCTCGACGTGGCGTTCGGCTTCGATGGCACGGGGACGCTGCTCGCGTTGGGCGGCGGGCTGGGGCTCTCGTATGGCGCGCAAGTTGTGCGCAACGTGCTGCGAGCGTCACCAACGCCGAGGCTGCTCCCGGCCTTCCGCGGCGGTCTGGTGCTCCTGGAGGCTGCCTGGATCACGGTGGCGTTGGACGCCGTGGCCGGCTTGCCCTCGGCCGTGGAGACAGTGTTGGTCGACCACTTCAAGCAGGACGCCGCCATCGCGGCCGCCTACCTTGAAGGATTGCGAGGCCTCGTCTCGACACAAGCCTTCGTCGTGTTGCTTCCCCTGGCGGCGATGCGCGTCGCGGGGGTTTTCTGGCCTGCCGTTGAAAGGGCCTTCGGCTTCCCCGTCGGTCGCGTGGCCATCCTCGGCGGCGTTTTCGCCCTGTGCTCGGACGGCGGAGCGCTCCCGGCAGCATTAGGCGTGACCACATCGCAGATTATGACCGTCCTGACGCTCGCGCTGGCGCTCTCCTACGGGGCCTCGGTACTGCGCAACGTGTCAGCCATCGAAATCACGCACCGCTTCGGGCCTGCGGCCTCCGAGGCGCTCTCCCTGGCGGGGTCAGCGACGACGGCGGTTGCCGCGGGCATGGCGGTGTGGGTCCTCCTCAACCACTTGCCCGTCGCCAACGCGGCCCTCGTCGATCACGAGTCCACGCGAGCCTTCGGACGCGACGCCTTGCCCTACTTCAACGTGTTCTTTGACGCCCGGGAGACCGTCGCGGCCCTAATGGTGGCCGTGGCGTTCGTCCTGTCCCTGCCCTGGTCGAAGGGCGACCGGACGCGCGCGGACCATCGACCGTTGCTGAACGCGGTCTGCTATGGCGCGACGGGTTGCCTCGCCTGGGCGGCCGGCTCCACACTGTCGCCGCTTGGGCATGGCTTTGTGGTAATTTCGGCGGCCGTAGCTGCCGGGATGTTCGCGCTCTCGATCGCGCAGGCGCTGGGCCACTCGGTCACGCCGCGCAGCGTGACACTCGGCTCACTATCGAGGTGGCTCACTACATCGAGGTTGAGGACCTTCGTGCTGGGGGCTTCAGCCGCCGCGTACGTGCTCATGCTGCGGCCCGTGGTCTACGAGGCGCTCTGGTTCGCGGCCCTCTACGAGTACATCGCGCTCCTCGCCTTGCTGGTGCTGGCGCTCGTATTCGTCCTGGACCTGCTGGGGCGGGACTCGGAGGCGCCCGAAGCGCGCGAGCCGGAGTGGAACGAGTGGTCGCACCACCAACAGACGCTCGAGAGCAAGGAGGACCCGCGTTCGACGCTGACGGCCGACCTTCGGCGGGAGTTCATTGAATTCGGCGAATGGAAACCGGTGTGGAACTACATGATGGGACTGCTCTACCGCAACGGGGCCTCACGAACATGGATGTACGATGTGTGCCGGCCTCTACGGTTGGGCGCGGTGTCCGGTTCACCTCTGGCGTTCCTTCGACGGAGCAGCCTGCGCCGGCTCGGCAGACAGTCCGCCCTCGACGAGGCGCTGCGGCGGGTGGACGAAGCCCTCGGGGCGCCCGAAACGGTGAAGCGCCAGGTCACGGAGGACGAGCTCCGCAGCGAGGCCGTGCAGTTCGTCGACACCGGCGCCGGCATCGAGCGGCTTGCGATTGCGCTCATCGTCGCGCAAGGCCAACGAGGCGGCGACCTGCAGGCAGCCATTGACCGATGGTTCCCGCTGCTGGACGCGCCCGACCCCTCGACGGCGAGGGTGTGGATGCCGTGGGCGCGTTCGAGCGCGAGGCTGCGCGACCGTGGAGAGCGCATCGGCCTGCTGAACAGGGCCTCGGCGGAGATATTCGGCGGCGCGGAGTTTGCGGGGGACGTCCCGGACCCGGCCAGCCTCATCGACCTGGTCGGCGCCGTCCCGTCGCGCCCCCACGGGGGTTGACCGGGACACACGCATTCGGCATTCCCGACCCAGGTGAAACTATCGACGAAAGGGTGGCTTCCCGCAGATGAATGAACAACAGCTAGAAGAGGCCCGCCTCTCCTGCGAGGAGATCATCGACCGCGTGGCGGAGGCCTTCGTGGGGAACCGCCTGCTGCTGCGGAAGCTGCTCGCCGCGGCGCTGGCCAACGGCCACGTGCTCTTCGAGGACTTCCCCGGGCTGGGCAAGACGCTGCTGGCCAAGCTCTTCTCGCGCGCCATCGGCGGCGACACGAAGCGCGTGCAGTTCACGCCCGACCTGCTGCCCTCCGACATCCTGGGCATGAACGTCTACCGCCAGACGGACGGCACGTTCCACCTGATGCGCGGGCCAGTCTTCACCAACGTGCTCCTGGCCGACGAGATCAACCGGGCGCCGCCGAAGACGCAGTCGGCCCTGCTGGAGGCGATGGAGGAGCGGCAGGTGACCATCGACGGCGACACGATGTCGCTGGGATCGCCGTTCGTCGTCATCGCAACGCAGAACCCCATCGAGCAGGAGGGCACGTACCCGCTCCCGGAGGCACAGCTCGACCGGTTCCTGCTCAAGCTCGCCACGGGCTACCCCGCCAACGACCAGTTGGAAGGGGACATCCTGCAGCGCCGCATCCAGTGGCAGAAGGACGACCCCACAGCGGACCTGGAGCCCGCCGTGGACGTGGTGCGCTTTGTTGAGCTGCAGCAGTTCGTGGAGACCGGCGTGTACACCGACCAAGTCATCGTCGAGTACATCACGAAGATTGTCCGGCTCTCCCGAGAGCACCCGCGGGTGGCCGTCGGGGCGAGCCCGCGGGGCGGCCTTGCGCTGCTGCGCGCCGCCCGGGCCATGGCGCTCATCCACGGTCGGGACTTCGTGGTGCCGGACGACGTGAAAATGGTCGTCCCCGACGTCCTGGCGCACCGCGTCATCCTCAACATCGAGGACACGTTGGAGGGGGCGAGCGGCGAGGAGGTCGTGGAGGACGTGCTGGCCGAGGTGCCCGTGCCCAGCGACATGGGACGGATGGCGCGGTAGCCATGTTCCAGCAGTCGCAGATCGCCTGGGCAGCCATTGCACTGTCGCTGTTGTTGCTTGGACTAGCGCTGGGCAACGTCGTGTTGCTGACGGGGGCGGTGTTCCTGCTCCTGATTACCCTGCTGTCTACGGCGTTGCCGCCCGCTGCGGGTATCGTCGTCGAGCGCGGGCTGTCGAGGGCCACGTGCTGGGTCGGCGACACGGTGACCGTGCGGCGGGAGTTGACGGCGCGGAGCGGCGTCGGGCCGATCTTCGTGCATGACGACCTGCCGCCGGAGGCCGAAGTCGTGGAGGGCAGCAACCTGCGGGTCGTCTGGAAGTGGCCGGGCACGCTGACCGCTGACGTCTCCTACGAGCTGCGGTTTCCGAAGCGCGGGCTGTACGTGCTGCCCGAGTCGAGCTGGGAATCGCAGACGCCTCTTGCCTCGAGCGCGGGAGCGTCAGGCGCGGGCGGCCCGGCCTTCGAGGTCTCCGTCGTTCCCAGGATCCGCAACGTGACCCGCCTGAACCTGGTCCGGGCGGTGCGACGCGGCTCCCGCTATGCGGGGGACCTCGCGAAGACGGGCGCGTCCACCGACGAATTCAAGGAGTTGCGCCCGTATCAGCCCGGAGACCCGTTCAAGCGCATCAACTGGAAGGCAAGCGCCCGCTATTCAGCGGCGAACGGCCTGCCGCTGGTCAACGAGCTGGAGCCAGAGACGAAGCGCGCGGTGTGGGTATTCATGGACACCGCCCACTACATGGACGTTGGCGTGCCGCTCTCCAACCCGTTGGAGAGCACTGTTGAGGCGTCCGGGACGCTCGCGCAGTACTACCTGTCGCGTGGCTCAACCCTCGGAGCGTACGCGTACAACAGCGCCGGGGGCGCCGGCGAGCTGCTCGCGCCGGAGGCGGGGAATCGGCAGTTCAACCGGCTCATGGAGATGCTGGCGGGGCTGAAGCCGGGTCCGGCTGAGCAGGACCTCCTGCAGTCGGTCGAGCGGTGCAAGGGCTTCCTGTATCGACTCCGCCCCGACGTCTTCGTCATAACGCGCCTGGACGTCCACTACGCGCGTCCCGGCGAGGACTCGATGGAGTTCGAGCGGTTCAAGACCGCCATCAGCCGGCTGATCTCACTCAAGCCGCACTCGGCTCGTGCGAGGCGGGTACAGGTGGTGCACGTGGAGCCGCAGGGGGCTACGCCGGAATCGAGCGGGCTGGGGCTGACGCGATGGGAGACCCGGCACGTGGCGCGGCAGCTGCGGGAGAAGGGCGCCGCGGTCATCGAGTGGGAGCCCGCGCGGGAAGAGTTCACGTCCGTGCTGTTGCGGCACGTCGACCGGTACAAGTAGGAGGAGGACGAAGGGACATGCGTTCCGCCGCGGCAGAGACGACGTTGCTTGCGGGCCTGCTATTGCTCGCCGGCTACGTCGTGTGGGGCACGGGGCCATCGCTTGGGTTGCCTGAGTCTCGATGGCTGACATGGCTGACCGGCCTCCTGCCCGGCTTGTTTTTGATTCAGGCTCCAGCGCTCGTGGCGCTGATCATCATGGGATACTGGGCGCTGCGGGCGCTGGGGTACGGTCAGATTTCCTTCTGGCTCATCGCCGCCTGCATCGTCCTTCCGCACGCCGTGCCGGTCTGGGGCCACAACGAGCTCCAATGGTACGATCTCGTCGGCGTCGAGGCTGAGCTTGGCGGTGAGCGGTTGCTTGTCCGTGACGCCGGGCTATTCCTGGCGAGTCTCACGGGCGTCGTGGTGCTCCACCGATTCATAGGCCTGCGCAAGCTGGCGCAGCGCCTGGGCGAGCGGGGGATAGCAGTGGCTGAGAGCAGGCGCGTGGTGCGGTTCGAGAGCCTGTTGGTGGCCGGGCTCCTCGCTGCGAGCCTGGTCCTGGCGCTGCTGGCGGTCTTTGCCGCGGCGGTCCTGGGACGCTACGACGAGTACCTGTCCAGCTCGACGTGGGCCGTCGCGGCTGTCGGCGGGGGCGCCGGGCTGCTGCTCGCCCTCGCGCTGCTGCAGTGGCGCCGGGGCAGCTAACGGAGAGGCGGACGCCAATCTACCATGGAGGGTGACTGTGAAGTTTGGACTGTTTCTCGGGGGTGAGTACCCCGCCCGGCAGTCGATGACGGCGCGCGTCAACTCCCTCATCGAGCAGGTGCGCCTTGCGAACTCCCTTGGATTCGACTGCGCGCTGGCGGGGCAGCACTACCTCAGCTATCCCGTGCAGATCCTGCAGCCAACGCCCTTGCTGGGGCGGCTGGCGGCTGAGGCCGGCGACATGCGCATCGGCACGGGCATCGTGCTGCTGCCGCTGCAACACCCCGTCGACATGGCGGAGCAGATCGCGACGCTGGACCAGATCACGGGAGGCAAGTTCATCTTCGGCGTCGGCCTTGGGTACGAGAAGGAGGAATTTGAGGCGTTTGGCCTTGTCGCCTCGCAGCGCGCGGGCCGGTTCGAGGAGTCCCTGGCCATCATCAAGCGCCTGTGGACGGAGGACGAGGTGCATTTCGAGGGCAAGCACTTCACGTTGCACGCGCTTCCGTCGGCATGGCCGCTGCAGAAGCCGTACCCGCCCGTGTGGATTGCGGCGAACGGACACGCGCCCGTGCGGCGAGCGGCGCGCCTCGGAGACGTCTGGTTCGCCAACCCGCACGCCAAGTACGAGACGCTCGCCGAGCAGATGGGCATCTACCGTGACGCCGTCGCCGAGTACGGCACGCCGATGCCCGACGACGTCGTCGTAAGCCGCGAGCTCTTCGTCGCCGAGACACATGACGACGCCGTGCGCGTGGCGCGGCCCGCCCTGCACGAGCGGTACCGCGTGTACGCGCGCCAGGGGCAGGACCTGCAGCTCCCGCCCGGAGACCGTTTCGAGGATGACTTCGACGAGCTGGCCGCGGGCAGGTTTATCCTGGGTGACCCGGAGGAGTGCATTGAGGAGGTCCGGCGCTATGAGGCCCTCGGCTTCAACCACCTCGTCATCGATTACCACTGGCTGGACCTGGACGACGACACGGCGCTGCGGACGCTGCAACTCTTCGGGGAGCGCGTGATGCCGGCGTTCCGCTAGCGCATCCTCGCTGGAAGCCGCCAACCGGTTGGCAATTCTCAACCGGCCAGCTGCCCGTTGCCCTTTCGGACAAATGGCGCTCGTGTGTTATTGCAGGGGCGCAGTGGAGACCATGGCCACGGGGATTGATTCGGAGAGCCTATAGTTGAGACGCGCAATTGATGTCGAGAAATGTGCCGGCTGTGTTTGTCGCGTATGGACAGCGGTCGCGTTTCAACGTGACGCCCCAGTGAGGCTATGCTAGAATCGACACGCCTAACCAAGGTTGGAAGCGCCCAACATCAGGAGAAGCGAGACAGGATAGGGGACGCGGGGACGATGGGCTGGACGCCTCATCCGCGGCAATCACGCGTGGTCTTCCTTCCGGCGCGACTGAAGAATTGGGACCGTCTGAGTGGCTGATCCGTGCCACTATTCGATAGGGGACTTGGAGGTGAGGGGATGCAGGTGGGAAACCTAGCAGCATCCGTTCACCGGGCCCCGGTGCGAGTGGCCTTCTTGGTCGTATTGGCGACGCTCCTGACCGCCCTGTTCCTTGGCCTGCCCAGCGTCTCCGACGCCACCACCCACGGCGCAACGCGATCACTCTCCGCATCCTGGGTAGTCCCAAACGGGTCAGTTTCTATCACCCTCTCGGTCGAAAACCTCGGCTTGGGACAAGTCGTGGAGTCGCTTCCGGAGGGATTCACCTTCGTCAGCTCGAACCTCGATGATGCCGTCGTGGACGTGATGGACATCCTGGACGACACCAGCGGCGACGTCGCTCACCAGATCGTCACGTTCTACGTCATTGACGAGCCCGAGATCGTGTACACGGTCAGCGCGCCGGAAGGGGCGCCGCTCGGCCAGAGCACGGTCCACGAGTTCAGGGGCGTCGCCAGGGACCTCAATGGCGACGAGGCGCTCGTCACCGGCGACACCCACCTCCGGGTCGGCCCCGAGCCGACCCCCATCCCGACGGCCACGCCCACCACGACGCCGGAGCCCACGCCGACCAACACCCCGACGCCTCGACCCACGGCCACCGCGACGGCAACGCCAATGCCGCCCCCGACGTCGACGCCCACGCCCGTGCCGACTGCGACGCCTTTGCCCACCGCCACGCCGACTGCCACTCCGCAGCCCACAGCAACCCCGGCGCCGATGCCCAGCCCAACCCCGACACCCGTTCCCGTGGTCGTGGAGGATGAATCGGGCGGGTTCCCCGCGTGGGCCATCGCCATCATCGTCCTGATCGTATTGGGTGTCCTCATCGCCCTGGTCGCGTACAGCCGCCGAAGACTCTAGGGCGCGGGCGCGCGGCCGCCGCGGTCTACCGGTTTCGTCACCGCCAACACTGGCGACCACTGCCTTCCTTCGCCCCTGCGCTAGCCGCAACCTGTCAACAGCTGAGGATTAGAATGGCGCTGGAACCAATCAAATGTGCTAGCCGTTCTATGTCATGAAACCAGTCGGTTTGTGCCGGCTGTCGAGGAGACGAGTAGATATGTTCGCGCTAAGACGGCGCGCTATTGGCGTGTCGGTGGCGGCAGTTGCCGCCGCATCGCTGACGGCGTCGCTCCTCATATCCACCGCGCTGGCCCAGACCCCCGACCCAAGCATCAGCTCCATCGTGGTGAGCAACATCACGATG
>CAZCPU010000021.1:4426-23052 GCA_964499855.1 uncultured Dehalococcoidia bacterium | reverse complement strand
ACGTATTTGCGGACTATGCGGCCTTCGGGGTCTATGAAGTGCTTTTCCGGGATGCCGGTTAGGCCGTAGTCGACTCCTATGACGCCGCGGGTGTCTGCGCCGGCGGGGTAGGAGGCGCCGCTGGCCTCGATGAAGCGGCGGGCCTCCTCGTCGACGTCCCAGACGGCGACGCCGACGAACTCGACGCCCTGCTCGCGGTAGCGGTCGTAGGCGGCGGCGAGGACGGGGGCCTCCTCGATGCAGGGTGGGCACCAGGACGACCAGAAATCGACCATGACGTGCACCCCGCGGAGGCCGGAGAGGGTGACCTGCTCGCCGTCGAAGGTGGTGAGGGTGAAGTCGCGGGCCACCTCGGTCTGGACCTCGGCCTCGCCGAGGGTGCTGTTGATGGCGACGCCGGCGGGGACGCCGCCGCTGCGCGACAGGGCGACGCCGAGGATGGCGAAGAGGGCGACGAGGGGCACGGCGACGGCAATCATGGTGACGAGCCGCACCCTGCTGGACTGGCGGTCGGCGTCCTGCGTCATCGCGTCTTCCTCGCAAACTCGACCCACTGCGCGCGGAGCCGCTCGAACTCCTCCTCGTCCACCTCGCCGGCCTCAAACTGCGCATCGAGCCGGGCAATCATCGCCACGAGCTCCGCGTGCGTGGGCGGTCTGGACTTCTTTTCGCCGTCTACGGTGATGACGATGCTGCGGCCAACGGGGTTCCGCCGTCGCAGCAGGACGAAGCCCACGGCCACGACGAGGACGAGGCCGACGGCGCCGGGGAGGGCGCCGCGACGGAAGCCGTCGCTGCGGACGGCGTTGTCGGCGCGCTGGAGGAGGGTGGGCTGCGGGAGCTGGTCGAGCCTGACGGCGGCGCGCATGCCGGGGGCGAGGGGGCCGGCCTCGAGCACCTGGTAGGTGGTCTCGCCGATGGCGATGTCGTCGGCGTTGCGCATACCGGGGCCGGAGCCCTCGGCCAAGCCCTTGACGACCATGACGCGGAAGGACTCGGCGCCCATGGGGAAGTTGGGCGTGTACTGCTTGATGTCGGATTCATAGGGGACGCGGTAGACGTAGAGAATGTCATGTTCGCCGGGCGGGACGGGGACGGTGATGGCGAAGCCGCGGTCGACCTGGAGGATGTGGCCGCCGGGGAGGGAGGCCTCGACCTCGAGGTCCGCGGCGCCCTCGGGGAGGGAGAAGCGGACCATGCTCATGGGGCCGTCGGCGAGGGTGTCGGCGCGGAAGGTGCGGTCGGAGGTGTTGCGGAGCTTGACGGCCTCGAGGACGGCGAACTGGCGCTGGCTGCCGTCGGCGGCGGTGACGGCGAGGGTGTCGTCGAGGAGGGCGAGGACGTCGAAATCGGTGGTGATCTCGTAGACGGTGAGCTCCAGGGGGCCCATGAGGGGCTCGCCGAGGACGCGGTTGGCGTACTCGACGTCCAGGTAGGTGGCGCGGACCTCGAAGCCGGGGAGGCCCTGCGGGGGGAGGTCCGTGAAGGTGAAGGAGCCGTCGTGCTGGGTCAGGGCGTTGTGCTCGACGAGCTCGCCGGAAGCGAGCTGGTAGGTGAGGGCGACCCAGAGGCCGACGGGCGGCGGGGCGCCCGCGGTGCCGTTGCGGACGACGCCGGGGATGGTTGCGGGGGACTGGCCCGTGATGCTGGTGGGGGCGCGGTCGTCCGACTGCGCCGCGACGCTCGCGGGGAGCGCGGCGACGGCGCCGAGGACGGCGAGCAGCGCAAGGGCGCGGACGAGGGCGCTCACGGGGCCTCGTCCTCCAAGCGCTGCAGGCGGGCGCGGGCCTCCCGCACCTCGCGCTCGAGGGCCTCGAGCGACGCGCCGTCCTGGTCGGCGTCGGCGGCGTCGCCGAGGAGGCGCTCCTGCTCGCGGACGAGGAGGGCGGCGGTGCGGCGGTATTCGGCCATCTGGCGCTGGAACTCCTGGTCGTCGACCTGGCCGAGCTCGCGCTCGAGGCGGAGGGTCTCGAGGGCGCGGTAGAGGCCCTCGCGCTGGACGCGGACGCCCTCGGCGCCGGAGGGCGCGCGGGGGGCGGCGTCGCGGCGGGCGCGGACGAAGGGGAGCAGCACGACGACGACGGCGGCGACGGCGAGGACGGCTCCGATGGCGAGGGCCCACACGCTATGCGACTCCTTGGTGTGATGCTACCAGTGTACTGGACGGAGGGTCGACATTCCTATGGCCGTTCACGCGTAGGGAGATGGCGACAAGGGACGCTTGTTGAGGTGATTTATCGGCGGTACGCTGTGCATTGTGAGAATGACAGTCACCCTTGATGAACAGCTGGCCAGACGGGTCCGGCAGGAAGCGGCGGCGCGCGGCATGAGCGTGAGCGCCTTCATTGCCGGAACGCTGGACGACGCCCTGAAGCGGTCCAAACCGCAGGAGCCGCCTCCGTTTCAGCTGGTGACCGTGCGCGGCGTACACCCCCGGGCCGGTGTCGATCTGGACCGGATACGGGAGTTGGAGGTCCAGGACGATGAGTCCGATTTTGTGCGCGGGCGATGACGGGACGCCATGCTGCTTCCAGACGTAAACGTGCTGGTCTAAGCCCATGTAGAGGTTTCGACCCCCGACCACGCCGCGTACGCCGACTGGGTGACGAGGCTGGCAACAGGCCCGGAGCCGTTCGCGC
Source organism: uncultured Dehalococcoidia bacterium (assembly GCA_964499855.1). GTDB lineage: Bacteria > Chloroflexota > Dehalococcoidia > Lucifugimonadales > UBA1127 > UBA1127. The sequence continues at coordinate 20,413 of CAZCPU010000021.1, read as the reverse complement.
TGTCCGTCTTGGTCCTTTCGGGTTTCGTCCGCGTGGTCACCAACCCGCGAATCTTTAATCCACCATCCACGCTGGAGCGAGTGTTCGCCTTCGTGTGGGCACTCCTGGAGCGGCCTACGGCGCGCGTCGTGGGCCCCGGCCCCGATCACCTCGACATCTTCGAGCGGTTGTGCCGGAAGGCAGGCGCCACCCGGGAGCTGGTCGCGGATGCCCAGCATGCGGTGGTTGCGGTGGAGCACGGATGCACCATGGTCACTACGGACGCCGATTTCGCCCGCTTCCCGGGGTTTCAGTGGCAACACCCGCTCCGTCCAGCGGGGCTGTAACTTCGCATCGCCTTCCACAGGCTCCGGACAGGGCGTGTCCCTGAGGAGAGAAAACAGACGCTCGGCCCCCCATCCTAACCTTCCCCCCAGTTGGGGGGAAGGGACCTCATGCCGCCGCCTCCGCCCGCAGCACGGGGAGGGTGGCGGCGGCTCGCTGGCGCTCTGGCCAGAGGGACACGACGGTGCCGAGCACCAGGATGGGGCCGGCGATCCACAGCCATACGACGAGCGGATTGACGTGCACGCGGAAGATGGCGCGGCCGTCGGGCGTGAACTCGCTGGCGAGGACGTAGAGGTCCTCCACGGGCGTCTGCCGGATGCCCGCGCGGGTGGCGGCCATGGAGAAGGCGGGGTAGAAGGCGAAACCGGCCTCGATCTGCTCCAGCGGCTGCCCGTCCTTGTAGACGAGGAGCTGCGCGCGGCGCTCGATGCGGTCGGGTTTGGGGGTTGCGCTCGAGCCGAGGAACTCGATCTCGTAGCTGCCGAGGACGGCGCGCTCGCCGGGGCCGAGGGAGAAGTCCTCCTGCACGCTGTAGAACGACGAGCCCGTGGCGGCGAAGGCGACGAGGACGATGCCGATGTGGGCGATGTAGCCGCCGTAGCGGGGGCGGTTGGACATGATGAGGCGGCCAAAGGCGGTCGCGTAGCCCTCGCCGCGGGTGTGGCGCACCTGGGTGCCGCGCACCCACTCGCGGAGGATGCCGGCGGCGGCGAGCCCGCAGACGCCGAAGGCGAGGGCGGGAAGGAAAGCGCGGGCGCCGAGGGCGACGGCGATGACGGCGGCGATGATCCCCACGATGATGGGGAAGCGGAGCAGGCGCAAAAGGCCGCCGCCGGACGCTCGGCGCCAGGGCAGGAGGGGGCCGACGCCCATGAGGGCGACGAGGGCGAGGAAGAGGGGGCCGGCGACGATGTCGAAGTAGGGGCGGCCGACGGTGACGATGACGCCCTGGAAGACATCGGTGACGAGGGGATAGACGACGCCCCAGAGGGTGACGAGCGCGATCATGAGGAAGAGGACGTTGTTGAGGAGGAAGGCGGCCTCGCGGGAGAGCCTCGACTCGAGGGTGGCGGCGCTGCGGAGGCGGTTGTAGCGCCAGAAGAAGACGGCGAAGGCGCCGATGAGGTTGACGCCGAGGAAGAGGAGGAAGACCCAGCCCATGGTCGATTGGCCGAAGGAGTGGACGGAGGGGACGGGGCCGCCGCGGTTCATGAACATGCCGTACATGGCGAAGCCCCAGGCGAGGATGATGAGGGCGATGTTCCACATGCGGAACATGCCGCGGCGCTTCTGGACCATGATGGAGTGGATGAAGGCGGTCAGGGGGAGCCACGGGAGGAGGCCGGCGTTCTCGACGGGGTCCCAGGCCCAGTAGCCGCCCCAGCCGAGGATGGTGTAGGCCCACCACGCGCCGAGGAGGAGGCCGATGGTGAGCGTGGCCCAGACGACGAGGCCCCAGGTGCGGGCCGTGTCGACCCACTCGTCGCCGGTCTGGCCGGCGAGCAGGTGGCCGATGGCGAAGGCGAAGGGGAGGGCGACGCCGATGAGGCCGGACATGAGCATTGGCGGGTGGAAGAACATGCCGGGGTGGGTCAGGAGCGGGTTGATGCCCTGACCGTCGGGCGGCGTGACGGGGAGCTCGTAGAAGGGGTTGGCCATCGTCATCATCACCGCGACGAAGAAGACGGTGACGGCCATGAGGACGGCGGTGGTGAAGGGGAGCGCCGGGCGGACCTCGTCTGGGGCGAGGCGGATGGCGAGGGCGGCGGCGCCGGAGAAGATGGCGGCGATGAAGAGGAGGGAGCCCTCGTTGCCGGCGTAGAAGGCGACCCACGTCAGCCACGGGTCCATCGCGCGGTTGCTGTTGCCCGCGACGTAGCGCAGCGAAAAGTCGTGGTCGACGAAGGCGAGGATGAGGACGAGCATCGAGGTGACGAGCATGAGGGGAGTGAGGTAGGCGGCGTAGCGGGCGCTGAGGAGCATCTCGGGGGCGTGGCGCCATTGGCCGACGAGGGAGCCGACGCCGGCGTAGGCCGCCAGCGCGACGGCCAGGAGGAGGGTTATGGAACCGAGGTCCGCCATGTGTTACGCGTTCTCCTTTGCTTCCCCGTCGTTGAGCTCGCGGTCCACCTGCTGGAGGTAGGGGGCGAGGTCGCCCGCGTCGCCGCCGGCGACGGCCTCGGCGGGCTGGGGCGGGCGGCGGCCCATGAGCTGCGTGACCCAGAAGAGGGCGAGCAGGCCGAGGGCGATGCCGACGGGCGGCAGGCCCCACACGAGCCAGTGAAAGCCCTCGCGGGGCGGGGCGGCGAGGACGCGCTCGCCGTAGCGGTCGACGAAGAACTGCCGGATCTCGTCGTCCGTTCGTCCGGCGTCGATCTGCTCGCGGACGATGACCTGCATGTCCTTGGCGAGCTGCACCTGCGAGCGGTCGATGGTCTCGCCGGGGCAGATGGGGCAGATGAGGGAGTTGTCGATGGCCTGGGCGCGCTGCTCGGACTCGGGCAGGGGCGAGACGGCGGTGGTGCAGGCGAGCAGGGCGAGGGCGGCGACGCTCGAGACGAGGGACCCCGTTGCCAGCCGCCGAACCGTCGCCACGCGAGCCACCGTTCCGCAGCCGTGCGGGGAGCGCAATCCGTTCGCGCGACCCTTCGACACGCTCAGGGTGAACGGATGGCTGCGCAAGGTCTCCTCCTGTCGCGGGCGTCCGCACCCCCATCCCAGCCTTTCCCCGTCAAGGAGGAAGGGGTGACGCACGCCCAGAATCGTAGGGCATGGGGACGATGCGGGGGAAGGCCGCGCCGTGGCTAGCGTTCCTGCAGCTGCCGGACGTAGTCGACGAGCAGCCATCGGTCCTCGGCCGACAGGAGGTTCCTGAAGGCGGGCATGACGAGGACGCCGTCGGTCAGGATGCCGTAGATGTCGCCGTCCGTCTTCTCGACGGTGGCGTCGTCGGCGAGGTTGGGGACGGGGACGTAGCTGTAGGCGGTCAGGAACTCGTTGACGCGGCCGTCGCCGGCGCCCTCCATGCCGTGGCAGTGGGAGCAGTTCCAGCGGTAGAGCTCGACAGCCCTGGCGGCGCCCGGCTCGCTCCCGGCCTCGCCGGCGCGTGGGTTGACGAGGGACGTGTAGTCCTCGGGGTCGACGTGGGGCTCGCGGGTCAGGGAGCGCTCGTCGCCGGCGAACTTGTAGGGGACGGCGCCTGGCGGCGAGTCGAGGCGCGGCGGCTCCTGCGGCCGGTAGGTCTGGGTGTAGTGCATCTCGGCGGCCCAGTCGATGGGGGCGTAGCTGCCGCTCTTGGCGAGGCAGCCGGAGGCGAGGAGCAGCAGCGTGACCGCCGCGAGGGCGAACACGACGCCGTACCGGGCCGTTCGCCCTTCGAATCCCCTGAGGGTGAACGGGCGCGGGTGCAGGCTGCCTCCGATGTGCATACGATCTTGCATACTAGGCGCTCGCGGGCTCCAGCTGGACGTCTGCGGCGTTAGCCGAACGGAAAAGGGCGTCGACGCGTTCGGCCTCGCCCTCCGGGGCGACGACGACGAGGCCGATGTAGCCCTCCGTGATGCGGGGGTCGTAGAGGTCGAGCTTGGCCTTGGGGAGGCGGGACTCGAAGATGACGCCGATGATGGTGGAGATGATGGCGCCCAGCATCGTGCCCTCGTAGGCGATGATGAACATGGCTGGCAGGGCGAGGATGGGCTTGCCGCCGGTGACGAGGGGGTAGGCGAGCTGCGTGCCCGCGGTGACCAGGACGGCGATGGAAAAGCCGAGCATGGCGCCCATAATCGGCCACACGTAGAGCCGGTGGTTGGCGACCTTCTCGCCGAAGGCCCCCTCCGGGTACGGGGTGCCGGACAGCACCTCAAAGTCCTCGAGCCCGCTCTCGCGCAGCTTGTCGGCTGCGTCGACGGCCTCGTCGACCTCCCTGAAGACTCCCAGAACGCTTCTGCCTGCCATAGCTCGCCTCGCTTAGCCTATTCCTCCCGGTACGCGGCCGGGACCATAACCTTGCCTACCCGAACGTGGGTCTCCAGGGCGACCCCCTCCTTGGCGTCCGCCAGCGGGATGATGGGGAAGAACTTGGAGAACGTGAGAACGCCAAGGAACACGAGACAGAAACTGCCTCCGACCAGGATCAGCTCGATGGGGCTCGGGTTGTAGGAGCCCCAGTTGAACGTGAGGGGCTGCTTCCGCATGAGGCTGGGGATGATGATGATGAAACGCTCGAGCCACATGCCGATGTTGACCATGAGGGTGGTCCAGAACATGAGGGCCACGTTCTGGCGCACGCGCTTGAAGAGCCACAGCGGCACGGGCACCACGTAGCCCATGAGGACGAAGATAATGAACGTGGCGCTGAAGGGCCACTCATAGACCTGCAGCATGCGCAGGGAGAGCTCCGGTTCCTCGTTGGGGTAGATGCCCAGGAGGAACTCGATGACGAAGAAGTAGAACCAGGCGGTGGCGACCACGATCATGAGCCGCGCGAGGGCGTCGAAGTGGTCGTCGCGGATGTAGTTCTCCCAGCGGAACATCCAGCGGAGGAGGGCGAGGACGGAGATCACGCCGGCCACGCCGGAGTGGACGGCGCCGATGACGAAGTAGGGCGCGAAGATGGTGGCGTTCCAGCCCTCGACGGCGATCTGCACGGCGAAGTCCCAGGACACGATGCTGTGCACCGAGACGAAGACGGGGAGGATGAGGGCGGAGAGGAGGAAGCCGGCGATGATCTGCAGCTTCCACTGCCGGGTGTTGCCCTTCCAGCCGAGGCTGAGGAAGCCGTAGACCTTCTGGAGGAGCCCGGAAGAGCGGTCGCGGAGGACGGCGAGGTCCGGGATGAGCAGCAGGATGACGAAGAGCGTCGTGCCGGTCAGGTAGGTCGAGATGGCGGTGGGGTCCCAGACGAAGGGGGACCGGACGTCGGGCCAGATGCCGCGGCCGAGGTCGTAGCCGGGCGGCATGGACCAGTAGATGCGCCAGGGGCGGCCGGTGTGGAAGAGGGGGTGGAGGGCGGCGGTGCCCAGGGCGAAGATGGTGAGGACCTCGGCGGCGCGGGTCGCGGGGCGACGCCACTCGGCGTTGCTGAGGCGGAGGATGGCGGAGAGCATGACGCCGGCGTGGCTGATGCCGACCCAGAACACGAAGTTGACGAGCAGGAAGCCCCACATGACCGGGCGGTTGATGCCGTACACGCCGGTGCCGTGGTTGATGGCCCACGCGAAACCGCCGACCGCCGCGCAGACGCCGATGGCGAGGCCGCCCATCAGGACATAGAACCAGAGGGGCGTCGCCAACACTGGCCGCAGCAGGTCGCGGTTGATATCCCGCTCTGTAAGCGCGGGGCGCAGTTGCATCCCTTTGTCCTACCCTTTCCTAACCCTGTTCTCTGCCTTCATGCCCGTTCATCCTCCGACCGGACGAAAAGTCGCGGCGAGGGCCTATTCCGGTTTCGCCAAAATCTTGAGCGGCAGCCGCTTGAACGGCCGGACGACCTGGAGCATCGAGCCCTCTCGAATCTCCCAGAGATTGAAGATGGGCACCACCTTGACGGCGAGGGTGAACAGCAGCAGCGCGCCGCTGACGACGCCGAGCATCATGAGGGCGTCTCCGAGCTGCGGGGACACCGCCGCCGGGACCTCCTTGAGCACGTGGCCCGTGTACTCCTCCACCGAGTAGGAGGAGACGTAGATGCGAATCTTGTCGAAGAAGTGGCCGATGATGATGAGGGATGCCACGATGGTGGGCCCCAGGATGCTCTTGCGCACCGGGTTCCACATGAGGATGAGGAGCGGCGACGCGAAGCACAGGAGGATGGTGACGATGAAGATGGCCCTGTACGGCCCGAACCACATGAGCTGCAGCAGGTCCTGCTGCGCGGGCGTCTTGCCGTACCAGTAGATGATGAAGCCCGACCACCAGAAGTACATCCAGAGCAGCGAGGACGCGAGCATCAGCTTGGCCATGCTCCAGAACTGGTTGATGCCGATGTAGTCCCTGAAGGGGCCGAACTTCCGAATGACGAAGGAGGTCACGATGACCGTCGCGAGGGCGGCCTGGAGGCCGCCGAGGGCCTGCCACGCGGGGAAGACCGAATCGCGCATGCCTGGGACGAGGCTCTGGGCGAAGTCGAAGCTGATGACGGTGTGTGCCCAGACGATGAACATGAAGTAGAGGGCGCCAAGGACGCCCATGCCCGCCCGCAGGGCGCGCCACTGCCGCTTGGAGCCGACCCAGCCGAGAGCGAGCCTGGAGTAGAGGGCGCCGCGGAGGCCGCCCACGCGGCCCTTGGCCAGGGCGAAGTCCGGGATGTTGGAGGCCCACAGCAGCCCGAAGCCGTTGATGACGACGAAGACCATCACCAACGCCACGTACAGGTGCGGGGCTCCGACCGGCCAGCCCTCGACGATGGTGTCGTAGAGCAGCATGGTGTTGCGGTCGTCGGCGGGCGGCAGGGTCAGGAGCAGGGGGATGAGGATGACCAGGGCGAGGAGGCCGACGACGCCCCACATCTCTGCGATGCGGGAGACGTAGCGGTTCCAGTGGGCCTTGCCGAAGCGCGGCGCGATGGCGACCAGCGGCGCGGAGAGGCTCGTCGTCATGATGAAGGCGAGGACGGCGGCGAGGTAGCCCCACGGGTGGTGGGTGTCGAGGCCGCCGTCGGCGGCGGTCATCGCGAAGCCGACCACGCCGAGCGCGACCAGGGCGGCGAGGACGAGGACCACGAGGAGGTAGGCCGGGCCGGTGCGTTCCGTCCAGCCCAGCACCTCACCGGCGGCCTGTTCCGAGGACCGCTCCAGCAGGTCTACGTGGTGACCGTGTGGTCCGCCGTTATGCATGCTCCCCTTCCGATGCCGCGTAGGGGTCAATCTTGGCCAGGTACGACACGCTGGGCTCCGTGCCCAGGTGCTCCAGGATACGGTACTGCCGGCCGTCCTCCCGCAGGTGGGCGACCTGGCTGTCGTGGTCGTTGAGGTCGCCGAAGACGAGGGCGTTGGTGGGGCAGGACTGGACGCAGGCCGGGACGACGTCGCCGTCCTGGACCTCGCGGCCCTCGAGGCCGGCGTCGCGGGTGGTGCGACGGATGCGCTGGATGCAGAAGGTGCACTTCTCCATGATGCCGCGGCTGCGGACGGTCACGTCCGTGTTGAGCTGGTTGCGGAGGGTCTCCGGCCAGACGGGCTCCCAGAAGTTGAAGAAGCGCACGTTCCAGGGGTCGTTGTTGGCGCAGAACCGGGTGCCGATGCAGCGGTTGTAGACCTGGACGTTCAGGCCCTCGTTGTTGTGGTAGGTGGCGAATACCGGGCAGACGGACTCGCACGGGGCGTTCTCGCAGTGCTGGCAGAGCATGGGCACAAAGCGGGCCTTCACGTCCGGGAACTCGCCCTCCCAATAGCGCTCGATGCGGATCCACTGGATGGCCCGGCGCTGGAGGAAGTGGTCCGGCTGGTTGATGGGGATGTTGTTCTCAGACTGGCAGGCGACGACACAGGCCTGACAGCCCGTGCACTTGTCGGCGTCCACCGCCATGCCCCATTTTCGCTCTACTGCCACCGGGTCCTCCTGGGCCCGCGTACCGCGCGGGCATCGTTACCTGACTTGTCCTAGTGGGCGCCTCCGTTGCCGTTGCCCGTCGAAATCTCGTAGACGGTGCGGTGAGGCAGGGTCTGTGCCACCACCATGCCCTCGAACTTGCGGACGCGCTCGCGGCGGCCGGTCTTCACGAGCCGGACGCGGGTGGCGCCCCAGGCGAAGGCGCCGGTCGTCTCGTCGGAGAGGGCGTCCAGGACCTCCATGACGTTGCTGCCGACGCCCTCTGCGTAGCGGCCGAAGCTGCTGTGGCCCTGGCCCATCGGCACGCTGACGGTGCCGGGGGCGGTCGCGGGGTTCACGTACACCTGCGCCTCGATGGCGCCCTGCGGGGACTCGACGGAGACGACGTCGCCCTCGCGGACGTCGAGCGCATCGGCGTCGCGGGGATTGACCTCGACCCAGGTGCTCCACACGGCGGTGGTGATGGGGTCGGGGGTGGCCTGGAGCCACGGCAGGTGCGCGTCGGAGCCGTCGCCCATGGAGTGGGAGGGGAAGGGCAGCAGGTGGAAGGGGAACGTGGACGCGCCGCCTGAGAAGGACGGCAGGGACCTGCCCGGGTCCTGACTCAAATCGGGGGCCTGCGGGAGGCCGGCGGTGGCGTTGGTGTCCCACCAGCCGCCGCGCTGCAGGATGGCAACCCAGAACTCCTCGAAGTTGGCGAACTGCTGGACGGAGCCGCGGTTCTTGATCCAGAGCTCCAGCGCCTCCGAGCGGACGGCGTCCTGCATGCTGGTCCACGGCAGCTTGACCGTCATGCTGCCACCGAGGTCGTCGACGAGGGCGAGGAGCACGTCGCCGAAGGCGCGGCCCTCGACGAAGGGCATGACGACGGGCTGCTGCAGGGCGACGGCCTCGTAGCCGGGGCCCGGCTCCGGGACGTCGTCGCCCCAGGACTCCAGCGTGGCCGCGTCCGGCAGAATGAGGTCGGCCAGCAGCGTTGTCTCGTCCATGAAGTTGGAGAAGCTGGCGATGAATGGCACGTTCTCGCGCATGGCGCGCCCGAACTGTATGGAGGCGGGCGTGCCGTGGGCGGGGTCGACGCCGCGGACGAGGACGGCGTTGATCTTGTTGGCGCGAATGTCGTCGGCCAGCCGCTGAAAGTCCATGAGCGGGTTGGCCGGGGCGGAGCTGACCACGTTGGGAATGGGCGCGGGCGGGTTGAAGATGACGCCGCCCTTCTTGCCGACGTTGCCGACGAGGGCGTTGAGCATGTAGACGGCCGTCATGTTGTAGAGGCCGTTGGTCTGGGCGGCAGCCAGCCCGCCGCCGATGGCGACGCCGGGCTGGTTCGCGGCGAATTCGTGTGCCAGGGACTCGATGACATCGGCCTTGACGCCGGTGGCCTCGACGACGGAGTCCATGGGCAGCGCGTTGACCTCGATGGTCTCCCGGAGCGCGGCCATGGCGTCGAGGTTGCCCTCGCCGCTGTCGAGGATGACCTTGGCCATGGCGAGGGCGAGGACGCCCTCAGTGCCGGGGTTCACGTAGACCCACCGGTCGGAGTTGGCGGCGGTCAGGGAGAAGCGGGGCTCGATCTGCACCAGCTTGCCGCGCCCGCCGGTCTCGCCGCGGAACTCGCCGTAGTGCCAGTTGTAGTGGAGCGGCGCGTGCCAGTGGCTGAGGAAGTCGGCGCCGAAGGAGAGGACGTAGTGGGCGTTCTGGATGTCGAAGGCGGGCAGGCGGTCCTGGCCGTACATGCGGCTGAAGGCGGTGCGCACGACCGACTGGTCGACGGCCTCGAAGGCGAAGCGGCGGAGGCCGTAGTTCTCGGAGAACTGCTGGACGACGGCGCCGAGGGTGCCGCGCAGGGGGGCGGTGATCAAGGCGACGGAGTCCGGGTTGACAAGGTGGTCGCCGAGGCGTGCGGCAAGCTCGTCCAGCGCCTCGTCCCAGGAGATGGACTCGAACTCGCCGGCGCCGCGGTCGCCGACGCGCCGGAGGGGGGTGGCGATGCGGTCGGGGTGGTAGAGCTCCTGCAGGGTGGCCTCGGCCTGGGCGGAATGCTTGCCGCGGCTCATCGGGTAGTCGGGGTTGCCCTCGATCTTCTTGGCGCGGCCCTGCATGACGCGGACGAGGACGCTCTCGACGCCCGTGTTGGGGCGGGCGAGGGTCGCGAAGAAGTTGTCGTCGCCGTAGACCAGGTCCTCGGGGATCATGACGGGGCTCTCGGCGATGAACTCGCGGTCCGGGATGCGGCAACCGGCAAAGACCACCGCGCCCAGGAGCCCCAGGCCGGAGTACTTCAGCAATTGTCGCCGCGTCAGCGCCATACGATTCTGGTCCTCAACCCCTAATAGTGACAGGTTGTGCAGTCCGTGGGCGCGCCGTTCTGCCGGTGGCAGTCGACGCAGAAGCCCATCTGGAGCTGCTCGACCTGGGATACGGTGGTCATGCCGCCCACGTCGCCGTGGCAGAGGCTGCACACGGCGGACGCCGGGACGTTGTCCTTCTCGGTAAAGAAGCTGATATGTGACTCGTGGACGAAACGCACGTGGTCGGGCAACCGGTGCACGCGGACCCACGCGATGGGCTCGCCCGTGCTCCACGCCGCAGCGAGCTTCACCACCTCCTCGCTCTGCGTGGCGATGACCTGGTGGCAGAACATGCACTGCTGGACCGGGGGGATGCTGGCGGCCGCGGCCGTCTCTACGGTGCGGTGGCAAAAGACGCAGTCAACGCCCGCGCGCTCGACGTGCGGCGGGTGGGGGAAGGCGATGGGCTGCTCGGGCGTCACGACGAAGACCTGATCGATGGGCCAGAAGTAGTGACCGAGCACCTTGCCGCTGAAGATGGCGCCGACGAGGAGGAAGCCGCCTCCGACGACGGAGAGCATCGTAATGAGCACGAGGGAGCGCATGCGCGACTGCATGTCGCCGCCGCCGATGCGGCCGAGGGACGCGCCGACGACGAGGATGGCGACGATGGCGAGGATACCCAGGACGATGGTGGCGTTGTGGCCGGCTACGATGAAGAGGCCGCCAAGGCCCAGCAGCGTGCCCACAACGACGATGACGGCGAGGGAGGGGAGCCAGAAGGGCATGACGCCCTGCGGCAGGACGACGCGCCCGCCGAGGATGTCGCCGCCGCGGTCCAGGTAGCCCTCGAGGGCGCGGAGACCGGCGACGGCGAGGACGGCGACGATGATGCCGATGCCGAGCACGACGGTGCCCGCCTCGCCCGCGACGTAGAAGACGTAGCCGAGGGGCAGGAAGAAGGCGGCGACGACCACCACCGCGGCGATGGGAATGAGCATCCGTGGCATCAGGACGCCCTACCCTTGACGTTGGCCTTCAATGCGCACTCCGTAGCTATGGTGTTGATGGGATGCGGCGCTAGATCCACCATCGATTGAAGGTCTCCTCTATGACGCCTCTCGCCCAGGACTGGGCCAGAAAGAAGACGAATGCAAGGACAACCGCTGCGCCGAGGGCCGCCAGCAAGAGCAGCCATTGCGACAGCGCCCACGTTCCCTGTCCCCTGACCACCTGCGCGTGCAGCCTCGACCACAGCGGGTCGTGCCTGGCGATCTCCTCTCCGCGGCTGTTCCACAGCGAGGGCAGGATGGCGAAACGCAGCAGCAGGCAGGTGGCAAAGGCAAAGACCAGCAAGGGGAAAAGCCATAGCAAAGACACGAGGTGCCGGTACTCGATCCACTGCTGGTCAGTGATGAAATTCGGGTCCATCGACTCCCTGCCGTTTCAAACTTGTGAAGAATATCGCAACTGCAATAGGAGTGTCAACCGATTTGAGGGGGGCGGAACAGCTACGGACGGGGGCGAAGGGGCAGCGGCGGGGATGCGGCCCGGCGCCCTAGGCGGGGGCCACCTCGCGGAGGAGGCCGGTGGCGACGTCGTAGACGAAGCCGCGGACGTGGTCCTTGTGGGGGATGAAGGGGCTGGCGTGGATGCGTGCCATCGACTGGCGGACGTCGCCGTCGAGGTCGGAGAAGGCCTCAAGCGCAAAGGCGGGGCGCAGGCCGGTGTCGGCCTGGACGGCGTCCTTCACGTCGTCGTCGCGGAAGGTCATCATGCCGCAGTCCGTGTGGTGGATGAGCATGACCTCGCGGGTGCCGAGCAGGCGCTGGGAGATCAGCAGGGAGCGGAGCGCGTCGTCGGTGACGACGCCGCCGGCGTTGCGGATGACGTGGGCGTCGCCCTCGGCGATGCCGAGGAGGGCGTGGATGCTGAGGCGGGCGTCCATGCAGGCGACGACGGCGAGGGCCATGGCGGGCGGCGCGTGCCGGCCGCCGGCGGCGAAGCCCGCTGCGTAGCCGGCGTTGCGCTGGAGGACGTCGTCGATGGCGGTCATGGCGCGTCTAGGCCTCCTTCACGGCGTGCAGCCCGAGGAGCCGCCCGGCGACGGCCCGGGCGGCGTCCATGTCCTCGACGACCTGGCCCTCCGGCACGCGGTCGAGGGCGTTGAGGGCCTTCAGCGTCGTGGCGGGCTGCCCGGAGAGGCCCACCACCACGGGCGCGGTATCCTCGGCGATGGCGTTGTCGACAAGCTGCTCCACGACCAGCGCGGCGCTGTCGTCCATGAAGACCGTCTGGGAGAAGTCGAATATAACCACGTCGTGCTCGCTGACGTCCTTGCTGATGGTGGAGATGAGCTTGTTGGAGGAGGCGACGGTGAACGCGCCCCGCAGCGCGACGATGCCCACCCGCGCCGAGTGGTCGTCGATATCATCGAGGAACGCATTGCCGAAGAAGACCTTGTCCAGGACGGGGACGGAGACGGCGCTGTCGAGCTGGAGCCGCTCGAACTGGCGGGCGGTCGCCATGCCGGCGGTGATCAGGCCGATGGCCACGGCGGTGACGAGGTCGACGAAGACGGTGAGGAACAGGGTGACGGCCATGACCATGAGGTGCTCGCGCTGCACCTTCATGATGCGGGTGAGGAAGCGCCAGTCGATGATATCCCAGCCCACCTTCATCAGGATGCCGGCGAGGCAGGCGTGGGGGATGATCTCGACGAAGCGGGCGAGGCCCATGACCAGCGCCAGCAGGATGGCGGCCCGGATGACGCCCGACATCGGCGTCCTGCCCCCGGCGCGGATGTTGATGACGGTGCCCATCGTCGCGCCGGCGCCCGGGAGCCCGCCGAGGATGCCGGCCACCATGTTGCCTATGCCCTGGCCGACCAGCTCGCGGTTGGGCTGGTGCTGGGTGCGGGTCATCGAGTCGGCGATGAGCGACGTCAGGAGGCTGTCGATGCTGCCGAGAAGCGCGATGGTCAGGGCGGGCGTGACGGCGCGGGCGAGGATGTCGAGCGAGAGGTCGGGCATCTGCGGCAAGGGCAGCCCCGTCGGGACCGTACCGATGGCGGGAGCGCTGGTCAGCCAGACGGCGCCCATGACGGTGCCCGCCGTCAGTGCGACCAGCGTCGGCGGCATGATGCGGCGCAGCCGCGGCGGCCACAGCACGCCAACGGCGAGGGTCACGACGGCGATGCTGAAGGCGCCCCAATGGAAGTTGCGGATGCCGTCGGCCCAGCCCTGTATCGAGGCGATGGCGCCGCCCTCCGCCACGGGCATGCCCATGAAGGGCAGCGTCTGGATCAGGATGATGATGATGCCAATGCCGGACATGAAGCCGGAGATGACCGAGTAGGGCGTGAAGGCGATGAAACGGCCGATGCCAACGAGGCCCAGCAGCACCTGGAAGAGGCCGGCCATGATGACGATGGTGAAGGCGGCAGCGAGGTTGTCGGCGTGGAGGGTGACGACGACGGCCATCGCGACGGCCATGGGGCCGGTGGGACCGGAGATCTGCGACTTGGTGCCGCCGAACACGGCCGCGAAGAAGCCGACGGCGATGGCGCCGTAGATGCCGGCGAGGGCGCCCAGCCCGGAGGCCTCGCCAAAGGCGAGCGCAACGGGCAGCCCCACCACCGCGGCGGTGACGCCCCCGAAGAGGTCTCCTTTGAATGAACGAAGGTACAGCTGCATTGCCCAGCACCCACACCACTACCCATGCATCCCTGGGCTTCGCTACGCCACCGTCGTCTCGCCAGGCGACGGAGAGCAGCGACAGTGTATCTGAGGACGACTGATGGTGGAAGGCGGCTGCTGCCTTAATGTTCCAAGGGGCGGTGCAGGGGGCAGGAACAGTTGCCCGGGGAGAATGCGGCAGCGGCCAGGGGCATCATCAAACGTACGGGGCGGCCCTTCCGATTGCGGGACAACCAGTCCCCATTGCTCCAGGCAACCGGGCGCTCTGGCGGACGCGCATCCCGACCATCGGCAGCGATCACGTCTTCACAGCTTCCTTTTCTCCAAGGAGCCATAGCGCAGTTTCCCTTGCTTCATCCCAATTGTTGACCCTCTGGTCAGCGGGCACGCTTCTCAGGACGTCAAGCGCGGCAATGTTATAGGCCGGCTTGCCTGAGAGGCCCATCACGATGCAGTGGGTGTTCATGGAGATGGCAGTCTCTACGAGCTGCTCCACCACGAGAGCCGCGCTGTCGTCTACGTACACTGTGCCGGAGAAGTCGAGGATGACGACCTCATGGTCCCGGATGTCCGCGCCTATGGTCTCGTTGAGCTTGCTGGCGGATGCAACCGTAAAGGCGCCCCGGAGGGCCACGAGGCCCACCCTCGCCGAAAAGTAGTCATCTTCCTCTTCCTGGTCCTTGGGGCCGAAGAAGCTCCGGTCGAGCAGGGGCACGGAAATGACGCTGTCCAGTTCCAGCCGCTCGAACTGTCGCGCGCTGGTAACGGCGGCCGCAATCATGCCAACGGCCACGGCGGCGACAAGGTCCAGGAACACCGTCAGGCCGAAGGTGAGGAGCATGACCGCCAGGTGCTCGCGCTGCACGCGGTGCATCCGGGTGACGAACCTCCAGTCAATGGTGTCCAAGGCGACTTTCACAAGAAGGCCGGCGAGAACGGCATTGGGAATCGACCCAACGTAGCTCCCCAGCGCGAGGACCATGACCAGCAGGATAGCAACGGAAATCACCCCGGCAATGAAGGTCGTCCCGCCCGCGCGGATATTCGCCACGGTGCTTGGGGTAGAGCCGGAACCGGGCAGGCCCCGGAAGAACCCGGTGATCACATTGCCCAAGCCCTGGGCCAAGAGCTCCCTGTTGGGATCGTTGCGCGTTCGTGACATCGAGTCCGCCACGAGGGAGGTGAGCAGGGTGTCTATGGAACCTACCAGCGCTATGATCAAGGCCGGCTGAATGGCCCGAACAAGAAACGCGGGGGCCAGTTCCGGCAACTGGAACGACGGCAGGGTGGTGGAAACGGCGCCGATGGTTGGGGCGTCAGTGAGCCATATGACGCCCATGGAGGTCCCAATTCCCAGGGCGACCAGGACCGAGGGCACATACTTTTCAAATCGCCTGGGCCAGAGGATAGCCACGGACAGGGTGACGGCGGCTATGGCCAAAGCGCTGATCTCAAAATGCTCGAAGACTTCCGAAAAGTTGCGGAGTGTGCCGATAGGTCCGCCGGCCGCGACGGGCGCCCCCAGGAAGGGCAGGGTCTGGACCAGAATGATGATCACGCCAACGCCGGTCATGAACCCGGAAATGACCGAGTAGGGTGTGTACGTGACGTAACGTCCGATTCTCAGCAGGCCGAACATCATCTGAATGAGCCCGGCCATGATGACAATCGTGAAGGCTTCGGCGATGTTGCCGGCGTGGCTGCTAACGATGACGGCCATTGCCACCGTCATTGAGCCCGTGGGGCCTGAAATCAGCCCCCGGGTGCCGCCGAACACGGCGGCAAAGAAACCGACGGCGACGGCGCCGTAGATGCCCGCAGCCGGATCGAGGCCGGCAGCCAGGCCGAAGGCCAACGCTATAGGCAGCCCCACCACCGCCGCGGTGACTCCGCCGAACAGGTCTCCCTTGAATGATCGAACGTACTGTTGCATAGCCCAGCACCCACACCACTACCCAAGCATCCCTGGGCTTCGTTACTCCTCAGCCGTCTCGCCAGGCGACGAAAAGCAGCGACAGTGTATACCGCAGGTCAACACCCACCAGTCTCATTGCCGTATCAAACAGGCCTCAGAGATACTGCGGAATGATGACGAAATACCCGTCATTACGATATGGAACGAC
>CAZCPU010000021.1:0-4326 GCA_964499855.1 uncultured Dehalococcoidia bacterium | reverse complement strand
GCCGTTCTTCCTGGCGTTGTCTGCGTTGTCCACGGTCCCTCCCTTGTGGTGAGCGCCTTTCACTGTAGCGTGACGGGAAAGGCGTGGCAAGCCCCGCCGCGCCTTCCTTGCGCCGCCGCATCCCGCCGTGCCAGACTCACATGCAAGCGCAAGACCGTTGTGGATGGGAACGGATGACCACACGCCGCAAGACTGTGTACCTGGCCAACGCCTACGGGTTCTCGGCGCAACAGCGCGCGACGGCGCTGCCGGAGCTGGCGGCCGCGCTGGAGGCGCTGGGGCTCGAGGTGTGGGAGCCCTTCGAGCGGAACAACCAGACGGCGGGCATGGCGCCGGGTTGGGCCTACCAGGTCGGGCAGGCGGACGTTCGGGACGTGCGGGAGGCGGACGCGATCTTCGCCGTGGTCAACGGGGTGCCGCCGGACGAGGGGGTCATGGTGGAGCTAGGCATCGCCATCGCCCTCGGCAAGCCGACGTTCCTGTTCCGGGACGACTTCCGGCGCGCCACGGACTCGGAGCGCTACCCGCTCAACCTGATGCTCTTCACGGGCATGCCGGAAGACGGGTGGGAGGACTACTACTACACGTCGGTGGGCGAGATCCCGGCGCCGGGGAAGGCGCTGGCGCGCTGGGCCGCGGGGGCGTAGGCGGCGTGCGCATTGCTGTGCCGCCGCCCAGCTGCCTCGTTCTTGACGCGGTCATCATTCGCAGATCGGGAGTTTGAGGCTATCGAGGTCGCTGTTCTCCACGTCGGTCAGGGCATTGGGAATACACCCAGTCAATTGGTTGCCGCCGAGCAGCAGCCCGCGCAGGTTGGAGAGATTGCCGAGCTCCAACGGTATCATCCCGCTCAACCGGTTGTGGCCCAGCGACAGCGACCTCAGGGTAGTGAGCATGCCGACCTCCGCCGGAATCTCTCCGCTCAACTGGTTATGGCTTAAGTTCAGCACTTGCAGGGAAGCAAGGTTGCCAATCTCCGCCGGGACCTCCCCAATGAGCTGGTTGTCCCGGAGGTCCAGTTCTTCCAGGGAGGCGAGGCTGCCGATCTCCGGCGGAATCTCTCCGCCAAGTTGGTTGTGGTCCAGCAACAGGGTCTCCAGGTCTTGCAGGCCGCCCAGCTCCGGCGGAATC
The DNA here is from genome assembly GCA_964499855.1 of uncultured Dehalococcoidia bacterium. GTDB lineage: Bacteria > Chloroflexota > Dehalococcoidia > Lucifugimonadales > UBA1127 > UBA1127. The sequence goes on along the minus strand of CAZCPU010000021.1, from coordinate 3,195 downwards.
TCGCCGCGCAACTGGTTGTTGTTCAACCGCAGCGATTGCAGGGAGGCGAGGTTGCCCAACTCGGACGGAATCTCACCGGTCAACTGGTTGTAGCTGACATTGATGGCTCGCAGGGAGGCGAGGTCGCCGATCTCGGGCGGAATCGCTCCGTTGAGCTGATTGTTCCAGAGGTACAGCCACCTCAGATTGCCCAATTTGCCCAACTCCGGGTGCAGCACACCGTTGAGATGGTTCTCCCTGAGGCTCAACTCCTCCAGCGAGGCGAGGTTGCCGATCTCCGGCGGGATCTCGCCGCCAAGCCCGTTGTCATGGAGAATCAGCCGCTTGAGCTTGGCCAGCTTGCCAAGCTCCGGGGGAATCTCCCCGCTCAGATGGTTGCGGGCAATCGCCAGTTCTCCCAGGGAGGCAAGGTTGCCGAGTTCCGGGGGAATGGCTCCATTCAGGTTGTTGCCGGTGAGCCGCAGCACCTGCAGATTGGCGAGGTTTCCAAGTTCCGGCGGCACCTCCCCGGACAAGTGGTTGACGCTGAGGTCCAGCCTCTCCATCCTGACCAGCCCGCCCAGTTCGGACGGTATTTCGCCGCTCAGCCGATTGTCATAGAGGGCCAGCCTTGTGACGCGGCCAGCGGCGTCCGTGACCACGCCGTGCCATTCGGAGAGCGGAAGGTCGCTGAGCCAGTTGGTGTTGTCCTTCCAGTTGGGGCCGCCGGCGGCATTGTAGAACGCGACAAGGGCCTCTCTGTCTGAGATTGGGGTGGGTGTCGGCGCCGGCGCCGGCGTCGCAGTCGGCGGTGGAGAAGGCGCTGTCACTGGCGTGGAAGCAGGGGCCGGGGCTGCTGTCGTCACTGCCGTGGCCGATGGAGGGGGCGCCGGGGCCGGTGTGGGAGTGGGGGCAGGCACAGCCGTCGTGGCCGGTACGGGCGCCGGGTCAGAGGCTGGCCCAGGGGTCGCGGTGAGTGAAGGAACGGGGGTGGTTGCGGGCGTCGACGCCGGTTCTGTTGTGGGCGTGGGCACAGGTTCCGGTGTGGCCGTGGGCTGCTCCGATTCGGAATCTTGCGAGCAAGCGGCCGAGACCATGACCATGCACGCCGCCAGCAGCACCCACACGGCCGCCATGCCGGGGCGCAGTCCAGAGCGCGGCTGGGCGGTGGTTCTACGGAACAAGCATTCCCTCCAGGCGTTGTCGGCCGGGGTGGCCTTTCACATGACTAGCACAATAGTATCAGTGTTCAGCTGCGTGGCGACAGAGTCTCCGCCAGTTTCCGGGGCGCCTTCCGCGCCTTGCATCGAACCTGCCGCCGTGACAGACTCGACCCATGGACGGTCATCCTCACACGGACGTGGTCGGCAGCATGCTGCGGCCGCCGTCGTTGAAGGCGGCGCGAGAGGGCCTCGACGCGGGCGCGATGTCGGCGGCCGAGTTCAAGCGCATCGAGGACGCGGCCGTCGACGACTGCGTCGCCGCGCAGGAGGAGGCGGGCCTGGAGGTGGTCACGGACGGCGAGATGCGGCGCCTCTCATTCCAGAGCCAGCTCACGGAGGCCGTCGACGGGTTCGAGAACGTGGGGCTCGACGCCTTCCTGTGGGGCGACTGGCACGGCGACGAGGCCGTCGGCGACGTCAACCGGCCGCGGCCGGAGGGGCTCTCTGTGACGGGAGCGCTGCGGGTGCGGCGGCGGCTCTCGACGGAGGAGTTCGCCTATCTGCGGGGCCGGACGACGCGGACCACCAAGGTCACGCTGCCCAGCCCCAGCCTCTTCGCCAGCGTGTGGCAGGGCCCGGACCGCGAAGGCGCGTACCCGGGCATCGAGGCGTTCCTGGAGCATGTGGCCCGCATCATCCGCGACGAGGTGGCGGAGCTGGTGCGGATGGGGTGCACGTACATCCATTTGGACGCGCCCCACTACCCGCTGATCCTGGACCCTGCGTGGGCCGGCTTCTACGCGGCGCGCGGGTGGTCGGCCGAGGACTGGGTGGCCTATGGAGTGGAGCTGGACAACTGGGTGATGGACGGCTGGCCGGGCGTCACCTTCGGCTTCCACCTGTGCAAGGGCAACCAGGGCAGCCGGTGGCTGGCCGAGGGCGGCTACGACTCAATGGTCGACACCGTGCTGCGGCGGGTGTCGGCGCAGCGGCTGCTGCTCGAGTACGACGACGCGCGCTCGGGCGGCTTCGAGCCGCTGCGGGGCGTGCCGGACGACAGGGTCGTGGTGCTGGGGCTCGTGACGACGAAGTCGGGCGCGTTGGAGCGGCGCGAGGACCTGCTCGCGCGCATCGACGAGGCCGCGCGGCACTTCCCCCGCGAGCAGCTGGCGCTGAGCCCGCAGTGCGGCTTCGGGACGTCGTATCTCGGCAACAACCTCACCCTCGACGAACAGAACGCGAAGCTGCGACTGGTGGCGGAGACGGCGAATCTCGCATGGCATTAGCGCATTTGTGCCTGTATCCGCGCACCGGGTTGTGGTAAAACGGGCGCGTAGGGCTCCTTGTCGGAACGGCCTGCAAAAGGGGGAAGTGCGATGATGCTGCTCAAACAGGCGCTGGGCGTCTACCTGGTGTTGACGGCGCTGGCCGTGGCGGTGCTGTTGATGATCACGCCGCTCTTCCACGACGGCGGGGACGACTACCCCATCTGGGAGGTCCTGAACTACTTCATGGTGGCCGGGGTGATCATCGCGCTGGCGGCCAACTACATATGCAAGCGGAAGCAGGACGCGAGCGGCAGCGAGAACCTCGGGGTGAGCCTGGTCTTCTACGGGGCCGTCGCGCTGACGATGCTCTTCTTCTGGGAGTGGTTCTGGACGCTCAACCCGGACAGCGAGACGGGCAACGCGGCCCTCTCGCACACGGTCTACTTCCCGTTCGTGGACGCGCTGTACACGGTCATCGGCCTGACGACGGGCAAGGCGTTGTGGAAGGCGGCAAGCGACGGATAGGGGCGAAGGCTCTGAACCTCTACACCATCGGCTTTACGAAGAAGTCCGCGAGCGAGTTCTTCCGGCTATTGCGGGAGTCGGGGGCGCGGCGACTCGTCGACGTGCGGCTGAGGCCGGGCGGGCAGCTCTCGGGCTTCGCGAAACAGGGCGACCTTGTGTACTTCCTGCGGGAGCTTTGCGGCATGGACTACCTGCACATGCCGGAGCTCTCGCCGACGCAGCGCATTCTCGAAGGCCTGCGCAAGGGCCACCGGCACTGG
>CAZCPU010000020.1:11089-23311 GCA_964499855.1 uncultured Dehalococcoidia bacterium | reverse complement strand
CTCGTTGGGCTCATAACCCAAAGGTCGGAGGTTCGAATCCTCCCCCCGCTACCAATCGGCCACCACTGGGAAGGGCCCCTCCTCCGAGGGGCCCTTCTCATGCCCTTGTTGTCTGATTCCTGCTAACCCCACAACTCCGCGCTGGCGATGCGCGCGCCCTCCGACATGGCGCGGAACTTCTCCCAACACACCTTGGCGTGGCCAACGCGCGACCCTATGCCGCAGTCCGTGCCCGCCATCAGGTTCTCCTTGCCCACGATGTCGGCGTAGCGCAGCAGCCGCTGGGCGACGAGCTCCGGGTGTTCGATGAAGTCGGACGCGTGGCCGATGACGCCGGGAATGAGCACCTTGCCGTCGGGCAGCTTCACGTCGCGCCACACCGTCCACTCGTGCTCGTGCGCGGGGTTGGACGCCTCGATGGAGTAGCCGACTGCCTTCACTTTGAGGATCAGGTCCGCAATGTCCTCTAGGGGTATGTCGTACTTGTGGGGGCCCTTGTAGCTGCCCCAGCAGGTGTGAAAGCGCACCATCTCCTCTGGAATGTCGCCAATGGCGTGGTTCAGCGCCTCGATTCGCAGGTCCGCGAACTTCCGGTACTCCGCAACGCTCATGTCGGGGTTCATCTGCCAGCCGTCGGGCAGGTCCGGGTCGTCGATCTGGAGGAGGAAGCCCGCATCGACGATTGCCCTGTACTCCTCGTGCAGGGCGTCAGCGAGGGCGAAAAGGAAAGCCTCGTCAGTCGCGTAGTACTCGTTGGCGAGCCAGTGCTCCATCGTGCCCGGCGTGACGGCAGGCAGGAACGCCTCCTCCGGTGAGTGGCCCCGCAGTCCCGCGTTGAAGTTGTCGATGTCCGCCTGGATCGCGGCCTGGCCGGTATAGGTGATGGGCCCAACGCAGAAGTAGGACGGGTTGGAGCCTGCACCGGTGAAGCCGCCCCGTGCCTCAAAGAACCCGGCAAACTCCTGCATATCGCGGCCGTTGATGCCCGGAGGCGCCGGGCCGTCCTTTGGTGTGCGCCGCTCGATGCCGCCCATGCGCTCGCTGATGTAGCTGGTGAAGGTGACCTTGCTCACCTCACCGTCGTTGACGCTGTCGATGCCCGTCTCGAGCTGCATCCCGACGTTCTCGCCAATGACGCCCTGTAGGAGCTGCGTCATCGCGGACTCGTCGACCGCTTCGCCGCGGCTCTTGGCGAGGACCATGGCGAAGAGATCTTGCGGCCGCGGCAGGGTGCCCGCGTGCATGGTGCGGATTCGGTCTGTGCTTCGGATCATGTCTACCTCCTCGGTGGGCGCAAGCTCACCACATATGTGTCACAGGATGTGCCTGAAAGTACACCGGCCCCGCGCTTGGGACAAGCCCGTCGGCCGAATAGTGAATATCGTCGTGGTCACCACTCCGCATCGCGCGGCCGGTTCTCCTCGGCGATGGTGCGAAGCCTGCGAACAAAGTTGTCGGCCCCCCACGACGGCAGCCGCCACAGTTCCTGCTCGGAAACGTCGATGCGCGGCGAGACAATCTGGTGCCCTACGAGTTTGCCCTTCGCTCCGAGCAACATCGCCGCCAACCCCGCGATGATGGCGAGCCACGCCGTGAATGGCGCCCACGTGAGCGTCAGTATCGCGCCGCTGACGACCAGCACGACGCCCACGATCATGATGCGGTGGTCCGTCGTATGGACGCGGTCAACGGACGTCATGCCGATGCGCGGGACATCCCGGAAGATGCCGTCTGCTTCGTCGCTGCGCAGGAGCCGCACGTTCGTCAGGTAGAACGGCGGGTGCTGCAGCTCGATCCGCTCTCCGTCGAGTAGGTGGTCGTGTATGCTCATCAATGCCTCACGGGACGCACGATGTCTAGCTGGGAATGCAAGCCGTGACCATAATCTCGACGACCAGGTCCGGCCCCATCAGCGTCGCCTGCACCGTCGCGCGGGCCGGCTTGTCCTGGGTGAAGTACTCGTTGTAGACCTCGTTGAAGGCGGCAAAGTCGCTTGCGTCCTTCAGCCAGCACGTTGCCGTGAGCACGTTGTCCAGCGACGTCCCGGCCTCCTCGAGGCAGATCTTGATGCGCTCCAGCACATTGCGCGTCTGCTCGCGAATGTCTGCGCCCACCTCGCCCGTGGCCGGGTTGCGGCCCGTCTGGCCCGACACGTACACCATGTCCCCAAACCGCGTGGCCGGCGACAGGCTTGGGTTTCCACGGCCCAACGCCTCGGGCGCGATGATCTCCTTCTGTGGCATGGCTCTCCTCCTTACTTGTTCACGGAACCGTACCCGCTCGGCGTGCAGGGCGCAAGTGGCTCCGCCCCACCCTATTGGCTCCCTCACGCTCATTGTTCCCGCAGAGTTGCGATCCTCCCTTTTGGCACAGGTTCACGCCGCCGCCCTGACAAGTACCAATTGCCCTGCCAAAGATCCCTCCGCTACCTTCTCCCCATGGAACACGCAAGCTTCACACATGGAACATGCTTAACGGCCCTCCTGTTCGGCCGACGGCGCATGTCACTAGGGCCCAATACCCTGCAAAAGCCCGGCACGTCGGCTGCGGAAAATGTGTTTCGTCAAAACGATCTGGTTTTGAATCTGAGACGTGCGGCGGCCCCTACAAATCGAATGCAATTCAATTCGGGCCGCAGCAACGGGAGGGAAAGGAGCAATTCCAGGCAAAGGGAGGACCAGACCCCGTTTGACAGGCCCACTTGGAGGCGCCTACAATCCCGATGCTTTTCAGCGGCACGACGCTCCCTCGCACCACGTATCCTGCTGCGTCGTGTACCACAGACCATCGACAATGGAGGGTCACATGGAAGCCACAGAGCTTGTTGCCGACTCCCTCGGCAGGCTTCAGAACATCATCAGGCGTGTGTTGGACGGGCTGCCGGAAGAACACCTCTACCACCGGCCAACGCCGGACGCGAACCCCATCTGCTGGCTCATCTGGCACCTGACCCGGGTGCAGGACCACCACATGTCCGACCTGCTTGGCAAGGAGCAGCTCTGGACTGCCGACGGTTGGCACGCAAGGTTCGGCCTGCCCGCCGACATCAGCAACACCGGCACGCGCCACACGAAGGAGGACGTCGATTCTGTCCGCGCCGACGCCGCAACGCTGCAGGCCTACTACGACGCCGTCTACGAGCGTTCCAGGGAAGTCCTCGGCTCCCTTTCCCCGCAGGACCTCGAGAAGGAGCTCAACGAGCCCCAGTACAACCCGCTGCCCACCATCGGAGTCCGGCTCGCCAGCATAATCGCAGACAACACGCAGCACGCGGGCCAGGCCATGTACGTCCGCGGCCTGATCCAGGGTCTCGGCTGGAGCGGAGGGCCGTAGGGCCGCATGTTCCCGCTTGACGAGAAGTACTACGTCCTCGGGTTCGACCCCGGCGGCCCCGACGGCTTTGGCTGGAGCATCTGCGAGGTCTTTGGTGACATCGTCCTTCCCGCCCGGGGAGGCGCGGGCCACCACGTCGCCGAGGTGATGGGCAAGGTCATCAACTACATCCACCGAGAGGCTAACATCCTCGGCATAGGCATCGCGGCGCCCCTCTTTTGGGCGCCCACGGGCACCCGTCGCGTCGACGGCATGGTCCGCGAAGCCTTGGCGTCGGCCGGGCACCCAGACCCCGCAAGCGCAGTGCCGGACCTAGGCGACGCGCGGGGCGAACGACTGGTGCAGGGGCACCTGCTGGCCGCCGACATCTGGCAGCACTTTCAAATTCCCGTCACCGAGGTAAACCCGAAGGCGCTCCTCTGGCTGCTGGACGACGAGACAAGGCGCGAGCAGGAGCTCAACGAGGACTCGCCGGATGCGGTGATAGCTGCGTTCGCGGGGTATTGCATGCACGAGCGGCTACCGGGGTGGCGCGACATCTACCCGGATGAGCCGAACCCAATTCTGCCGCTGGACACGCCGGTTAGCTACTGGATGCCCGTGCTCTAAATCCGGCCCACGCCACCCGCAATTGCTGGTAGATAGTGGATCTCGTCATTCTCCCCAACGGGCTCGTACAGGGCATAGCCTACCGAGATGCCGTTGATGACGACGGTTACGCCCGCGCGAATGCGGTCGCGCTCGTCATCTACAAGTCGCTCCCAGAAGCCGGGGTGAGCGTCGTCCAGGTTTCGCGTGACCTGCCGCACCGTGGCCCCCGGGACGACGACGGTCTGCGCGCCGCCCGCGAGGTCACGGTACGGACTCGGAATCCACACAGTTGCCACGTGCCTAACTTGCTCCGTTGCTCTCCGCGTCCTTGTCCCAGAGGGCTTTCACAATCTTGTGGGGCGCCATGGGCAGTTCCTGCATGCGGACGCCGATCGCGTCGTTGATTGCGTTGGCCAGCGCGCCCAGCGGCGGCACGATGCTGATCTCCGCAACGCCGCGCACTCCGAATGGGTGGTCCGGGTTGGGGACCTGCACCAATATCGCGTCAATGTCCGGCAGGTCCAGGCTGGTGGGCATGCGGTAGTCGAGGTAGCTGGAGTTCACCATCCGCCCTTCGCCGTCGTAGAAATACTCTTCGTTCAGCGCCCACCCGATGCCCTGCGCGGCGCCGCCCTGTACTTGGCCCTCCACGTACGAAGGGTGGATGGCGACGCCCACGTCCTGCGCGGCCGTGTACTTGAGGACGTCGACCTTGCCGGTCTCGGGGTCGACCTCGACGTCGACCATGTGCGTGCTGAAGGACGGGCCCGCGCCACGGGGCGCGACGGAGGCGGCGGTCGAAATTGGCCCGCCCGTCTCCATGAGCTTGCCGGCCAGCTCCTTGAACGTCAGCTTGAGCTCGCTCTCGGCCTTTGAGAAGAAGACGCCGTCCGCGAAGTCCACGTTGTCGACGTCGGTCTCCCAAAGCCGGGCGGCGCGCGCCCGCATAAGGTCGACGGCCTGCTTTGCGACCTGCGCGATGGCGACGCCGTTGCGTAGCGTGGTGCTGCTGCCGGCGGTCAGTCCGTTGTAGCCGATGGAGTCCGTGTCCTTGATGATGGGGATGACGTCTTCCGCCGGGATGCCGAACGCCTCCGCCGTCATCATGGCGAGGGATACGCGCGAGCCGCCGATGTCGGGCGAGCCCTCGGCGAGGCTGACGGTGCCGTCAGGGTTGATGCTGACGGCGCAGCTCGCGGGCATGCCGGCATTGCCCCAGTATCCCGAGGCAACGCCGCGGCCGCGGTTGGGGCCGCCCAGGTCCGACTTGTAGTGGTCGGTCGCCTTCAGCGCTTCCATGCACTCCAGGTTGCCCATGACGGGATGCTGGACGCCGTCGGCGCGACGATCGCCTTCCTTGGCGGCGTTCTTGATGCGGAACTCCAGCGGGTCGATGCCCAGCTTCTTGGCCAGCTCGTCTACGACGCTCTCGGCGGCGTAGCAGGTCTGCGGCGTGCCGGGCGAGCGATAGGCGGCCGACTTCGGCTTGTTGACGACCACGTCGTAGGCGTGGATGAGAACATTCTCGATGTTGTACGTGGTGAACATGCCCTGCGCGCCCGCGCCGACGGCGGAGCCGGGGAATGCGCCGGCCTCGAAGACGAGTTCGGCGTAGGCGGCCGTGATCTTGCCGTCCTTCGTGGCGCCCATCTTGCAGACCATCTGGGAACCCGATGCCGGGCCGGTGCCCTCGAATACCTCGGCGCGGGTCATCATCATCTTGACCGGCCTGCCAGACTTCTTTGACAGCACCGCGGCGGGGACCTCTAGGTAGACGGGTATCTTCCCGCCGAAGCCGCCGCCGATCTCCTGCGGCGTGATGCGAATCTTGGACACAGGGTGCTTCAGGATCTCTGCCATGAGCTGTCGCTGGTTGAACGTGCCCTGGCTGCTGTTCCAGACCTGGATCGAGTCGTCGTTGTTCCAGAGCACGGTGGCGTTCTGCGCCTCGATGTAGCCCTGGTGCACCCAATTGGTGTTGAATTCGCGCTCGACGATGACGTCGGCTTTCTTGAAGCCCTCGTCGATGTCGCCGAGTCGCATCTCGGTTCGCCCCGCGATGTTGCTTTTCTCGCCCGTGTCCGTCCCCGGGTCGAAGCGGTAGGCCATCACCTTCGTGGTCTGGTCCGGGTGCAACAGGGGTGCGCCGGCCTTCATCGCCTCGCGGCCGATCAGCGCCGCTGGCAGTACCTCGTATTCCACCTCGATGAGGTTGGCCGCTTCCTCCGCGATATGCTGGTTGTCCGCGGCGACGGCCGCGACGGCGTGGCCGCGGTACAGCGCCTTTCGGTGGGCCATGACGTTGTTGGAGAGATGCATGGTGTTGATGGAGGTCTCGCCGTCGTCAATCTCCATGTCGGCGGCCACGGGCAGGTCCCTGCCGGTGATGACGGCGCGCACGCCCGGAAGCGCCTCGGCCTTGCTGGTGTCTATGCTGACGATGTTGGCGTGGGCGTGCGGGCTGCGCAGGATCTTGCCCCAGAGCTCGCCGGTCAGGTGGAAGTCAATGCCGTAGATCGCGCGGCCGGTGACCTTGTCGGCCCCGTCATGGCGGATGGGCCGCGTGCCGATGACCTTGTAGTTGCGCTCTTCTACCGTCGTCATTAGCTCTTTCCTCCCATGTTCTGCGCCGCGTCCACCACAGCCCTGACGATCTTGTCGTACCCCGTGCACCGGCAGAGGTTGCCGGCCAGCCAGTGGCGAATGCGGTACTCTGACGGGTTCGGCTCGCGCTCGAGGAGCGCCTTGGAGGCAACGATGAAACCTGGGGTGCAGACCCCGCACTGCAGCGCGGCGTTCTCCAGAAAGGCCTGCTGTATCGGGTGCAGCCCCTCCGGCGACGCGACGCCCTCGATGGTCTCGACAGTAGCGCCGTCAGCCTCAACGCCGAGCACAAGGCAAGAGTCCACGATGCGTCCGTCAAGATTGACGGTGCACGCGCCGCAGTTGCCGTCGTTGCAACCCTCCTTCGTGCCGGTCATGTACAGAACGTCCCTGAGCACCTCAAGAAGGCTCTGATTGGCTTCGCAGAGGAAATCGGTGGCCTCGCCGTTTACGGTGGCCCGGACGTGAATCTTCTCGGATGGCATCTTCTTAGGCCTCCTTCGCGCGCTGAATGGCGTTGCGCAACGCCCGAGTGGTGAGCACGCCCACGAGGTGCGTGCGATATTCTGCGGTTCCCCGCATGTCAGAAATGGGCTTCGCAGCAGCCCTGGCGGCCTCTGCCACCTCGGCGATCGCCTCATCCGAGGGCGACTTGCCGACGAGCGCCGCGCCAGCCTCCTCGGCCAGCACCGGCGTCGGCGCGACGGACGCGAGGGCAACGCGGCATGCGGTCACGGTGTCGCCGTCCATGACGACGGACGCGCCCGCGCCCGCCACGGCGATGTCCATTTCATTCCGCGGGATGAAGCGCAGGTAGCTCGCCCCGAAGTTCTCGGGCGGGGCGGGTATGCGCAACGCTACCAGAAACTCGCCCGTCCCCAGGACGGTGCGTCCCGGTGCTGTGCAGAAGTCCTCGACAGCGACGTCGCGCCGCCCTCCGGGACCGGCGACCTCGGCGACGGCATTGTGCGCGATGAGCGCGGGAATGCTGTCTCCGCTGGGGGCCGCGTTGCAGAGGTTGCCGCCCAGCGACGCCCGGCCCTGTATCTGGATGCCGCCGATGAGCGTCGCGGCGTCCATGAGGCCCGGGTACGCCTCTGCTATTGCGTCGTCCTCGTAGATGCGATGGCAGGGCACCGCGGCGCCGATGCGAAGGCCTTCCAAGGGGTCGTAGGAGAGCTCGTTCAATTCCGGGATTTTCTTGACGTCGACAATCCGGTCCACCGCTCGCCTGCCGCCGCGCAGCTGGACGATGATGTCGGTGCCTCCCGCCAGGGGCCGAGCGGCCTCGCCCTTCTCCGCAAGGGCCGCCACCGCTTCCTCAACGGTTGTTGGGGCTACGTATTCAATGGGGCGCAATCGTCTCCTCCCTCGTTTGATGGAGTAAGCCGGACAGACGCAAGTGGCCCAGGGGGCATAGGTCATGGGCCGGAAAACTCTGCGGGCATGGTACCTATGCCAGTTTGGCAATGTCAACCAACAAGCAGTTTGGTGAGGCTCTCCTTGTATTAACAATTTTGTAACACCAATGAAATGCGGGTGAAACACCTGCGCGCAATTATAGATGGCGACCTAAATTTGGCCGGGGACAAGCCGGCCGCAACTGGAGGGGTTCATGGATAGCGGGAATACTGCCTGGATGCTGATGGCCTGCGCCTTGGTGTTGTTCATGACACCGGGTCTTGCCTTCTTCTACGGAGGGCTAGTCCGAAACCGCAACGTCCTCAGCACCATCATGCTTAGCTTCATGGCCATGGCAGTGGTCAGCGTCGTCTGGGTTCTCTGGGGATACAGCCTGGCCTTTGGCGACGGCGCGGAGTTCATAGGCGACTTCAGTGTCCTGGGCCTCGAGGGTCTGGAGGGTGACACCCTGCTGTTTGCGACATTCCAGATGATGTTCGCGATCATCACCCCGGCGCTTATCACGGGCGCCATTGTCGAGCGGTTCAAGTTCACCACCTACCTCATCTTCCTGGTACTGTGGATCACGTTGGTGTACGCCCCGATCTGCCACTGGGTGTGGGCCGAAAATGGTTGGATCTTCGGGATGGGCGCCCTGGACTTTGCGGGCGGCACAGTGGTGCACATCAACGCCGGCGTCGCGGCCATTGCGGCTGCAGCCCTGGTGGGCAAGCGGCGCAACCCCGCGCCGGAACCCCACAACGTACCCTACGTTGTTCTTGGCGCCGCCATCCTGTGGTTCGGTTGGTTCGGGTTCAACGCAGGCTCTGGCCTTGCGGCCAACGAGCAGGCGGTCAGCGCATTCATCGTGACCAACATCGCCGCCGCCACGGCTGCCCTGACCTGGGGTCTGCTCTCACACATCCAGGGGCACGGCAGAATGAGTGCCATCGGTGTCGCCACGGGCGCGGTGGCCGGCCTCGTCGCCATCACGCCGGCATCCGGTTTCGTTGGCGTCATGGGTGCCTTGGGCATCGGCTTCGGCGCCGGCGTGCTCTGCTACTTCGCGGTAGTGCTCCGCGCCAAGACCAACCTTGACGACGCACTGGAAGTTGCTGCCGTGCACGGCATGGGCGGTCTCTGGGGCGCACTGGCCACCGGCATCTTCGCAGTCGAGGCTATCGGCGGCACCGCGGGTCTGATCGAGGGGAACGCCGAGATCATGGGAACGCAGGTAATCGCAGTCCTCGCTACAATGGGCTACTCGCTGGTCGTAACCGCGATTATCCTTAAGGTGCTGGACCTCATTCCTGGGCTCGGTCTGCGGGCGCCGGAGTCCACCGAAGACCAGGGCCTTGACCTGGCCATGCACGGTGAGCGCGGGTACGTCAGCGACGGCGCTGACTAGGCAAGCGAGCTGTCGAATCGAGCTCAAAACCAGCAAAGAAGGAAAGAAGCAATGATTAGTATAGAGGCATTGGTCAGGCCGGAGCGGATTGGACAGGTAACGCACGCCCTGGAAGAGGTTGGCGTCCCCGGATTCTACTACTACAACGTCACGGGCCAGGGACGACAGCGCGGCGTCGAAGTGTTCGTCGGCAGGGCGGGGCAAATCGCCACCCGGTCAGTGGTCCAGAAGACGTGCGTGCGCACCGTCGTCAGCGACGACATGAAGGAAGCCGTCATAACCGCCATTACGGAAGCGGCCAAGAGCCCCGGCGAGGGCGAGATTGGCGACGGCAAGATCTTCGTGACGCAGATTGCGGACCTGGCGCGCGTTCGCACAGGTGAACGCGGCGACGCCGCCCTGTAGCGCACTTCTGCGAGACCGAGTCTATCGTGGGGCCCGTCCCAGCAATGGGGCGGGCCTCGCTGCGTAACTTGACGGATGGTCGCACCCTGCCTAGCCTACCTGTGACGATTCAGCCCCCGCATGCCGAAAATCCAGAGGAGCCTAACCCATGAAGGTCTTTGCCTTTGACCTGCTCCCCTACGGCGAGCACCTCTCCCACCTCCGCGTTGGGTCGGAGCTGCCGTGGCCGCTGCCCAAGGAGCACTTCAACCCGGAGGTCGCCGTCCGCACCTACTCCGAGCACCTGGAGGCGTGGGCGCTCATGGACGAGCTAGGCTATGACGGCATCGGATTCAACGAGCACCACACGTCGCCCTACGGCCTTATGAACTCGCCCAACATCATGGCCGCGGCCGCCGCGCAGCGCACCAGCCGCCTGAAGCTGCTCATCTACGGCAACCTGCTACCCATCCACGACCCGCTCCGGCTCGCCGAGGAACTGTCTATGGTCGACTGCCTTTCCGGCGGGCGGCTCATCTCCGGCTTCGCCCGCGGCATCCCTCGCGAGCACAACGTCTTCCAGGTGCCGATGCGGGAGTCACGGCCGCGCTTCGAGGAGGCGTGGCAGATCATCAAGCGGGCCTGGACGGAGGAGGTCTTCTCCTACGAGGGCGACTTCTGGACGTACAAGGACGTCGCCCTGTGGCCGCGGCCGTACCAGCAGCCGCACCCGCCGGTGTGGACGCCCGTAACGGGCAGCAAGGAGACCATCGAGTGGGCGGCGAGTGAGAACATCCCGATCACGCCGGGGCTGACGCCCCACCTCGGGGTTCGGCGGGACATCGTCAAATACTATGCGTCCAAGCTGTTCGAGAACGGCTTCACAGTAACGCCGGAGCACCTCATCCTGCCAGCCAACGCCTTCGTCGCCGACTCGCGCGAGCAGGCCCTGGAAATGGCCGGGCCCTACACGCTCTACTTCAACCAGACGCTCTTCAGCCACGGGAATATCACAGAGGCCTCGCTCCAGACGGAGCAGGGCTACCTGAACTCCGGCGCCTACGACTACGTTCAACCCGAGAACCGCCCCTTCATGTCGGGCAACCGCGAGGTCTACCGCAACATGACTATGGACAACCTGGCTGCCAACGACGATCTCGCATGGGGACCCGCCGACGAGGTGCGCGACAAGCTCATCGCATCGGCCGACGCCGTAGGCGCGAACACGCTGCTCGTGAGCTTCAACCGGGGCGCCATGCCCAACGACATGTTCATGGAACAGCTTCGTCGCTTCGGCAAGGAAGTCCTGCCCGCGCTGCACGCTCACCAGGTGACTGAGGTGCCGTTGGATTAGGACTGGCCGCCCCGCTGGGCAAGGGTTCAGAAAAGGCAAAAGAAGAAGCGGCTGCCTGAACGGCAGCCGCTTCTATCTTGTACACGCTCTGGTCTAGCGACGCCCGCCAATTTGGCTAAAGCAGTCGCTGCAGTAGACGGGGCGATCGCCACGGGGCAGGAACGGCACCATGGTGTCCTGGCCGCATTGCGCGCAGACCGCCGGGTACATTTGCCGGGGACCGCGGTCGTAGCCGCCGCTCGCGGCTCGCCGGGCTGAACGACATGCCGGGCAACGCCGCGGCTCGTTCGTGAATCCCTTCATGGCAAAGTACTCTTGCTCGCCGGCTTCAAAGATGAAGTCGGTTCCACACTCTACACAGGAGAGCGTCTTGTCCTCAAATGCCATCGGTAACCTCCTTTCTTCCAGGATAGAAACGGGACCGGTCACCGATGCATTGAGGGCCGCTAGTGACTTTGACACTTTGCATCATTGGATCGGGCCACCACCCTTGCACCATACCACACACAACAAGGGTACGCCAGTGGTTTTCTGACTTTTCAACGCTTTGACCGTTACGGAAAGCTCAATCACAGGTGCAAGCCGACCCTTCGGCTCTACCGCGTCGTGGAGTTTGCGAGCAGCTCTGCGAAGGCATTTCGCCACCCCTGCGAGAGCGCGGGCATGTCCGCAGCCTTGCGAAAGCCCTCCACGTTGCCGCGGTCAAAGTACCGCAGGTAGGAGACAGCTCGAACCGTGAATGAGTCCGGGTCTGACTTCATCCGCTCGATCCCATCGCCCGCTGTGATGATTCCCTCGCGCAGCACGCGCAGGTAGAAGCCGATGCGGCCGCTGGCGAGGAACTGCTTGGCGAATTCCGGCAGCCCCATCTTGTGCGCCAGCTTGTAGCACGGCGTCCGAGGCTGCGACACCGCAACGATGGCCCCGCCAATGGCAAACTCGTCGCCGATGCGTACGTCGTCTTCGGAAAAACCTGTGATCGTGAGGTTCTCACCGAACTGTCCCGGTGCCCACTCGGGCTGTCCTAGCTCCTTCGACCAGAACGCATAGTGCTCCAAGGGATAGGCGTACGCTGCCTGGTCAGGCCCACCGTGATTGACGGGGTCCCCCTGCGCGTCCCCGTCGAAGTCAAGCGTGCGTAGCATGA
>CAZCPU010000020.1:0-10989 GCA_964499855.1 uncultured Dehalococcoidia bacterium | reverse complement strand
GGGCGCAGGTCGGCGTCGAGCTGCGCCCGGTGCACGGCCCATTCCTCCAACGACCAGTCGTTGGCAGAAGGCGGTAGGGCCGCGATGCCGCGAAGTGTCTCGTCCATGTCCGTGGCCTCGTTGAATCGCACGTCAACGGTGCCGTCGACGTCCGCGACCTGATTGGCGACGTGCACGACGGGGATAGACCCAACCCACTCCTCGTAGTTGATCTCTACTGGGTCATAGCCGACCGCTATGACCAGGTCAGCCCCATTGATGAAGCGCTGGACGTTGGTTCGCCGCGCGCGGCCGAGCACGCCCGCCCAGTTGGGATGGCTCTCCGGGAGCCACCCCTTGCCGTGCATGGTGGAGATGAACGGAATGCCTTGCCGCTCGACAAAGGCCTGGAGCGCCTCGGCGGCACGAGTGCGTGTGAACCCCAGGCCCGTCATGACGACGGGGCGTCGGCTCGCGGCGAGCGCCTGCTCTACGGCAGAAACGGCGTCGGACGCGTCAACGGTCGGTGGGAAAGCCGCGGCGCCGTCGACGCCTGCAGCGGCGTCCGAAGTCGCCTCGGCGGTGCCCACGTCTTCCGGCAAGTCGAGATGCACGGGACCGGGCGGCTCTGCTGTCGCAATGGACAGCGCCTCGGTAACACGGTTTACGACGTCGTCGTGGCGCAGCGGCAGCGAGGCCTTGGTAATGGGCGCAAAAAGGGCGTGGTGGTCAATGCGCATCTGGATGCGCCGTTCCAGCCACCGCGTGGGCACGTTGCATGTGATGGCTATGAGCGGCGCGCAGTCGAGCCACGCGCATCCGACGCCCGTCGACATGTTGGTTGCGCCGGGACCCAGCGTCGAGAGGCAGACGCCTGGCGTGCCGGTAAGACTGCCGATGGCGCTGGCCATGAAACCGGCCGAGGTCTCGCTCGCCGTCAGGACGTACCTGACGGATGTGCGCTCAAGTGCATCGATCAGCGGCAGTACCGGTCCGCTCGGTACGCCAAAGACCCACTTGACCCCGGCCGCCTCCAGCGAGCGGGCAATGAGGTCAACGTTCTTCATCGTCGAGGCTACTCCCCGTTGCCGATGCCGCAGTCCTTGAGGAAGCGGTGCACAAGAAAGTTGAAGACATCCGGCTTCTCGAAGTACATGGAGTGTCCGCACTGCGGCACCTCGACCAGCGAGGCGTTGGGGAAGAGGGCGCAGGTCATCTCGAGCACGTCCGGGGGCTGAAGCACGTCGTCCTCGCCGCCGATGAAGCGCGTGGGCATGGTGACGCGCGCGAGGTCGGCCTCGGTGATGTCGGCAACGCTGGGGCCGGAGATTTGGGACATGGTCGCGCCGCGTAGCCGTGCCTGCGTCGACGGGTTGAAGCCGCTGATCTTGAGGTAGAGCTCCGTCGCTATAGGGTCGCGCTCCCGGAAGCTGGGGGAAAGAACGCGTTCAGCCTGCGCCATGGCGTCGGTCGACTTGCGGACCTCCTCTTGTCGTGCCGCTAGGGCGCCCGTCGACTCGAAGAATCCGGTGGTCGCTGCCATCACCAGCGCCTGTACGCGCTCGGGCCGCTTCACCGCGAAGCCCAGGCACGTGCGTCCGCCCATGGACTGCGCGACGAGCGAGGCCTTCTCGATCTCCAGGTGGTCCAGCAGAGCTTCAAGGTCGTCGACGAATGCCGCCCGTCCCGGCCCGCCTTCGACGTCGCGGGATATCCCGAATCCGCGGTGGTCAAAGTTGATCACCTGGTACCACTGCGAGAAATACTTTACCTGCTTCCACCAGATGGCATGATTGCCGCCGACCCCGTGGGCCAGCACGACGGCGGGCCCTGTGCCCGTGGACTCGTAGTAGAGGTCAATTCCGTTTATTTCCGCGAAAGGCATGGCAGCCTCCTTCGACCCCGATTGCGGCGATTGAACATCAGCCGCATGGGGGTGTCAAGGAATTCGGGCTGCTGGAGCGGAAGCGCCCTCGGGAGGAGCGACGGCTAAGGCGGAGCTCCCTCCATGTGGAAGATCTCCCACTGGTGGTGGTCCAGGTCCTCGAATGCGCCGCCGTACATGTGGCCGTGGTCGCGGGCCTCACGGGTAAGGGTGCCGCCGGCCTCTACTGCCGACCGCAGGATCGCGTCTACGCCACCCTGGCTGCTAGCCGAGACCGCGATGACCACCTCGGTGGAGTCTCCCGTGTCGAGGATGTCCTTGGTTGTCAGTGCCTGGAAGAACCCCTCCGCCAGCATCATGACGTACGTGCCCGGCGACACGATCATGCACGCGCAACCCGCGTTGCTGAAGGCCGGGTCAAACTCGAATCCGAGGCTCTCGAAGAACTCCCGGGACTTGTCGATGTTCTGGACTGCAAGGTTGACGAACGCATGCCTGTTCATATCGCCCTCCAATCCCAGTCTTGCCTAGACCTAGACGCCGGAAGCTACGTCTTGTCCGCGGGAGCGCTGCCCCACAGAAACAGCCCCAGCGAGTACAGAAACCCCAGGCCTGGTCCGATTGCCAAAATGGCTGGAATCTCCCAGTCCCCCTTGGTTGAGCCTGTGGCAATTGACAGCGCGTAGTAGCCGTCAGCAAGTGCGGTCGCGAGCAGAAGCGCCGCCACCAGACCCACGACTGGCGCCGCGATGGTGCGCATGAACACTACTGCCAGGAAGCCGACGGCGCTCAGCGGATGCAACATCGTTAGAAGGAATCGCGCGAAGACATCATCTCCGTCCGCAAATGACCCTACCAACGCCAGCAAGGCCGCAATGAGACCGTAGACTATTGCGATTGCCTGGGCTGGAAGAAGGAACTTCCTCATGCTTTCAGCGTAGTACCGCCGGAGAAGGAGGGTCAAGGAATTGAGGGCGATTTCCACCGCTTGGAGACGCTGATATCTGGGAGTGCCAGGGAATTGCGCAGGCTCGAAGTCCCACACCCCTACACCGCAGCCATCACCGCGCCGGCGAGGGCGGACAGCGCCACGACGAGCCAAGGCGGGGTCTTCCAGAACGCGAGCAGGACGAATGCGACCGCCCCCAGCGCAAAGTCCTCCGGCGCGTCGACGGCGCTGGTCCACACGGGGTCGTACAGGGCCGCAAGGAGGATGCCCACCACGGCGGCGTTCACGCCCAAGAGCCCTCGCCGCACTGGTGCAATGCCGCGCAGCCGCTCCCACATTGGCAGCACTCCCCAGACCAGCAGGAACGACGGCACGAAGATGGCCACCAGCGCAAGCAGCCCGCCCAACCACCACGGGTCGAGGATGCCCATGGCCGTCCCAAGGTATGCCGAGAAGGTGAAGAGCGGCCCTGGCACGGCCTGAGCGGCCCCGTAGCCCGCAAGGAACTCGTCCTTGGTCACCAGCTCCGTCGGCACCACCTCCGCCTCCAGCAGCGGGAGCACCACGTGCCCGCCGCCGAATACCAGCGACCCCGAGCGATAGAAGCTGTCGGCGACGGAGAGGGGCTCATTGTCGACAACCCGCACAACGGCTGGCAGCGCCAGCAACACGACGGCGAATAGCACGAGCAGCAGCACGCCAATCTTCGCGCCCGTGCGCCGCCCTGCGTCGCCGGTTTGCTGCGCCTCACCGGGCCGAAGCAACCAGAGGCCGAGCACCGCGCCGCCGATTATGACGAGTACCTGCGCGGCAACTCCGCCGGTGAGCAACAGCGCCGCCGCGGCAACAACGGCGATGGTGATTCGAGGCCTGTCTGGCGTCAGGGTCCGGCCCATTCCCCAAAGTGCGAACGCAACCACGGCCACCGCCGCAATCTTGAGGCCGTCGAGCCAGCCGCCTCCGTTGCCGCCGAACTCGTGCACGCCGTAGGCGAAGGCTGCTAGTGCTGCAGCGGAGGGAACGGTGAAACCCAGCCACGCAAGGAAGCCGCCAAGATAGCCCGCTCGACCAGTGCCGATTGCAATCCCGAGCTGGCTGCTGGCCGGGCCCGGCAGGAACTGGCATAACGCCACAAGCTCGGCGAAGCGCTCGTCGGAGAGCCACCTGCGCCGGACGACGTACTCCTCCCGGAAGTAGCCGATGTGGGCAACCGGCCCGCCAAAAGACGTGAGCCCAAGGCGCAGCGCGACTAGCAGCACTTCCAGCAACCGTGAGATTCCCATCAGCGCCCATTGTCGCCGAGTGACAGAACGCTGTCAGCAACAATCTCAGCAGATTCGCATTGACGCAACTTCCTCCCTATGCTTCCATCTTGGCGAAGGCCTCATGGGCCGCTCGCAAGTAATGGGGAAGGGAGTCGAAATGGAAGTGCTTCGGAAGCCAGCGTCTGTGTACCTGATCCTCACCGCCCTCGTTGTGCTGTTTCACTTCTGGCTCAGCCCGTTCTACCCGGACTCCTGGGACATCGGCGCGATCTGGGAGGTACTGAACGCGTTGATGGCAGTGGGAATCGTGGTCACTCTCGCGTACACCTTTTCGTACAAGCAAGGCGTCGGGTCGGACGCTGGCTCGCTCGCCCACATTTGTGCGTACACCGCCTTCTACGCAGCGACGGTGCTCGCAGTCCTGTTCTTCTGGAACTGGTTTGATGAACTGGCTACCGACGCCGATCAAAGCCAGACCCGCAACAACTATTGGGTGATAATCAACACGATGTACATTGTGCTCATGGGGACCGTCGGCTGGCACCTGTGGCGCAAGTAGTTGGCGTTTGCCCAATCCTTCGCGAAAGGTCGTCATGGAGGAGACGCTCAAGAAGCCGGGTTCAATCTACCTGGGACTCACTGCGCTCACCGTTCTCCTCCACTTCTGGCTCAATTCGTTCTACCCCGAGTCCTGGGACGTGGGCACGATATGGGACGTGCTCGCCGTCTTTATGGCGGTAGGCATCGTCGCAGCCTTGACCCACTCCTGGGTCCACAAGCGGCGGCTGGCGCCGGACGCCTCTACGTTGACGCAACTGTGGGTCCACGCGGCCTTCTATGCCGCCGCGGTGCTCGCCATACTGTTCTTCTGGAACTGGTTTGACAACATGGCAAGTGCCGGGGAACAGGGTCAAACGCAACTCAACTATTGGATAGTCATAAACACCCTCTACATCGTCCTGTCAGGCACGTTGAGCTACCACCTGTGGCGGGAGTAGTCGAGAGAGCGAAGTTTCGCTCCCAGAAGGGCAAGCAATGACCAACGGCCTGCCGCTGCTCAACAAGCTCCTCTACACCACCGACATGGTCGGCGGGCAGGCGGTGGTGCAGACCCGCAACCTCTGGCTGCTGTTCTTCCTCGCGCCGCCGAAGGGCGAGGGCGATGCCGTCGTGCCGGGGCTGGCCCTCGGCCCCATCGACGTGGACGCGCGGGTCTTTGTCGGCGCCCTGCTCACCGCCGGCCGCCTAATCGAGGCCTTTGACGACCCCATCATCGGCTGGTGGAGCGACCGCACCAAGAGCCGTTGGGGCCGCCGGCTGCCCTTCGTCGTCCTGTCCACGCCCTTCTGGGCCATCTTCTTCGTCCTGTTGTGGTTCACGCCCGTCGAGGGCGCGAGCATCGTCAACGCCATTTGGGTCTTCGTCATCCTGGAACTCTTCTTCCTCAGCAACACCGCGTCCATCGGCCCGTACGAGTCGCTCCTGCCCGAGGTGGCAAGAAGCCACCGCGACCGCATGAGCATTGTGGCGTGGCAGTTCTACTTCGGCATCTTGGGTGCTGTGCTTGGCCTCGTCCTTAGCGGCGTCGTGCAGGACACGTGGGGCTTCAAGGTCATGGGCATGCTGATGGCCGTCATGGGCCTCGGTTTCCGCTTCCTCGGCGTCGGCGGCGTCTGGCGGCACGCGCCGCGCGACACTCCGCCCGCGCAAATGCCGCTCAAGGGTGCCTTCCTGGCGACGCTGGCCAACAAGCAGTTCCTGTACTTCCTGCCTACTTTCGTCCTGTACCAGCTCTCGACGACGATGACGCTGGGGTGGATGCCCTTCTTCGTTTCGGCCATTCTCGGCGCCGAGAACGAGGGCACCATGACGTCTGTCCTGACCGGCACGGCGCTTGTGGGGATGATGGTTGCAGTGTTCGCCATGTGGAAGCTCAGCCATAGCAAGGGCAAGCAATGGGTTTACTCGTTTTGCCTCCTCGGGACCGCCGTCATCCTTCCCCTCATGTTCTTTGTGGGCCTCGTGCCGGGCATTCCCGTTCTGGCGCAGGGGATCGTCGTCGCCTTCCTGGTCGGCCTCCCGATGGGCGGCGTGAACCTCATGCCCCGCGCCATTACGGCCGACATCACCGACTATGACGCGATACGCACGGGCATGCGCCGCGAGGCGATGTTCTTTACGACGCAGAACCTGTTCGAGAAGGTCGGCTCGTCGTTCTCCGCGCTGCTCCTCGCGCTCATCCTGCTGCTCGGCGAGACTGCGGACGACCCGCTGGGCATACGCCTGCTGGGACCGGTCGCAGGCGCCATCGCCTTCATCGGCTACTGGGTCTTCCGAGGCTACCGCCTGCCGAGCACCGTGACGCCGGAAAGCGTTCGCGAGGCGGGGTTGTAAGGACAAAAAAGGGAGGGGCCGAGCGGCCCCTCCCTGCGTCTCAACCCAAAGGACGAGGGTTATTCAAAGAACGGCACGTACGCCACTGGCTCGCCGCCGTCCACGTCCCGCACCACCTTGGTCGCCTCCTGCCAGTCAACGCTCTCGTTCAAGATCATGCCAACGGGGCGAACGCGCACGAGCTTGGGGTCGTCGACGCTAGCTGGGACGGAGCCGTCCTCCTGCAACGCGCGTGCGCCCGAGAGCAACTGCTTCCGCACCTGGATGATCATCCGGTCACTGGTGCCGAGGTGCTCCCTACGGCGGTCGTAGATGGCGCCCATGGTCTCGGTCATCGCGCGGTCCTGGAGATTCACCAGGAAGGGGATACCGGACATCATGTACTTCTTCTGCACGTCGTAGTCGATGCAGTAGTCGTTGGCCTTGCGCGCGAAGGACATGTAGCGGGTGCGCGGGTCCGGCGATTCCTCGATGTAGCCGCCGGCGCTCTTGAAGGGGTCGAGCAGAAATGCCTCCAGCTCCGAGGAGGCCCCGGTGTCCGCCCTCCCGCTCATCATGAACAGCATGTGATAGTCATCGTCGATGGGTACCCACGCGCGGAGGTTCACCGTCGCATCGATGGTGATCATGCTGAAGAAGGGGTAGAGGTACTGGTTTACGCGGTGGTGGATGTCACCTTGGTCGTTGATGTGGCGCAGCGCGGTGTAGTAGACGCCGTACGGAGTCGGGACCACGTCGAGCTTGGGGGCGCGATCGTTCGTCCACACGCCGCGAAGCTGCCCGGGCGCTGCCGGCGCGTCTTCATACAGGCGGCCGTGGATGAAGTAGACGTGGGACGAGTCGAGGTCGCCCTCGAGCCCCTGCATCCAGTTGCACTCCTCCGTCATGACGTGCGGCTCGTAGACCTGGTCGTACGGAAGCGTGTTGACCTCGTACTCTGGGAAGGCCGGGGGTGTCTCCCGCGGGCCCATGTAGGTCCACAGCGCCTTGTTGCGCTCCACGACCGGGTATGTGGTTGCGCGGACCTTGTCCTTGAAGTTGCTCTCTGCCGGCTCATTGGGCATGTCCAGGCACGCCCCGGTTACGTCGAACTTCCACCCGTGGTAGTTGCAGGCGAGTCCGCCGTTCTCGTTCCGGCCGAAGAAGAGCGATGCCCCCCGGTGCGGGCAGTTCTCGGCGATGAGGCCGACGTCGCCGTTGGAGTCGCGGTAGGCGACCAGGTCCTCGCCCAGCAGCCTGACGCGCTTCATGGGGCCGTCGCGCTCCGGCAGATCGCGTGAGGGCAGGAAGGGGATCCAGAACTCTCGTATGAAAGTTCCCATGGGTTTCCCCGGCCCGACTCGCGTCAGCATCTCATTGTCGTGGGTCGTTAGCATGCCTTCCCCCCTCTATCTGTTTGGACTAGTCTCGTTTTCGCGCTATCCCGCGCTTGTGGCTGCTTCCCTCCCGCCGAACCTCTCCCGCACCACGGGCATCACATCCGAAATGAAGAGCTCCAGCGAGCGTTCGGCACGCTCAGGCGCTAGGTCTCCGAACGAGAAAACAAGTATGCAGTAGTTTATTCCAGAGACTTCGACGGATTCAACCAGTCGCTCGGCGACTGTCTGCGGGGAGCCCGCGATGACCACGCGGGTGCTGCGGTCCGGCTGTGGCGCGGCCGTCAGAGACGCGCTGTGCTTCCTGGAGAGGTGGCTGATGTGCGCCCCCCACGTGGCCATGGCCGGTCCGGCGACGGCCTCCGCTTCGGCGTCCGTCTCGGCGACGAAGACGTGCTGGTTGCGCCCAAGCCTCGGCGCGCCTACGTGCGCGTTGTGACGTCCCTCGTCATCCTGGTGTTCGAGCCAGATTTCGCGGTATTGCTCCAGCATGGGGCGAACATTCTCCGGCGTGCCGGGGATGGCGGTGTTGTACCCGTGCCGCGCCACAAAGTCGATGATGTCCGCGCTGCTGCTGGGGAACCAGAGTGGAGGGTAAGGCTTCTGGTACGGCTCGGTGTGCAGCTCGACGTCGTGGTAGTTGAAGTAAGCGCCCTCGTGCTCCAGCGTGTCCTTCCCGCAGGAGTTGAGGAAGATGTCCAGTGTTTCCCGGTAGCGGCCCCGGGACTCCTCCACGTCATCGATGCCGTAAACCGAGGACTCGAGGAGGGAGATCCCGCGGCCGACGCCGAGCTCCACCCGCCCGCGGCTCATCTGGTCCAGCATGCAGATCTCGTTGTAAAACCGGTACGGGTCGTACCACGGCAGGCAGAATGTGAGCGCGCCAACGTGCAGGTCGCGCGTGCGTTGGATGGCTGCGGCGAGGATGATTGACGGCGAGATGTTGATGGAGAGGGGCGTCGCCTGGTGCTGTGCTGTGTGCCAGGCGTAGAAGCCCGCGCGATCGGCCATCTCCACGAGGCGCATCTTGTGCTCCACAATGTCGGCGACGGGGCGGCCGGAATTCTCGATCCAGTCGAACATCGCAAACTCGAAGGGTGCTTCTGGAAACGTGGTCACAGTCATGGCGCGGGACTCCTTTAATGCAGGCACTGCTCTCTGACTCGCGTCGGAGGGTAAACCAGTTCAAGGCAGTTTACCACTACTCCCGGACAACCCTTGCCGCACCAAACCGGTACGGATATGATGCGACAAACTCGAGACGGACCCTGAATTGGGGGTTGCTATGAGATTCGGTTCCTTCGTGGAATTTTCCATGCCGGACGGAGGCAACCCGGCCCATGCCTATGCCCAGGCCTTTGACCACGTCGACAAGGCGGAGGATCTCGGCCTGGACGTCATCTGCCTTGCGGAGTTTCACTTCACGCCCAATCGCGTCATTTCGTCCCCGATTACGGTGGGGGCCGCCATTGCCGGCCGCACCAGGCGCATCACCATCGGCACGTCCGTCCTCGTCTTGCCGCTGTCGAATCCCCTGCGTGTCGCAGAGGAAGCGGCCACGCTCGACCATGTAAGTGAGGGGCGGTTCGAGTTCGGCGTGGGACGAAGCGGGTTCCAGACAGCGTACCAGGGCTACGGCATTCCGTATTCTGAGAGCCGTGACCGCTTCCGCGAGGCTCTCGACGTCATCACGATGGCATGGACCAATGACCGTTTCAGCTTCAGCGGAGAGTACTATACCTACGAGGACGTCTGCGTCATTCCCAAGCCCGTGCAGTCGCCGCACCCGCCCATCCGCATTGCGGCGACGACGAACGACACCTTCCCGGTGAACGGGAGAATGGGCTACCCCCTCCTCATTGGGCTGCGGACGGTGCCGCTGGAGGGCGTGACCGAGCAGGTCGCCAGCTACAAGCGGGCGTACAAGGAAGCCGGCCACGAGGCGGCGATGGATGTCTCCCTGCGCATCCCAGTCTATGTTGCTGAAGACCGGGATGCCGCCCTGACTGAACCCGAGGAGAGCTTCATGCGGCAGTTTCGCAGGCTGCAGCGCCGGCTCGCGGAGGAGGGCGCGCAGTCCGTCGGCTCCCCGTCCGAGCAGCGGTCCGAGCGCGCCGAGGGCATCGCGGCGATGACGTGGGAGGACGTGCAGCGCGAGAAGGTGGCCGTCGGCACGCCGGAAATGGTTGTCGAGCAGCTTACCAAGCTTCAGGAAGCCCTCCACCTGACAGAGGTCGTTGCCGAGTTCAACGCCGGCGAACTCATTCCTCCTGAGCACATCGATCGTTCGCTACGGCTCTTCTGCGAGAAGGTCGTTCCCAAGCTGCGGTAGCGGAAGGAGGTCATCATGCCAGTCAAGCTTGAGCGAATTGGCCACTGCCTCATCAAGGTCCGTGACGTGGAGCGCTCCAAGAAGTTCTACACGGAAGTGCTCGGCTTCCAGATGATGGAGCAGGACCCCGAGCACGGCGGAGTCTTCCTGAGTTTGCCCGGCGACGGCCACACGATCGACCTCTCGCCCGTGGGGGACCCCGCGAACGCCACCCCGCCCGTCGGGCAGCAGGACGGCGTCGGCGTGCTGCACATCGCCTTCAAGGTCGGCAGCTACGAGGCGCTGCGCGAGTCATACGAGAGCCTCGTGGCCGACGGCGTCGAGGTGCAGCGCATGATCGACCACGTGAGCCAGCGCAGCCTCTATTTCCATGACCCCGACGGCAACACGCTGGAAGTCTATTACGAATACCCTCGCGCCCGGGAACTATTCCTGGCTGGCCGCGGCGACCTCGACTACCCGTTCACTTTCGACGACCCGCTGCCGGACCATGCAGGGACGGCTGCGTAGGAGAGTGTCATGAGCGACAAATATCGGGTGATGTCAGGCGATTCGCACCTCGAGGTGGCGCCGGAGCGGTGGACGCCGCGTGTCCCGTCGCAATTCCAGGAACTCGTTCCCCGGCTGGAGCGGCAGGTGACGGGAGGAGACGCCTGGGTGGTGCCCGGCGCTACCCCCCGTGAAGTTGCCTTCGATCTGTACGGCGGCAAGGGTCGTGACGTCTGGCAGCCCTACGGCCAGACGTACGCCGAGACCAACGGCACCGGCTCGCCGGAACAGCGTCTGCAGGAGCAGGACCGCGACGGGCT
>CAZCPU010000019.1:19664-25268 GCA_964499855.1 uncultured Dehalococcoidia bacterium | reverse complement strand
ACCGACACCAGCCCCTGGTGCGTGAGGCGGCCGGTGTAGGTGTTGTGCGGACTGGGGTGGTAGGAGCCGAAGAGGGTTGGGAAACCCTCGCCCAGCTGGTAGCGGACACCGTGTCCGAAGGTGATGCCCCGGGGCCGTTGCAGCCCCATCGCCCGCGCAGCCCGCAGGTATGCATCGAAGCCCAGCTTGCCGAGGCCGAGGACGGCCTTCAGGTTGGGCATGAGATGGAGTTCCTCGATGAGGTAGGGCAGGCAGCGGGCCTGTTCCTGGGCCGTGGGCTGGTTGGCGGGCGGGGCGCACTTCACGGCTGAGGTGATGCAGGCGTTGATGAGCGACAGACCGTCGTCGCGGCGCTGCGAGGTTGGCTGGCTTGCGAAGCCGCCGGCGTGGAGGGCGGCGGCGAGGAAGTCGGCCGACGGGTCGCCGGTGAACATGCGGCCCGTGCGATTGCCACCATGTGCGGCCGGCGCAAGGCCGACGATGCAGAGCTCGGCGTCGGGAGTCCCGAACGCAGGCACGGGACGGGCCCAGTAGTCCCACTCGCGGTACCGGCGCACCTTCTCGACGCCGGCACGCTCCCGGTGCTCGACGAGCCGGGGGCAGGCGTGGCACGCGACGACGCGCTCCATGAGGGCGCGGTGCTCGGGGAACTCAGTCATGGGAATACGCTCGAGGGATCACATGACCGAACAGGTAAGGGTCGTGTTGACGCCTCGAAGCGAGCGGATGCTGTTGCGGAGCGTTGCGGCGAGGTCTTCGGGGGTGTCCGCCTCGAGGTCGACGATGAAGTCGAACGGGCCGAAGACCTCGTAGACCACGGCGCCACGGATGGCGCGCAAACGCTCGCCGATGCGGTTTGTCTCGGTGGGCTCGGTGTTGACCATGATGAAGGCCTTGGCCACGGGCATCCTCCTAAGCGTCGGATCGGAAACGGTCGTTGTCAGGAGCTAGTGTACAACAAGGGGTTGGCGAATTGGGCGTACGCGACTATACTGGCCGGACTATGCCGATATACGAATTCAGGTGCAGGAGCTGCAGCGCAAAGGTATCCATCTTCTTCAAGACCATGAAGGTGGACGCGACGGGCACGTGCGAACGGTGCGGCAGCGAGGACCTTGTACGCGTCTTCTCCAGCTTCCGCGTGCTGCGCACTCCATTCGACATCAGCACCTTCAACAAGAAGGAGCTGCTGGACGGCGTCAACTACACCGACCCGCATTCCATGGCCAACATGTTCAAGCGAATGCAGAACACGTTCCAGGACGGGCCCGACGAGCACATGGACGAGATGGTCAAGCGGCTGGAGTACGGGGAGCCGGTGGAGAAGGCGATGGACCTCAACATGGGCTCAAACTACAAGGGTGACCCACACGGCCACGACCATGGCCACAGCCACGGCGGCGGCGAGGACTAGCCGCCAACCCATCGAACAGATTGCGAGAGAAAGAAGAGAGGGCCGCGTGAGCGGCCCTCTCTTTTTGCCCTGTTTCGCCGTGGTCTAGACGTTGGCGAACTGCGGGAAGACCTTGAGCGGGTTGTTGTGGATGATGTCCACCACCTCGTCGCTGGTCAGGAGGCCGGAGTCGATGTAGTGCTGGAAGACGGGCAGCAGGTCGTCGGAGGTCTTGCCGATGTTGACGCCCGACTTGTGGTCGCCCTCTTGCCGGACGTTGCGGCCGGAGCCGGGGGCCTCTGTGCCGAAGGCGGTGGCGGCGGGGCCCCACTGCCGGATCGACAGCGCGAGGTAGTCGATGTCGTACAGGCAAGTGTCGAAGAAGAGGTTGCCGCCCTCCCAGTCGCCGCGGTGGCGGGAGGAGTCGATGAACCGGTCAAGCGCGCCGCCGCCGTGGGCGATGCAGATGCGCAGGCCGGGGAACCGGCTGAACAGGTTCTTGCTGTCGTAGCAGAGGATCCTGGAAGCCAGGAAAGTCTCGACGACGAAGCCGACCTGGTAGTTGCCGGGGATGTGGGCAATGCGCGGGTCCAGGCAGTTGGTGCCGTGAATGAAGACCGGGACGTTGTTCCGCTCACAGACGTCGTACACCGGGCCCCAGTAGTTGACGTCGTTCATGCCGGGGGAGTTGTGGCGGCCGTCAGGGTCCGGGCTCAGGTACGTGCCGGCGAAGCCGCGTTCCTGGATGTTGTATTCGAACTCGTCGACGCAGTTGCTGAGGTCCGGCGCCTCCGCGATCTGGGGGAGCATGGTGGTGGAGAGGAAGCGGTCCGGGAAGTTCTGCGTCTGGTGGTGGATGGTGTCGTTGGTGAACTCACACCATCGCTTGAGCAGGTGCCGCGGCATCCAGCCCATCATGCGGAAGGGCCGGGGGCCGATGACCTGGACGTCGATGTTGCGCTCGTCCATGTAGTCGATGTGGGCCTTGTTGGCGTTGTACATCAGCTCGTCGCTGAGGTTGGCCGGGCGGTTGCCGGTCCGGAACGGGCTCTCTCCGACGTGGCCGGAAGCGAACCCCATGTCTATCCAGCTCACCGTGCCAGGCGGGCCGGAAACATGGCCGTGAACGTCCAAGACTTTCGTGCCGTTGAACATAGCCTTCCTCCTTTGTTTTGGGCGACCTTCGCCCGAGGTCTCAACGTAGACTGGCGCCAATGGTACCACAACAGTCAATTGGTGAGACATGCCGTGGAGAATGACGGTCCCAAGGCCGTCCGCGAACGCCTCCTTTCCTCCGCCGGGAGCAGCCGGTTATCTCCAATCCGGCGTGGCCCGCATCCACTCGGCGTACTCGGCGATGGCGGGCGCGATGGTGTACTGGGGCTGGTAACCGACTTCCTCGCTGATACGGGAAATGTCCATAAACGGGTCACTACGCCAGTTGGGGCTCCTGCCCGGCTGGAGCTCGAAGTTGACGCCGGGAACGGCGGCGGACACCGCGTCGGCGACGTCCTGGTTCGACGTGCCGCGGCCGCTGCCGATGTTGTAGGTGGTGTGGTTGAGGGAACCGGCCATGGACAGGAGCTGCACGCCCTTGGAGACGTCCTTCACGTAGGTCCAATCGGTGAGGTCCTCGGCGAAGGGGACACCGCCTCGGCCGTAGTCGGGCGGGTTGCCGGTGACGGCGGCGCGAGTCATGCGGCTGGGCATGTTGAAGCCGCTGTAGTAAAGGGGGCCGTAGATGCTGCCGATGCGCATGAAGACGACGCTGATGCCCGTCTGGGAGGCGTAGAGGGATCCGAGGGTCTCAAAGCTCTTCTTGTAGGCCTCGGTGGCGTTGCTGGTTGGGAGGGGCAGGGGGGCGCTCTCCGAGAACGGGCCCTCCCTGAGGCCGAGGTAGACGGACTGCGAGCTTGCCACGAGGACGCGGTCGATGCCGCAGATGCGGGCGGTCTCCATGACGTTGATGAGCCCACCCATGTTGGTGCGGTACTCGTCGCCGGGGGAGAGAGAGCCGAGTCGCGGGGCCACCATGTGGGCGATCCGGTTGACGCCGTAGGTGCGAACGGCATCGACGATGGTCAGTGGGTTGGTGACGTCGACGGTGGCGATGTGGACGCGCTTGCCGATCTCTTCCTTGAAGATGTCGGGCTCGCGACGGGAGCTGTGGACGCCGATGACCACGTCCTCGCCGGCGTCCAGCACGTGGCGGACCGTGTGCATCCCGATGAAGCCCATCCCGCCGATTATCAACAACATGCGTACCCCCTTGAAATTGGCCGCGCAGGTAGCCCAGGGCACAGCATGCCCATACCTGTGCATTGTCGGCGGTAGGATATGCACGAGGCTGGGGGGTGTCAACCCTTGCCAAAGCTGGGACTAACCTAGCCAAAGCTGGGACGAAGGCTGGCGAACCAATCGCAGGGAAGCGGTGATTTCCTTGACACTGAGCAACCCTGTCGATAGATTCGAGACGGCTACAAGACCCCATTGCGCCAGGTTGGCGGAGCCCGACGCACCGGGCGGCGGAGTGCGAGAGGGAGGGCCGTATGCCCCAGACGGAGCAACGCATCTGCTCGCTCCTGCCAAGCGCTACGGAAATCGTGTACGCGCTCGGGCTTGGCGACCGGCTCGTCGCGGTAACGCACGAGTGCGACTACCCCGCGGACGCTGCGGCGCACCCGGCGGTCACGAGCGCGGGCTTCAACCCGGCGAGCATGTCGAACCGGGACATCCACAACCACGTGACCGCGAACGTGCACAGCGGCAGCAGCATCTACACCCTCGACAGGCCCCTGCTGGAGCAACTCAACCCAAACCTCATCCTGACGCAGGAGCTGTGCGACGTATGCGCGGTCTCCTACGACACGGTGCAGGACGCGGTGCGTCACCTTCACGGCGACAACACCATACTCTCGCTGGAGCCGACATCGCTGGCGGCCATTCTGGACACGATCACGCAGGTCGGCGGCGCGACGGGGACGGAGTCGCAGGCGGAGCAGGTGGTGGCGGGCCTACGAGCGCGAATCGCGTCTGTTGAGGAGCGCGCGAAGGGTGCGGGCGAGCGGCCGCGCGTCTTCACTATGGAGTGGATGGACCCTCCGTTTGCGGGCGGACACTGGGTGCCGGAGATGGTGCGCCTCGCGGGCGGGACGGCCGGCATCGTACCCGAGGGGCAGCCGTCTCGAGAGGTGACGTGGGACGAGATTGCGGCGTTCGACCCGGAGATCATCGTGGTGATGCCGTGCGGATACCACCTGGACGCGCTGGAGCTGGAGTTCCGGCTGACGCCGTTCCCCGCGGCGTGGGGCGACCTGACAGCGGTCCGGCGAGGGCAGGTCTACGCCGTTGACGCAACGGCGTACTTCAGCCGGCCTGGGCCTCGCGCGGTGGAGGGTCTCGAGGTGATGGCGGAGATCATGCACCCGGAGTTGTTCGGCCGCCAAAAGCCCCTGGACGCGTGGCGGGCGCTGGAGCTGCGCGACTGCGAGCAGTAGGAGAGAAGCGCCAGGGATGAGAAGCACCATTGGCTGGCCTCGCATCTTCGCCGGTGTGCTGCTGGTTGTATTGGGCGCCGGTTTCCTTCTCCAGAACGTCACGGATTTCGACATCGCGTGGGGCGAACTGTGGCCGGTCATTCTCATCATCCTGGGCGTCGCCAGCCTCCCATCCTCTCGCTGGCTGGGTGCGCTGCTGTTCCTTTTGGGAGCGGCTTTCCTCGTCGACAACCTGGACATCGTCGACGTGGACATCGAGGACTACCTCTGGCCGGTTGCGCTGGTAGCCGTGGGGCTCTTCATCCTGTTTGGCGGCCGGTCACGATGGCGGCGTCGGGCGCGGTGGACGCCCGACCAACGATCCACCGAGTCGTCCCTGGACGAGTTGGACACTTCCTGCATTTTTGGCGGAATCCAACACCAGGTGACAAGTCAGAGTTTCAAGGGCGGTAGAGTTTCGGCGGTGTTTGGCTCCGCGGAGATCGACCTTCGAGGGGCCGCCCTTGCGGACAACGCGGCTACTCTGCACATCGAGACTGTCCTTGGCAGCGCGGAGCTCATCGTACCCGATGACTGGGCGGTCAACGTTCAGACCTCCGAGACGCTGGGCAGCGTGGAATTCAGAAGACCGCAGCCCTCGGCGCCGACTGCGACGCTGACACTGACGGGATCCTGCACCCTCGGCTCCATCACCGTTCGCTGAGGTCGATGGGG
>CAZCPU010000019.1:18299-19564 GCA_964499855.1 uncultured Dehalococcoidia bacterium | reverse complement strand
AACCTTCGGGACCTGGTGGACCTCGAGAGCGGCGTCGTGAGCCGGGAGGTCTACGTCAACGAGGACATCTACGCGCAGGAGCTCGAGCAGATTTACGGGCGAGCATGGCTGCTCGTAGGGCATGAGAGCCAGGTCGAGAACCCCGGCGACTTCGTGCTCGGCCGCATGGGCGAGGAGGAGGTCATCCTCACCCGCGACCGCAAGGGGAAGATCCACGTCTTCCTGAACACGTGCAGGCACCGCGGCATGAAGGTCTGCCGGTACGACGACGGCAACGCCCTCGTCTTCACCTGCCCCTTCCATGCGTGGACGTACGACACGGACGGCCGGCTGGTGGGCGTGCCCCACCACCGGGACGCCTACTTCGAGGAGCTGGACAAGAGCCAGTGGGGCCTGGCGGAAGTGGCGCAGATGTGCAACTACTACGGTTCCATCTGGGCGACGTGGGACCCGAAGGCCCCGTCATTCGAGGACTACCTGGGACCCTTCCAGCAGACGGTGCGGTGGGCGTTCCAGGCCTCCGACGGCACCGACTCGGGCGTCGAGCTGTACAAGCCGGCGCAGCGCTGGCGCCTGCCCTCGAACTGGAAGTTCGGGGCGTTCAGCTTTGCGGGGGACAGCGCGCACGCAGCCATGACGCACCTCTCGGTCAACGCGGCGGCGATCGGGCCGCAGGGCGAGGTCGAGGGAGGCGGGCGGCACCCGCTGGCGGCGCCGTTCCCGTCCAAGCGCGGCTACATGTCGAGCCGCGAGCTCGGCCACGTCGGGCAGCTCGCGATCTACGAGCAGCCGGGTGTGGCGGACTATCGCGACACGTGGCTGCTCGACCCCGGCGTCGACGACTACTGGCGCGAGACGCGGGAGATCAAGAAGCAGCGATTTGCGAACGAATACCTCCACATGCAGAGCGACGGGCAGTTCCACATCTGGCCCAACGCCACCATGTCCGACTGGCGCATCCTCATGTGGCACCCGCACGGCGTCGGAATGACGGAGAGCTGGCGCCAGTACCAGGTGGACAAGAACGCGCCGAAGCACGTCAAGGACGCCAAGCGGCGGTACGTGATGCGCTACTGCGGCCCCGCCGGCATCACCGAGTCGGACGATATGGAGAACTGGAACTACGCGCACCCGGCCAGCCTGGGCATGGTGGCGCAGCGGTTCCCGTACAACTTCCAGCTGGGCCTGCACCACAACCACTACGACGAGCGCATTCCCGGCGTGACCATCGGCGACCGCGGGCCGTCGGAGGAGAACCAGCGCGC
>CAZCPU010000019.1:0-18199 GCA_964499855.1 uncultured Dehalococcoidia bacterium | reverse complement strand
GACCTGGTGGAGATCACGCTCAATGCCAGGGACGGCGGATGGCTCATGGCGAAGTACCTGGAGAGCGACAACAACCCGGACCTCATCGGCACGGAAGACTGGATCTTCTTTGCCGAGGTGGCCGCCGAGATCGAGTCCTAGGCAACCCTGCACCGGAGGATTTTTCGTGACTATCCAGAGCGCAGACACCGCGTGGGAGAGGATGCTCCTGGAGCGGGAGATTGAGCGGTTCCTGTACGACGAGGCCGCCCTGCTGGACGAACGCCGGTTCAGCGAGTGGGGCGACCTGCTGGCCGAGGACATTCACTACCACATGCCCATCCGCCGCAACGTCAAGTTCGGCGAGCAGCACCGGGAGAACACCGATACCGAGTCCGAGATCTCCTGGTTCGACGAGGGTAAGCGCACGCTGATGGGCCGCGTTCGGCAGCTCAACACCGGGGTGCACTGGCCCGAGGAGCCATTCTCACGCGTGCGCCACATCATCACGAACGTGCGCGTGCTGTCGGTGGACGGCGATGAGGTGGAGGTCAGCAGCAACTTCTTCGTATGGTCGAACCGCCTTCGTGACGAGTGCGTGATGTTCATAGGCACTCGGCGGGACATTCTTCGACGGGACAGCGAGACGGGGTGGAAGATCGCCAAGCGGCTCATCCTGCTGGACCAGAACGTCCTTTTGGCGAAGGTGTTTTCCACATTTTTCTAGGCATCAAAACAGGCGCACAAGCGCCCAAACCACCCAAGGGGGACGCCGGGCATGGCCATTAGCGCAGAGTGGCGGACCAGAGGCGCCAAGAACGACGCCATCCTCGTGCTGGACGGGGAGGGGGCGATTCGCGAGGCAATCGTTGTCGACGACGCCATCCTGTCCCGCTTCCTGACGGAGCAACTGGCGGACCTCGACAGCTGGCGCGGGCAGTCGCTCGTGGAGGGCGAGAGGCGGGAGCCGGAGGCGTGGGGCGAGCTGGTCATTTCACGTGCCGGCACGGGTGAGGTCATAGAGGCCGACCCCGAGCTCTTCTGGCAGGGGATCTATTTGTGGTTCCGCTCACACGGCGTTGACTACGACACACCCATGAAGCGCAGCAACTCGCTGATAGAGGACTGATTTGGGCGGAACCAAAGGGACAGAAAAAGCGTTTCACACAGGGTTCCGGACGGGAGCGTGTCTCGGCCGCCCCGTCACAGCGGATGGACAAGGGTCTCATCTTTAAGGAGGGGCGCAATGAAAGGCACGTTGAGGCATGGCTATCTCCTGATGGCCCTACTGGTGTCGATGGCACTGGTGGTGGCCGCCTGCTCCGGCGGCGACGACGGAGATGGGGACAGCGGCGGGAGCGCCGCAACCACCACGACGTCGACGACCACGACCGCCGCCGCGGCCGCGCCGGCCACGGATGACTCGATGACCAAGGCCGACGACGGGATGATGATGGAGGGCCCCGAGCCCGTGTACGGCGGCAAGATAACGTTTGCGTCGTCCCGTGACGTGCGGTCGGGATTCGACCCGCACGGGACCAGCGGCGGGCAGGCGCAGCACCAGAACACCAACAGCTGGTGGTACAACAACCTGATGTCCCGCTCTGTTGGCGTGGACGTACCCGGCGGCACGCGCGAGTCCTACCCGGACCTCGCGGAGTCCTGGGAAGTTTCAGACGGGGGCCTCACCTACACGTTCAAGATCCACGAGGGCGTCAAGTTCCACGATCGCGCGCCGGTGAACGGCCGCGAGCTGACCTCGGCAGACGTGAAGTGGAGCTACGAGCGGTTCCTCAAGGGGCCGGACTCCTACCAGTTCCAGTTGGCTGACATCAGCGCCGTTGAGGCGCCGGACCCGTACACGGTGGTATTCCGCTTGCACGAGCCCGTCGCTTCCTTCATGATCCACGTCGGCGAGCCCCTTGCGTGGGTTGCGCCGAAGGAAGCCGCGACGTCGCCGCCGCAGAGCCCGGCGCTGGAAGGCGTGTTGGATGAGGAGTTCCTGTCCACGCCGGAGGGCATCATCGGCAGCGGGCCGTGGATGTTTGAGACGTGGGAGAAGGACAAGCGCATGACGGCGGTCCGAAACCCCAACTACTTCAAGACGGACGCTCACGGCAACCAGCTTCCATTCATCGACTCCATCGAATACGTGGTGATCCCGGACGCGCAGGCCAGGAGCGCAGCGTACATCTCGGGCGACATTGACACTTTTGGCCCGCCCTCCGGCAGCACTGCGGACTTCAAGCAGCGGAACCCGGAGTCTAACTTTGCCCAGGACCTGCCGAGCACGGCGCCCACGCTGAACTTCCGGCTGGACCGGACGCCGGCGTTCAACGACATTCGCGTACGTCGCGCCATTGCCATGGGGTTCGAGCAGCAGGCCATCATGGACCTGCTCCTGGGATCGGTTACGGAGCCGACCTATGGCGGTATCCCCGCGCTGGTTTTCCCGGAGTACGGCATCACGCCCGCGGAGCTGGGCGACGCCGCCCAGTGGTGGCAGTACAACCCGCAGGCTGCGGCTGCACTGCTGACCGAGGCGGGCTATGGCCCCAACAACCCGTTGGAGATCACCTACCAGTTCAGCAGCTGCTGCAAGGCAACGTACTACCCCGAGCTGGTCGCCGACATGATGGACGAGATCGGCGTGAAGATGAACCTGAAGGAAGTCGACCACTCCATCCACCTGAAGACCAGCAATATCGGCATGGGCGACTACGACATCGCGCACTCGCGGCTGAAGGCAGCAGAGGTCGACGACCTCCTGGTCAGCTTCCTGCCCGGCAACAGCAAGAACAACAGCCACATCGACGACGCGCTGCTGACCGAGATGATCAAGGCCCAGCGCCTGACGCAGGACCCCAACCAGCGGTTCAACCAGATCAGGCAGATCCAGCGCTACCTGGCAGACCAGGTCTACCTGATGCGCATCCCGGACCGGTTCACCGACTTCTTCTGGCAGCCGTGGATCAAGAACTTCCGCCCGCACGTGGGCAACACGGAAGGCCGCGACTGGGAGATTGCCTGGATCGAAGAGGGATAGCCCAGAAACCCTGGAGTCACTAGTGGGATGCTTGGCGGCCCATGGCGGGCCGCCAAGCATCCTTCATTGAACATATGCCATGAGAACGTACGCCATCCAACGGATACTCCTGCTCATACCAACGCTGTTGGTGCTGAGCGTTATTTCCTTTACCCTCATTCGCTTCATTCCGGGGGATGCGGCGCTGCTCATGACCGAGGAGTTGGGCTACGCTCCCAACCTGGAGGCCCTCCAGGAGCGCCTGGGCCTAACGGATCCCATCCATGAACAGTATTTCAAATGGGTTGGGGGCTTCTTCCGGGGCGACTTCGGCCGCTCGTTGTGGGACGGCAGTCCGGCGGTTGAGGAGCTTGTGCGCCGGCTGCCGGTGACGTTGGAATTGGCCTTTTTCTCGCTGTTCCTGAGCGCCCTCATTGCCATACCCATCGGCGTGTTTTCCGCGATGCGGCAGGACACGAAGAGCGACTACATTGTCCGCAGCACCGTCGTGCTCGCGGACGCAGTGCCCCATTTCTGGCTGGCGACGCTCATCCTGGTGCTGCCGGCCGTCTACATTGGATGGTCACCCCCCGTGGGCTGGCATTCGTTAACCGAGGACCCGGTCAAGCACCTGCTGCTGTTGCTGCTGCCGGCATCGATCATCTCCGTGAGCTCGGCGGCATCCCTAGTGCGCATCACCCGCACGATGATGCTGGAGGTGCTCCGGCAGGAGTACATTCGCACAGCATGGTCCAAGGGGCTTTCAGAGCGGTCGATCATGTACCGGCACGCGCTCAAGAACGCGCTGATTCCCGTGATAACCGTCTTCGGCCTGCGGGTCCCCAACGCGTTGAACGGGTCCGTGGTCATGGAGGCCGTGTTCGGGATCCCCGGCCTGGGCCGATGGACAATTGAAGCGATACACTTTCGTGACTACCCGCAGCTGCAGGTCGCCCTGATGTTCACCGCCATAACCGTGCTGGTGGCGAACCTGATCGTCGACCTGGCCTACGGCTGGCTCGACCCGCGGGTACGGTACAGGTAATGGATACGGGGGGCATACACGATGGCCGATGAAATCGTCCTCCGGCCCAGTGCGGCATCCGGGGTCCCGTTTCCGCTCAGGTGGGCGCGCGGCCTCTGGTCGTTTGTGGCCACCATGGTGCGCTACAAGCCACTTGGGGCGGCCGGGCTCTTCATCGTGGTGCTCTTAATCTTCACGGCCATATTCGCCGACTTCATCGCGCCCTATGAGTACAACGACACCGACCGGCACGAGCAGTTCTCGCCGCCGAGCTTCAAACACCTGATAGGCGCCGACCACCTGGGGCGCGACCTCTTCAGCCGCATCGTCCACGGCTCGCGCATCTCGGTCTCCATCGGCTTCGGCGCGGTGGCCGGAGCGATGTGCATCGCCATATCGCTGGGGTTGCTGACGGGCTACTACGGAGGATGGTTGGACAAGATCATCCAGCGAATCGTTGACGGCTGGATGACCTTTCCCGGCATCGTGATCGCCCTGGCCATGGTGGCAATCGCCGGGCCGGGCCTCTGGCAACTCATCATCATCCTTGGGTTGCTGTTCGGCATCAGGGGGTCGCGTGTGGTCCGCGGTCAGGTCCTTTCCGTCATGGCGAGACCGCACATTGAAGTTGCGCGCTCCGTGGGAGTTGGCGACCTGCGGTTGATGCTCACCCATCTGTTCCCCAATGTGCTGCCGCTGGTCATCATCCTCGCGACCATTGAGATACCCCTGGCCATCACCATCGAGGCTTCATTGAGCTTCCTGGGGTTCGGGATTCCGCCGCCGGCGCCGTCCTGGGGCCGGATGCTCTCCGCAGAGGCGCGGCAGCACATGCTCATGGCGCCATGGCTTGGCATTGCCCCCGGGCTTGCGCTGAGCCTCACCATCTTCGGCTGGAACATGTTCGGCGACGCGATGCGCGACCTGTTGGACCCGGCGATGCGCGGAAGCCTGGGCGAACGGTAGGGGGAGAGATGCAGTACAACGAGCTGGGCGGCACGGGCGTAAAGGTGTCGGCCATCGCCTTCGGCTGCGGGCCGACGGCGGGCATGATCGTGAAGGGGACGCCGGAGGAGCGCCGGCGCGGGGTTTCCCGCGCGCTCGACCTCGGCGTCAACCTGTTCGACACGGCGTCGATATACGGCGCCGGCGCGTCAGAGACCCATCTGGGCGAGACGCTGCAGGAGCTCAAGGCGCGGCCGGTCATCGGAAGCAAGGTCGCGCTGGAGCTTCCGGACCTGGACGACGTGAAGGGGAACACCATCCGGTCCGTGGAGGAGAGCCTCACGCGGCTGCAGGTGGAGACGATCGACCTGATCCAGCTCCACAACCGCGTTGGCCTCGAGCGCGCGGAGCGGTCCGACATGGGAGTGGGCGCGCAGCTGACGGTGGACGACGTTCTCGCGCCGGGGGGCGTCCTCGACGCATTCCAGGCGCTGCAGCAGCAGGGCAAGGTGCGCTACTTCGGCTTCACGGCGTATGGGGGGCTGCTCTCCTGCGTCTACCAGCTCATCGACAGCGGACAGTTCCACAGCATCAACGGCCTCTACAACGTGATCAACCCCTCGGCCGTCCGACCGGCCGCCGACGTGGACCGCGACTTTGGGCAGGTCTTCGACCGCTCCGCCAAGCTGGGCATGGGCATCATCGTCATCCGCGTCCTGGCCGCGGGACTGTTGGCGGGGACGGGCGACGACCCCGCGGCAGCCCGCGTGCGGGGGGTGCTCGACAGCCACGGAATCGCGCCGGTCGAGGGCGCGGTGCGGTACGTGCTCAGCAACCCCATCGTCGCCACGTCCGTCATCGGATTCTCCGAGGTGGAGCACATCGAGGAGGCGTGCGCGGCCGAGGAGAAGGGAGCATTGCCGGCCGACGTGCTCGCGGAGCTTGAAGCGGTGGTGCCTGCCGCATGACGGAATTCGGCGACATCCCCGAGAACCTGCTTGCCGTAGAAGGCCTGAAGACGCACTTCTTCTCCCGCAGCGGCGTCGTCAAGGCGGTTGACGGCATCTCCTACAACGTGCGCGAGGGCGAGACCCTGGCCATCGTGGGAGAGAGCGGCTGCGGAAAGAGCGTTGGGGCGCTGTCCATCATGCGGCTGGTCGCAAGCCCGCCGGGCCGGATCGTCGACGGTCGGGTCATCTTCGACGGGTTGGACCTGCTGGAGGTGAGCGAGGCGCAGATGCGGACGATCCGGGGCAACCGCATCGCCATGATCTTCCAGGAGCCCATGACGTCGCTGAACCCGGTGCTGACCATAGGCAAGCAGATCACGGAGTCACTGGAGCTGCACCTGCACATGGAGGGCGCCGCAGCGCAGCAGCGGGCTATCGAGCTGCTGGAGATGGTGGGCATCCCGGACGCGGCCAGCCGGCTGAAGCAGTATCCACACCAGTTCAGCGGGGGCATGCGCCAACGGGTGATGATCGCGATGGCGATGAGCTGCAACCCGAGGCTGCTCATCGCCGACGAGCCGACGACGGCGCTGGACGTGACGATTCAAGCGCAGATCCTGGAGCTCATCAAGAACCTGAGCGCCCAGCTGGGCACCGCCGTGATCATCATCACGCACAACCTTGGGGTCGTGGCGCGCTATGCCGACCGCGTCAACGTGATGTATGCCGGCAAGATCATCGAGCGGGGCACCGCCATCGACATCTACGAGAACCCGCAGCATCCATACACCCAGGGGCTGCTTGACTCCGTACCGAGGCTCGACGAGGACCGGAAGCGGAAACTCGAGTCCATCGAGGGGATGCCCCCGGACCTGATGGACCTCCCGACGGGGTGTGCATTCCGGCCGCGCTGCAAGTACGCGATCGAGCGGTGCGCGGAGGAAACGCCGCCCCTCCTGTCCGTCGGCGACGGCCACACGGCCGCGTGCTGGGTGACGGCCGGCTCGGCGTCGGAGGTCGGGGCATGACGCAGATGCAGGACCGTGCGCCCGCGCCGGGGCAGGAGGCGGCGCCGCTCCTGGAGGTCAAGGACCTCAAGATGCATTTCCCCGTGACCTCCGGCCTTATCATTCAACGCCGCATAGGAGACATCAAGGCTGTCGACGGGGTCAGCTTCTCCATCC
Source organism: uncultured Dehalococcoidia bacterium (assembly GCA_964499855.1). Taxonomy (GTDB): domain Bacteria; phylum Chloroflexota; class Dehalococcoidia; order Lucifugimonadales; family UBA1127; genus UBA1127. The sequence continues at coordinate 11,092 of CAZCPU010000019.1, read as the reverse complement.
GGCCGGGCGAGACGCTGGGTCTCGTCGGGGAGAGCGGCTCCGGCAAGACTACCGTCGGGCGGTGCATCATCCAGCTCAACGAGCCCACCTCCGGGGAGGTGTGGCTGGACGGGATCGATCTGACGAAGGCAAAGGGAAAGCAGATGCGGGCCATGCGCCGTCGCATGCAGATGGTCTTCCAGGACCCGTACTCCAGCCTCAACCCGCGCATGAGCATCGGCAGCATCATAGGAGAGCCGATGCTGGTCCACAATATCGCCCGCGGCAAGAACGAGCTGCGGGAGCAGGTGTCGGAGCTCCTGCACGTCGTCGGACTCAACCCCTCGATGGCGGACCGCTATCCCCACGAGTTCAGCGGCGGCCAGCGACAGCGCATCGGCATCGCACGCGCCATCGCCGTGCGGCCGGAGTTCATCGTCGCCGACGAGCCGGTGTCCGCCCTCGACGTCTCCATCCAGGCGCAGCTCATCAACCTGCTGGAGGACATCCAGGAGCAGTTCAACCTGACCTTCCTCTTCATCGCCCACGACCTCTCCGTGGTGCGGCACATGTCGGAGAACGTGGCGGTCATGTACCTGGGCAAGATCATGGAACTGGCGGACCGCTACGAGCTCTACGAGAACCCTCTCCACCCGTACACGCGGGCGCTGCTGTCCGCGGTGCCCGTCCCCAACCCGCGCGTCGAGGCGCAGCGCGAGCGCATCGTGCTGCAGGGCACGATACCGAGCCCCATGAACGCGCCGTCCGGCTGCGTTTTCCATACCCGTTGCCCCATCGCCGTCGACGACTGCAAGGTTGTCACGCCGCCCCTCAAGGAGTATGCTCCCGGTCACTGGGCGGCTTGCATAAAGGTGTAGTTTCCAACAAGGCAGACCCGCGTCCGGCAAGGCGCGGTACGGCACGAGGAGGCAACCATGGCGACGAGGACGAACGACCGGCAAGAGGCGCTCCAGCCCGGCGAGTTCATCGAGGAGCTGGAGGGCATTCGCGCAGAGTGGCGAGAACGCTTCCCCTTCCGCATCCGAGAGATCATGAGCAAGGACGAATTTCCGCGCCTCGCAGCGGCCAAGCGCCGCGCGCACATGGGCGGCGACATCAACCACCGCTTCGAGGGCGAGCGTTACCTGAGCACGACCGACAAGGGTTCCCGCCGCATGCAACTCCGCAAGCTGGTGGACGAGGGAGGCCAGGAGACCGTCGGCGGACCGCAGGTCAGCCACCCCATGCTCTCCCGCTGGGAGTCGTATGCCTACGGCGTTACACCCGGGGAGGTCGACGCGCTGGAGAAGGGCGACTGCGACCCCGCCGAACTGGTGAAGCGCGGCTGGTGGGTCGCCATGATGCGCGACAGCGCCTTTGGCGTCGCCATTGGGTCCGGCATGGTCATGGAGGGCGAGAACAAGATCCAGTCGGACAAGCTCCTCGCCGCCATAGAGCGTGACCGGCAGCGCTTCATCGAGTGGGGCGTCGAGAACCCGGACCAGGCCCTCGATAACCGGCACGAGCACGCGGGCATCGACATCGACCACGCGGACTTCAACGAGAAAGTTGCCCGGCGCTTCGTGAACACGCCGGAGCTGCAGGAGGAGTTGCGGAAGGCCTACATCCTGCGGCTGCAGATGACCTCCGGCGGCTAGCCCGCAGCCTCGCGCAAGGAGGACGCCATGGGCGCCCAGCCTCCACTTGGGCCGGAGGAGCTCTCCGTCCCTCCGCTGTCAGGCAACGAGTTTCTGGCGCTGCTGGACGAGCAGTTCCGGGCCAAGTGCCCGGAGCCTCCGCCCTTCCTGCAGGCGATCTACGACGGGCAACTGTCGCAGGAGCACCTGCAGATGTGGGTGAAGGACCAGTATCCGTACTGGGACGAGGGGCTGGTCTACAGCACCGGCGCCATCTTCATCAAGACGAACGACGAGCCCACCCGCACGCACATGCTCCGCCGCATCGTGGACATTGAGGGCGAGGACGTGGTCGGCGACCTGTCCGGCTCCGACACGCCATCGTGGGAGGAGCTGTGGCTGCGGTTCGGGACGGGCGTAGGCCTGAGCCAGAGCGAGGCGGTGGACTGGCATCCCTTTACGCGCACGTACTTCGCCATCCAGACGCTGCGCACGTACTCGCGCTACTGGGACTGGACGTGGCTGGACGGCGTCGCGACATTCTACGCGTCGGACCTGTACGGGAAGGAGTTCCTGGGACGCGCCCACGAGGCGCTTCGCGACCAGTACCGCGTGCCGGACCATGCGCTGGAGTTCTTCCGGGTCTATCTGGGCGACGTGGACTCGCACATCCCGTGGGAGCGCGAGGCCCTCGCCTATTGGTGCTGCACCACGGAGCGGCAGATCACGGCGGCCCGCGCCTTCCGCGAGCGACTGGACATTGAGCAACAGCTCCTGGTCGGCCTCGAGCAGACGTGCCTGCGGGGCGAGCCGGCGTTCCAGGTGCCGTAGACCTTCGCAGACCTCACTCTTATCCGGGCACTCTCTCCCGTCCGCGCACCGGAACGGCGAGCATGGGTTGACTGCATAGCCAAACGCGACCGTGTCCTATAGGATGCGGTCGGCCCCTTTCGCCCAAACACCAGACTGCACGAGTGCACGAATGAGGAGCGCCATGAACCCCACCGAGCGCCGCCAGCGTTACCGCTGCTACCTCGCGCGGGAGCAGTGCATCCAGCCTGCGTCCATATTCGATCCCATATCGTCGCGGTTGGCGGCACACCTGGGCTTCGAGATTGGCATGTTTGCCGGCTCAGTCGCGTCCGGCGTCGTGCTGGGCGCGCCTGACCTGACGGTCATCACCCTGAGCGAGTTTGTGGACCAGGCGCGGCGCATCACCCGCGCCAGCGACATCAGCCTCATGGTCGACTCAGACCATGGCTACGGCAACGCGCTCAACGTCATGCGGACCGTCTCGGAGCTGGAGGCTGCCGAGGTGTGCGCGATGTCCATCGAGGACACGGCGCTGCCGACGCCCTTCGGCGCGACGGGCGCGACGGTGATATCGCTGGAGGAATCGGTCGGAAAGATGAAGGCGGCCGTGGCGGCCAAGCGCGACCCGGCGACGATCGTCATTGGACGGTGCGCGGCAATGCCCGTCGAGGGGATCGAGGGCGTGGTGGCGAGGGCGACGGCGTACGAAGCGGCGGGGGTGGACGCGCTCTTCTTCACCGGCCTCTCGACCAAGGCGCACGTGGAGGCGGTCGAGGCGGCGACGACGCTGCCGCTGATGCTGGGGTCGGCGCCGGCTGAGCTGCAGGACGCGGCGTGGCTTGCGGCGCACCGGGTGCGGATCGCGCTCAAGGGCCACCTGCCTTTCCAGACGATGATCCAGGGCATCTACGAGGCGCTGAAGCACCACGCGGACGGCGGGGAGCCCGCGGGGCTCAGCCATCGCGTCCCGGACGCAGACGTCATGGCGAGGGCCCTCGCAAACGCGGACTACGACGGGTGGCAGGGGGAGTTTCTGCGGTAGTGGACTGTGTTGTATAATTCAGGCGCCGGAACACCTGAATTGAAGGACAACACCTATGGCCGATGCCAATTACTACCACACCAAGGGTAAGAGCTACCTGGCGCAGGCCCATGACGAGCTAGCGAACGACGACCTTTCGCAGGCCTCCGAGAAGGGCTGGGGGGCGGCGGCGGCCATGGTGAAGGCAGTCGCGTATGAGCGGCACTGGGGACACCGGAGCCATCGAGACTTGTTTCGTGCGGTGGAACGGCTGGCCGCGGAGACGCAAGATTCAGAATTGCGTTCGCAATTCGGTTTGGCGGGGATGCTGCACACAAACTTCTACGAAGGTTGGCTGGCGCGGCCCACCGTAGAGGGGCATCTTTCCGAAGTACGACAATTCGTGGAGCGGTTGGAGCACCTGCTGGTTAGCCGGTAGACCTCTTCGCTAGTCCCGCAGGCTTGCCCACGCGTCATCGCACTCCGCGTCCGTGCCGAACGGGTGCAGGAAAACGGTCGCGTCTGCGCGCAGGCGCTCGACGGCGACGGCCACGACTGCTCGTGCGGGCACGAGCCGCGCCTCGGCGTGGCCTACGACGCCCCGCCGCTGCAGGCCGCGTTCGTCCAGCCAGCCGTCCAACAGGGCGAAGCGCTCACAACAGTGGTCAATCTCCTCGTACTCGTACCGCGACGGCATGCCGTCACGCAGCACGGTGACGTACTTGCGGCGGCGGTAGCGGACGCCGGCGAGGTTCTCAGCGAGGTGGACGGTGGTGTTAGCGTCGTGGCCAACACCCAGGAGAAGGACGTTGCCGCCCAATTCCAAGACGCGTCCGACGGGGCTGTCGAGACCGTGGGGCGGCTCAATGGGATGCGCCGCCGTGATGCGCCCGGCGTGCGGGCCTGCGGCGGCAAAGGCGTGAGGGCTGTCGCTGCGGAGGACGCCGGGGAGCCGCCAGAAGGCGTCGGCGGTGACGCCCATGCCGAGACAGGGCGTGCCGCATGGGTCGAAGGGGTGGTCGTCGTCATCGGTCATGCTGGGCATGACGAGCGTGCCCTCGGGGCCGATGACCGCGCGAAGTGCCTCAATGAGGCCGAGCGGGCCGTTGTCGACGGGTCCCACCCTCGACAAGGACGTGTGCACATGGAGCGTCTGGCCCGGCTCGACGCCGAGGGCCCGCAACTGGGCGGTCACGGCGTCGACGGCAAGCGGGTCGGGAGGCATGCGACCGGGCGGCGTCTAGTGGGGGTCGCCTACGACCGACTGCAGCTCGTACTCCTGAATGAGGCCGGTGATGTCGCCCCAGACCGAGTCCTCCACCTCGATGCCGTCGGACCGCAGGCGCGCCTCGGTGTTCTTCTCGGCTTCGCCGGGGTAGAGGACGCCCGAGCTGCCGGCGGCGGGCGGCGATGTCTTGATGAAGGCAATGAAGTCCGAGACCTGCTGCTTGAACCAGTCGAGATCCGCGAAAGCGTCTATGCGCCAGGCGGCGATGAAGCTGCCGTCGTTGTGCTTGCCCTCGGGGTCCAGGCCGAAACCGAGAGTGGTCAGGATGCCGGAGAAGACCTCGCCCATGAAGCTGAGGCCGTAGCCCTTGTAGCCGAGGTCGCCGCCGACGGGCAGCAGGGCGCCGCCCTGGTTGTAGGCGTTGGGGTCCGTGGTCGGGTTGCCGTCCTTGTCGATGATCCAGCCGAGGGGGACGGGCTGGTTGCGGCGGCGGTAGACGGCCAGCTTGTTGGCGGCCACGGCGCTGCTGGCCATGTCGATGAAGACGGGACTGTCCTCGTTGGACGGGACGCAGATACAGACGGGGTTGGTGCCGAGACGACGGCCGCGGCCGCCAAAGGGGGCGACGGCCTTGGGGCCACGGCCGGAGTCGGTGAACATGATGGCGGCGAGCCCCTGCTCGGCGCACATGGCGGCGTAGGGAGTCAGCCGTCCGATGTGGCTCTGGCGATGGATGGTGACGGCGGCGATGTTCTGAGCCAGCGCCTTCTCGATGAGCAACTCCGTCGCCTTCTTGGTGACGGCGAACCCGAAACCCCAGTTGCCGTTGATGACGGCCGTCGTGCGGGTCTCCTTCTCAACGACGTAGGGCGCGTCGGGGACGATGTGGCCGGCCTTGATGCGGTCGACGTAGACGGGCACCTGCCCAACGCCGTGGGAGTCGTGGCCGGCGAGGTTGGAGCTGATGAGGCCCTCGGCGACGTCCTGGGCGGCCTCGTCCGGGGTGCCGGCGGCCTTGAAGATCTCGTAGGACACCTTGCGCAGATAGTCATGCGTGAAGGTGGGCATAGCGGTCCTCGTTCCGTTCAGAGTGGGAGCAGTGTATGACGGGCCCAGGAGGCTGGCAAGCTGGCTACTTCTTTTCGAGCGCCTCCGGGTTTATGACGTTGGTGGGCTCTCCGGCGAGGAAGGCCTTGATGTTGTTGAGGGCGTTGCGGTAGAAGGACTGGTAGCCTTCCTCCGTGACGAATCCGATGTGTGGGGTCAGCAGGGTGTTGGGCAGGCTGAGGAACGGGTGGTCCTTCGGCAGGGGTTCCTCATCGAAGACGTCGAGGCCGGCGCCGGCGATGCGGCCCTCGCGAAGTGCCGCCACGAGGGCGGCCTCGTCGACGATGGGGCCGCGGGACGTGTTGATGAGGAAGGCGTTCGGTTGCATCATCGCGAGGTCCGCGGCGGTGACGAGGCCCCGGCTCTCTGCCGTCAGGGGAATGTGGATGCTGATGACATAGGACGTCGAAAAGAACTCCTCACGGCCCAGCAGCTCCGCTCCGCTCTCAGCCGCCCGTTCCTCCGACTGCCAGGGGCTCCACGCGACGAGTCTCATGTTGAATGCCTGGCCGACCTGCGCAACGCCCTTGCCCAGGCGTCCGAGGCCAATGATGCCCAGCGTCCTGCCGGCAAGGGTAGGGCTGAGGGTGGTCTGCCACTGCCCCTCCCGGGTCTCGCGGTCCTCTTCCCGCAGGCGCTTGGTCAGGCCGAGGATGAGGGCCCACGTCAGCTCCTCGACGCTGCCGCCCGCGGACCCGCTCGTCCTCGTGAGGATGATGCCGCGTTCAGTGGCGTGGGGAATGTCGATGGAGTTGGCGTATCCGCCGCCTGTGCCGGAGAGCATACGCAGATTCGGCAGGGCGTCCAGAAGCTCGGCGCTGAACTCCGTCCGTTCTCGCATCAGCTGGATGATGTCATAGTCCCGGAGGCGCTCGACGAGGGCATCCCTGTCTGTGAGGTGGTCCTGGTAGAAGTCAACCTGTGAGCCGTCCGGAAGGGAGTCCCATTCCGCGAGGCTACTGGCGACGTTCTGGTAGTCGTCGATGACGGCAATGCGCACCATGCGGGTCCTCCTTAGCGTGCCTGGGTGTCTGCGTGGAAGTGTACCTGACCAAGAAGCGCGCTGCAGAGGGGCTAGCTCCTCGCACGCTGCTCCTGCGGCAGCAGGCTGCCGTAAATGAAGTCGTGGGTAGGCGTCGGGACGCCGGACTCGCGGCCGAGGCGGACAACGGCGCCGTTCTGCGCCTCGAGCTCCGAGGGGCGGCCGTCCTGGATGTCGCGCTGCATGGAGGCCTCGCCGCCCTCCGGCTGGCGGTCGATGGCGGCCATGCCGGTGGCGACGGCGGTGTCCGGCAGGCTGATGCCCCGCGCCCTCGCGACGTTGCAGGTCTCGGTCATGGCCGCCTCGAGCATTGTACGCGTCAGGGGCAGCGAGCGGGTGACGCCGACGGGAGAGCGGGTGACGGCGCCGACGCCGCCCCAGGCGCAGATGAAGAGGAACTTGGCCCACAGCGCCGCATGGATGTCTGGCGGGGTCTCCGCCTTGAGGCCCGCGGCGGCGAGGGCTGCGCGTACGCGCTCCACGCGGTCGCTGGGGCGGTTGTCAAGCTCGGCGATGCCGACGAAGTCGTCGCCTCCGCCGTGCCGGATGTGGCCGGGGCCCTCGATGAGGGCGACGACGCGGCAGAGGCCGCCGACAACGTGCTCAGGGCCGAGGCCCTCGATGAGGTGCGGCGCGGCCTCGACGCCGTTCTGGAGGGGCACGACGCAGGTGCCAGGGCCGATGAGCGGGTGAATAAGCGGGGCAACGTCTGGGACCTGCCACGCCTTGACGGCCACGAGGACGGCGTCGACGGGGCCGACGTCGGAGGGGGTATCGGTTGCGCTGGCGTTGGCGACAGTGAAGTCGCCGTGGACGCCGCTGACGCGGAGGCCGTTGGCGCGGATGGCATCGAGATGGGCGCCGCGGGCGATGAAGGTGACGTCGTTGCCTGCCTGGGCCAGCCGCCCGCCGAAGTAACCGCCAACGCCGCCGGCGCCGTATACAGCTATTCTCATTTCGATCGGCTAGCCCTCCCGTTCCAGCAGTTCCGTGACCCTCATTCTAATCTGGTCTCGGATTTGCCGCACGGTCTCGATGGGCTGGCCTGCGGGGTCATCGAGGCCCCAGTCCTCGGCGGGCAGGAAGGTGGCGGGGCAGGCCTCGTCGATGGCGCAGCCCATGGTGAAGATGAGGTCCGCCCCGTCCGCCATCTCCTGAGTAATTACCTTGGGAGTCTGCCCGCTGATGTCGATGCCGACTTCCCGCATCGCCTCCGTGACGACCGGGTTGACGCGCTCCGTGGGCAAGGTGCCCGCGGACTCAGCGACCAGCCGGTTGCTGCCCGACGCCTTCAGGAAGGCCTCGGCCATCTGGCTTCGACCGGCGTTGTGGACGCAAACGAAGAGCACGCGCTTCATCGGTCCTCCGCATTCGGCATTGTGTTGCCCTCGCGCAGCCATGCGTAGGTGAAGGCGGCGGCGGCAGCGCCTACGATGGGGCCGACCCAGTAGGCCCAGTGGGCGGTCCAATTGCCGCTGACCAGCGCGGGGCCGAAGGACCGCGCGGGGTTCATCGAGGCGCCGCTGATGGGGCCGCCGAATGTGGCCTCGAGGGCGACGGTGGCGCCGATGGCCAACGCCGCAGCGGTGCCGACGGCGCGGACGTCGGTGGCCATCGCCATGATGACGAACATGAGGAAGAAGGTCAGCAGCGCCTCGAAGGAGACGACAACCCATTCTTCGGCGCCGGGGAGCGTCGCGCCCATGTCGGCCACGTTGCCAAAGAGACCGAGGAGGACAAGGCATGCGGCCGTGGCGCCGAGAAGCTGCGAGCCCCAATACATGGGCACGAGCTTCCACGGGAAGTGTCGCGCAAGGGCGAACCCGAGGGTTACGGCGGGATTGATGTGCGCGCCGGAGATGTGGCCCGTCGCGAAGATCATGGCGGCGACGGTGAGGCCGAAGACGAGGCCGATGCCGACGTTGGTGGTGGCGCCGCCGGAGATATCGTTGATCATGATGGCGCCGGCGCCGGCGAAGAGGAGGCCAAAGGTGCCGATGAACTCGGCGACGCAGCGGCGCGCGATGGAGGGCGGTTGGTGGGCCATGACTAGGCGCGGACCTCGCTGTTGCTGATGGTCATGGGCAGCAGTCTACCCCATGAACTGGGGCGCTGTCGTTGGGAGTTCTGTTAACGGAAAGTTTACGGGGCTGGAATGCGGGTCGCCGCGCAAATGAAGAGGCGCCCCCAAACGGGGGCGCCTCTCGATTGCCTGTGTGGTGCGCCAAGTGGCGGCTAGGTCCACTGGGCGAAGGCCATGGCGCAGCCGGTGCCCGCGGGCGACCGGTAGCAGGGGACGTAGTCGAACAGCTCCATGTCCAGGTGCTCGGCCGCGCCGGCCAGGGACATCCAGTTGCGGGCCTCGGAGTTGCCGGAGTTGAGGCGCTCGCGGGGGAGCTGCTGCAGCTTGACGATGCTCTTCTCCTGCAGCCCCTCCAGCGTCCACGTGTCGAGCTCCTCGTCGACGACGAAGTGGCTGAGGCCGCCGGATGCGAGGACGGCGACGCGCTCCTTGCCCGGCCATGCCTCGATTGCGCTGCGGACGGAGCGGCCGATGTCGTAGCAGCGCTTGGGCGTGGGCTGGTTCGGCGGGTAGTAGGTGTTGACCATGATGGGCACGGTGGGGATGTTGAGGCCCTCCATGATGCGGTGGTGGACGTAGGCGAAGGCGTGGCCGACGCCGCCGCGGGAACGCCCGCCGCGGTCCGGGTCGAGGAAGCGGGAGTAGCCGACGTCGTACTCGGCCTCGGTGAGGAACTCAATCATGTGCTTGCCGAGGGCGCCGTGGGTGGGGACGACGCTGTCCTCGGGCGGGTAGCCGATGAGGGGCTGGTAGCCGGTGGCGGCGGTGTAGGCCTCGCCCTGGCCGAGCACCTTGATCTCGTTGCCCCAGTAGATGCAGAAGGCGGGCATGTTGTCGTCGGTGAGGTACTCCTGCTGGTCGTCCCCGAACATGACAAGGACGTCGACGTTGGCGTTTTTCAGGGCCTCCGCCACCTGGTAGATGCCGCGCTGGTTGCGCTCGTGGCGCTGCATCTGCAGCTCCGGGTCGAGCTCACGCTCGAGGCGCTTGGTGTCCACGCGCGCGAGCAGGTCCTGGTAGTTGGAGACGATGCCGTCGGTGCCGACGAGCGCGGGGTTGCGCTGATCGTTGGCGCCGGCGCGGGAGGCCCATGCCTCCGGCAGCATGCTCAACTGCGGGCTGTGGGACGTTCCGAGGCCGATGACTACCTCTGCCATGAGAATCCTCCTCTGCGTTGCCTATGTGCGCTGGCCCCGCCGCCTTGGCGAGACTACAGCACTCCTACGGTCTTCTCCCCCTCCGCCTCCAGGAGCTTGAGGAAATCGCCCTCCGTGGAGACGGTGTCGAGCGCGCGGACATGGAAGACCTCCGGGTGGCCGGCGGCGAAGGGCTCGATGCCCTCCTGCAGGTCGCGGACCGCCCGGAGCAGGATGCGGCGCGCTGCAATGATCGCCGTGTCGCTGGTGCCGAGGTGCTCCCTCGTGCGGTCCGAGACTCCGCCCATGCTGTCCGTCATGGCGAAGTCCTGGTGACGGCCGAAAGGTATTCCGGTGTAGTTCTGCTTGCGCTGCATTTCCCGGTCGATAAGGTAGTCGTTCTCCGGGGCGCGGACGCTGCGGTAGGTGTCGATGATGCAGCCGTCGGGGAGGGTGTACTTGACGGGCTGGAGCTCCATCGTGTCGACGGCGCGGGCGCGCTCGTCAGGCGTGAGGGGGCGCTCGCCGTTGTAGCTGTACTGGAATGTGATGATGTGCTCGTCGTCGACGGGCACCCATCCGCGGCCGCCGCGGGGCCACGCCGGGCCGGGTATGAGGCTGAACATGGGCAGCATCCACTGGGTGACGCGCCAGTAGTAGTTGCCCTCCTCGGGGCCGCGGCGCGAGCCGTAGGTGAAGCCGTAGTCGGTCTCCTTCACGGTGAGCTGAGGCGCGCCGAACTTGTAGCTGAGGACGGAGTTGCGCCCGCCATTCTGCTCGCCGGTGCGCATGTCGCGGTGGTAGTCGATGCTCAGGTCGAAGACGCTGTGCAGGAAGGAGACGTGGGAGGAGTCGATCTCGCCCTCCGTGCACTGCATGTAGTTGGAGTGCTGGATGAAGCGGGTCACGACGCGGTGCTCGTCCGGCACGCGCGCCCACTCGAAGGCGGGGAGCTCGGGCTGGAGCTCGCGGGGGCCCATGTAGATCCAGACACAGCTGCCGTAGTCGCGGGCGGGGTAGGCCTTGATCTTGACCTTGTCCTTGAA
>CAZCPU010000018.1:3501-25414 GCA_964499855.1 uncultured Dehalococcoidia bacterium | reverse complement strand
GCCACCATGTCTTCAATGCCGTTGCCGCAGTTTGCCCCGACGACGTCCGCGCCGGCCTCCTGCAGCGCATCCATGGCCCGCGCCGGCGAGACGCCCATGATGGTGACGAAGCCGTCCGTGCTCCGGTCGAAGACTATGCTGGCCATGATGGGCAGGTCCGTGTACTCTTTGGCGGTTTTGATGGCGATGACCGCTTCCTCAATGACCCGCAGCGTCTCGAAGAGGAGGGCGTCGACGCCTCCCTCTGCGAGAGCCTTCACCTGCTCAACGTAGGCGGCGCGCATGTCGTCCTGGTGGACGCGGCCAAGCGGGAGCGGGAACTCGCCGAGGGGACCGACTGATCCGACGACGTAGCGGCCCGGTCCTGCCTGCGATTTCGCGAGCACGGCCGCTTCCCGGTTGAATTCAGTCACCCTGTCGCCGAGGTCGTACTTGGCAAGGCTGTAGCGGTTGCCCCCGAAGGTGTTGGTCAGCACCATCTCGGCACCGGCGTCAAAGTAGGCCGAGGCCATTCCCCTGACGACGTCGCCGTTGGTGACGTTGAACTCCTCCGCGCATTGCCAAGACTCTAGGCCGTGCTGCTGCAGGTAGGTCCACGTGGCACCGTCCGATACCACGACCCTCCCCGTCGCGAGGCGCTCCATAAGGGTCTGGGTTGGTCCTGCTCCGCTCGTCATGCCGCCTCCGAGGGAATCCTGGAAATCTGGAAGGACTCGTCGGTGAACCAGAGGCCGTTGTACTTGTGCAGCACCGACTGCGTCACTTCGAGGTAGTCGCCGCGTGTCATGGCGTCGCGGAGACGGTCGTCGTCCGTCTGCGCGACGTAGGTTGCGGCATTCCATGCGGCCAGCAGCGCGGAGGTGCCGATGTTGCTCTCGACCTCCTCCGGCTGGAGTTGGAGCTCGTAGCGAAACTCAGCGCGTGAGTCCGGGTAGCTAAGAAAGCGTAGGTCGGGGTTGGACTCGCCGAGCTGGGCGCGGAGCTCGCGGAGCAGGTCGAAGCGGGGCGTGCGGAAGGGGTCCTCGTCGGGCCAGAGGGTGCGGATGATCTCCATGCCCGGGTCCTTGCCCGTGGACTGAACGACAACCATGTTACCGCCTGGCGCCAAGGCCTTGGCGAGGGGCGCAAGAACCGTCCTGACCTTGGCGGGCGCTGGCTGGGTTGCGCGGAATGGCTGGGCGGCGAGCATGAGGTCGTAGACACGGCCGGTGTCGCCGCGGCGGGGGATGACAGGTCCAAGGGGCCATTCTTGGTCCTTGCGGTAGATGACCAGCACGGAGGGTGCGGCGTAGACGGGGTTACCTGTGCGCTCGCTCGGCTTGGTCTGCCACCATTCCCGCACGAGGGGAAGGAGGTCCCGGATCTGCTCGTCGAAGTCGTAGGCAGTGTTGCCCTCGAAGGCGACTTCCCGCCAATTCAGGTTTGCCTGTTTCTCCTCGGTCGAGGGCCAGAGGTGAGGAGCCTCCGTGTAGAGCATATTTGTGACGACAATTACGGTCTGGGGATGCTCGCTAAGGCGGTCGCCCATGCGCTCGAGGCTGAGACGTACGTCCTCGTGGCTGATCTCTTTTCCGACGATGAGGAAGGGCACGGTGGGATAGCGCTGGTGCAGGTGGCGCATGAGCCGGGTGATGACGGTGGCGTCGCCCATGCCTGCGTCGAAGACGCGGAGGGCGGGCTGGACGGGCTGCAGGTGAAGGATGTCCATCGCTACGCGACGTGCGATGAGTTGCTTCTCGTTGCAGGTGGATACAAACTGCAGGTACTTTTCGCGGTTGTCGAAGAACCGGAGCGATGGGGCCTGATTCTCCATTGCGGCTAATGCCCTCCCTGCCGGCCCCGTTAGAGGCCCGCTTCCTCAAGCACCTGCGGCAACCTGGACTCCCACCCTGCCGCGATGAGGTGGACGCCATGGGCCATTCCGCGCAGTTCCCGAATGGTGCGGGCAGCGATCTGCACGCTGACCCGGGACCGTTCCTCGGCTGTGGTGGCGTTCTCCATGTCGTTGATGATGGACTCCGGGACGGTGATGCCGGGCACCTTCTCGTTCAGGAAGCGGGCCATGTCGGCGGACTTGAGCATGATGATGCTGGGCAGCATAGGCACGCCCATGCCGGACGTGGCTTCGGCGTATCGCTGATAGTCCGCCGGGTCGTAGACGGCCTGTGTCTGGAAGAACTGGGCGCCAGCGTCGATTTTCATCTGCACGCGGCCGAGCTCAAAGTCGAGGTCGTTCGCTCCGGGGTTGGCGACGGCGCCCGCGAAGAAGTCGGGCGTGCCGCGGAGGGCGTTGCCGTTCACGTCGTAGCCCTCCGTCAGCGCCTTCACGGCACCGAGCAGCCCGACGGCGTCGAAGTCAAAGACGGGTTTGGCCTCCGGGTGATCGCCGATGGTGGGCGGGTCGCCGCCCATGCAGACGACGTTGCCGATGCCGAGGGCGGCCGCGCCAAGGAGATCACCCTGCAACGCGATGCGGTTGCGGTCGCGGCAGGTGAGCTGGAGGATACTCTCGACGCCACGGTCGAGAAGGAGCCTTGCGGCGGCGAGGGGGACCATGGCCATCTTCGCGGTGTAGGAGTCGGTGAGGTTGAAGGCGTTGACCTTGCTCTTGAGCAGGTCCGCCTTCTCATAGAGGGAGTCCAGGTTGGTGCCCTTGGGAGGGCTCAGCTCTGCCGTGACGGCAAAGCGGCCGCCAGCCAGCGTATCTTTGAGATTGCTCATGCGCTCCCCCTCGTTTAGCATGCAAACGTGACGCGGGCCCGGCCCGCGCCGCCTCTACGAGGGCATTGTAACATTTTTAAAACGTAAGGAAAGCAAAATGTTACTGCCGAATTTACGAATAATGACTGAGGCCCTATCATGGGACCTGTTCGGGCTCTCGTCAAGGGGGCTGCAATAGCAATCCTGAGCGTGTGCCAAGCAGGATGCGCCAAGTCAACGCACGGGCGCGCCCGCCACCAAGATGGAGGAGTTGCATGAAGCCGATAGCAGAAGTCGCCGAGAGCCTGGGACTTGATCCGGCCGCCATCATCCCGCAGGGGCACCACAAGGCGAAGATCCCGCTGGACGCGATCCGCGAGGACGGACGACGGGGAAAGATGGTGGTGGTGACGGGCATCACGCCGACGCCCGCGGGCGAGGGCAAGACCACGACGACCGTGGGGCTGACGCAGGCGATGGGACGCCTCGGCAAGAACGTGGTGGCGACTCTGCGCGAGCCTTCGCTGGGGCCCATCTTCGGTATCAAGGGCGGGGGCACCGGCGGCGGGCTGTCGCTGGTGGAGCCGCAGGACGAGGTCAACATCCACTTCACCGGCGACGCCCACGCGGTCGGCTCTGCGCACAACCTACTGGCGGCGCTGACGGATAACGCAGCGCAGCGGGGGCAGGTCCCCGGCTTCCGCCCGGAACGCATCACATGGCGGCGGGTGACCGACGTCGAGGACCGGGCGCTGCGGAGCATCGTCACGGGACTGGGTGGGTCGGCGAACGCGCCGCTGTGCGAATCGGGCTTCGACATCGTGACGGCCTCCGAGATCATGGCGATCCTCGCGCTCTCCCGCGATCTGGAGAACCTGCGGGAGCGGCTGAGCCGCGTCGTGGTGGGGTACACGGACGAGAATGCGCCGGTCACGGCGTCTGACGTGAACGCAGTCGGGTCACTGATGTCGCTGCTACGGCACGCCATCCTGCCGAACCTGGTCCAGACCACCGAGGGCCAACCGGTCATCGTACACGCGGGTCCCTTCGGCAACATCGCGCACGGGTGCAGCTCGGTCGTGGGCGACCGGCTGGCGCTGGGGTACGCGGACTTCGTGCTCTCCGAGGCGGGGTTTGGGGCGGACCTGGGCTTCGAGAAGTTCATGCACATCAAGGCGCGCTTCAACGGGCTGGAGCCGAGCGCGGCGGTGTTGGTCGCCACGGTGCGCGCGGTCAAGTACCACGGCGGCGTGGCCGTCCGCGAGCTTGAGACGCCCGACGAGGACGCCGTGCGACGGGGCATGGAGAACCTGACGCACCTCATCGGCGTGGTGCGCGCTACGGGCCTGCCCGTTGTGGTGGCTGTGAACCACTTCCCGACCGACACACAGGCCGAGATGGACATCGTCAAGCGCGGGTGCGAGGACGCCGGGGCCTTCGCGGCCGTCGAGAGCCGGGTGTTCGCCGACGGCGGGGCTGGCGGCATCGAGCTGGCCGAGGCGCTGGTGCAGGCGACGGAGGGCCCGCAGCCGGAGATTAGCTACTTCTACCCGGAGGACGCCTCGATCCAGGACAAGGTGCTGGCGCTGGCCAAGACGGTCTACAACGCCGATGACGTAAGCTGGAGCGCGGCGTCGCAGAGGACACTGCGCGGCTTCGAGGCCAACGGCTGGGGCGGGCTGCCGGTGTGCATGGCGAAGACCAACGCGTCGATCTCGCACCAGGCGTCCCTGCGCGGGCGGCCATCGGGGTACACCTTCGAGGTGAACGACGTGCGCGCATCGGTCGGCGCGGGCTTCATCTACCCGATTGCCGGTAGCATCGTGACGATGCCGGGCCTGCCGGGGTCGCCGAGGGCGCTGGACGTCGACGCGAAGGGCAACATCCTGGACCTTTAGGAGACAGGAGGTTGGAGTGCGGCATACGCGAGTCGGGGCAGGGGTCGACACGACGGCGCCGGACGGATCCGAGGTGCGGTTCCTGCTGCGCGGCGTGCGGGGCGAGTTGAACCATTTCACGCTGCCGCCGGGAGCGACGTCGGGGGCGGTCGCGCACCGGGCCATTGAGGAGATCTGGTACTTCCTGAGCGGCGCGGGGGAGATGTGGCGGAGCGACGGGGCGTCGGAGGAGACGCTGACGGTCGGGCCGGGCATGAGCCTCGACATCCCCACGGGGGTGCGGTTCCAGTTCCGCAACACGGGGACTGAGCCGCTCACGTTCCTCATCGCGACGATGCCGCCGTGGCCGGGAACGGAGGAGGCGTACGCGGTAGAGGGGAAGTGGCCGGTTGGGGGTTAAGGTATCCAGAGGTCATAGAGGAAGCGCATCGCTGAGTATGGTAGTCGCTTGGGATGCCAAAAGAGCGTCGTGTATCGGAACCCCATCCTAACCTGACCCCTGCGAGAGGGACGGGACTGCGGGCAGTGGGCGCGGGTTGTTGTGGGTGGGGATGCCCCCTCCCATGGATACCGGCCTTCGCCGGCATGGAGAGAGTGCCTACCGCTTAGGTGTGGAAGTGTCCACCTGGGTGAGGGGGAGGGAGTCACGCCAAGTCTTGACCTCAGGTGTTGGGACGTGGTTGATGGCGGCCTGTTCGGGGCCCTCGAGCTCGAACGGGAGCTTGTAGAGGTCGACGACATTCTTCACGGTCATCTGCCAACGCTCTTCGGGAGAGCAGTCGGCGAGGATCTCGCTCAGGACCTGCATGGAGTGCGGGAAGATGGAATCTCCGTGGGGGTAGTCGCTGCCCCACATCATTGTGTTCACGCCGACGAAGTCCCTCGTGAGGATGCCGAGGGGGTCGTCCTCGAAGGTTGCGTAGAAGTTGCTGTGCCAATAAGAGCTGGGAAGCCTAGGCAAGCCGAATAGCCGCTCGCCACTGCGATAGTAGGCCCAGTCCAGCCGTTTCAGCACGTGTGCGAGCCAGCCAGTCTCGAACTCCGTGACAACGAACTTCAAATCCGGGAATCGGTGACACACGCCCGACTGGATGAGGTCAGCGATGGTCATGGCCATGCCGGCGAAAGCCATCGCGTTGTTGGCCTTGCTGATGCGTGGTCGAGGCATAAGGCCGTGGTCGGGCGTCGCGCCGGTGTAGACGTGCATGGCAAGTGGCATCTCGAGGTCCTGGGCGGCCGCCCAGAACTTGTCGTACCAACGATCCGCGTAGAGCCGGTCCATTGACGCGGTCGCGGGAATGCACACGCCGACGTGCCCCATCGACTTCGCCCGCTCCATCTCCTTGATGGCCAGGTCCAAGTCACGGAGCTGGAGGGCGCCGAGGGCGAAGAGGCGGTTGGGTGCGGGCTTGCAGTAGGCGGTGATCCAGTCGTTGTATACGGCGAAGGTGTCGTGAACCACGTTCACGTCTTCAAGGTGGTAGGCAAAGAACAGGATGCTGGGGAAGAGGATCTCGGCAGCGACGCCGTCGTCGTCCTGATCCTTCGCGCGTTCGGCGACGTCGTAGCAGCCGGGGCGGGCGAGGTCGTAGCCGCGCTGAACCGAGGTCAGGACTTCGTCCGTCTCAAAGTCCGTGCCCACCTGGAAAAACACGCCGATGGGGAGGGAGCGCTTGCCGTCGCCGGTCGCCAACTGCGGGCCGGAGAGCTTGCTGGCGGTCACTATCTGCGGCGCCCGGTCGCCATACTTGGCCTTGAGGGGTTCGAACAGCTCAGGCGGCTCGACCACGTGCGAATCGGCGGAAATACACAAGGTCCTATTCACGCCTTCCTCCCCCAAAGCTGAGCTTCATACCGTACATTTGGCACCCCAAACGTAAGCCATTTGGCGTGACAAGACAAGTCTCAAGACAAGTCTGTGGAGGGGCCGACACTTTCGGCGCTGTCCCGGTCAGCTACGGGGGCTAGCTTTTCTGTTAGTATCAAATGAGCTTCTGTACGGGGTGCACTTCTGAGAATCTTCTACCGCGGCTCTACGTTGGCGTCCTTCCGGCAGCCGGGCTTCAGACCTTTCTACGTGCACAGCGCATTTGCGGCTGTGGACATGAACGTCAGGATGGCCGTCCACGGCTGGCTGGTGCTGGAGCTCTCCGGCGACTCCGAGTTCTGGGTGGGCATCTACGCGCTGGTGCTTGGCGGGGGCCAACTGCTGTTCTCCTCGTTTGCCGGAGCGCTCGTCGACCGCTTTCAGCGACGCGATGTGCTGCTAATCGAGGGCATCCTCGGCTCGTCCCTGGCCGTCCTTGCCGCAGCCGCCGTCTACTTCGACGTCATGGAGCTTTGGATGGCCATCGGCATGGCCTTCTTCGTCGGCTGCCTGCGAGCGACGAGATTCACGGCGACCAACCGCTTCGTCTACGATCTGGTAGGCCCGGAGCGGTTGGTCAACGGCGTGTCTCTCTGGCGGATCGCGAATACGCCCGTCATGGTGGCGGGCAGCATCCTTGCGGGTGCGATGATCGACTGGGTGGGCATCTGGGCCGCGTATGCGCTCATCGCGTGCAGCCTTGTAGTCTCGCTCCCGTTCCTGCTGGTAATCGGAGTCAAGGGCGTGACGGAGGAGACGGGCGGGAGGCTCATCCGGCAGACGGTCGATGGGCTGAAGTACGCATCGTCCAACGCTTCACTGCGGACGCTCTTTACCGTGAGCATCGTCATGGAGTTCCTTGGGTTCTCCTTCCTGGTGATGGTGCCTGTCATGGCCAAGAACGTGCTGGATGCGGGAGGCCTTGGGCTTGGCTACATCAACGCGGGTGTCGGCGGCGGCATGTTCGTGGCGACGCTGGTGATGGCGGCGGTTGGCGACCGCCACAACAAGCAGAGGGTCATCGTCTACAACGCGTTCGCGGCTGGACTAGCGCTCATCGGATTTGCGCTCTCGCCATCCCTTCCGTACTCGCTGACGTTCGCGGTGCTCTTCGCCGGCGCGGTGATGGGATTCCTGAACGTCTACGACTTGACGCTGGGCGTCCTGCTGCAACTGGCGGCGCCGTCCAACATGCGCGGGCGGGCTGTCAGCCTGCACAGCCTTGCCATTTCCTTCACGGCCGTCGGCGGGTTCTTCATCGGCGGGCTGGGTAGCATTGTGACGGTGCCGGTCATGCTTGCGGCAGCCGGGGGTGGCATCCTCGTAAACACCGTCTGGCGCCGCTCCGCCGTCCTACGCATCCGGGAATTCAGCAACCAGGCGGACCTGGCCGCCGGGGACGGCGTGGACAGCGCCGACATCCGGCGTGACAATACGCTCGCCGGATAGCCGATATGAGCGCGCGCCCGCGTGCGCCGTCAAAATGAGCGGGTCGGAGCAGCCTCAAACGGGGGGAGCACATGGCGGACGAGAACGCGGGAACCATCCAGAACTTTGTGACGATCCTGCTGGACTACGCCAACGGGTCGCTGAAGCGGGCCGTCGACGGGCTGACGGACGAGCAGGTCTTCCTCCGGCCGTCGCACGACACCAACAACATCGCGTGGCTGGCGTGGCACATGAACCGGTGGAAGGACTGGCAGGGCAGCCTCGTGACCGGCGAGGAGCAGGTGTGGATCCGCGACGGCTGGTGTGAGCGATTCGGCATCCCGGCCGACCGCACGGGCATTGGCGACTCGACGGAGCAGGTGGTGGAGTTCCGCCCGCCGCTGGAGTTGCTGTGGGGCTACACGGATGCCGCGCACACCACATTCATTAAGCGTGTGAACGCGCTCTCTCCGGTGCAGCTCGAGGAGTTGGTGCACTACATCCCTGGGCGCGGCGATCTGAGACCGAAGTGGCGCTCAATCCTCGGCGTGTGCTCAGACACGATGAAGCACACGGGGCAGATCGAGTACCTGCGCGGGCTGATCACGGGGAAGGGCTGGTTTGGGGCGTAACCCTTTGACATGCTCAGCGCGGGCGGCCCCGTTTCTGGACACCGGCTTCCGCCCGTGAGATGAGAGATATGGCTGAGGAGCGTCTGATTGTCGGGGTTCCTGCCTCCGCGGGAACGACGAGATAGGCGCAGGAGCTCAGGTTTGCACTTACGGCTAGTCCGGGTATCATTGCCCTTGTCCCAAAGGGGAAAACACATCGGGAGGATATTATGACCACCGTGTCCAAGGTCTGGACCGAGAATTACTTGGAGATGAGCCATGGCAAGACGCGCTACTGGGAGGCGGGTGAGGGCTACCCCACTATCCTCATCCACGGCGCCGGCTGGGTGAGCGGGTGCGAGAACTGGGCGCTGGCGATGGGGCCGCTGTCCGAGAAGCTGCACGTGTATGCCATCGATTGCCTGAACTGGGGCCTCGGCGACGTCTTCAACCAGGAAATGTCGTTCGCGTACTTGGTGGACCACGTGCGTGAGTTCATGGACGTGCTGGGCATCGACAAGGCCAACTTCGTTGGGCACTCGATGGGCGGGTGGATCGTCACACTGTTGGCGTACGAGAGCCCGGACCGCGTCAACAAGCTCGTCAACGTGGCGGGCGGCGGCACGGCGACGCGGCCGCTGCAGAACATGGTCGAGTTCAAGGTGCCAACGCCCGAGGCGATCCGCGAGCAGATGACGCGACGGTACCCGGAAGGGACTGTCGACCCCGAGGAGATGGCCGCGACGTTCATCAAGAAGATCGAGCTGCCGGAGCACGGAGAGGCCTTCGCCAAGGTCATGAAGCACATGACCGACCCGATGACGCGCCCCCGCTACAACACAATTCGGCGAATGAAGCACATCAAGGCGCCGACGCTGGTCATCTGGGGCAGGGAAGACTCAGTGAACGCCCTCGAGATGGGCGAGACTACGGCCGCCAACATCCCCGGCGCGCAGCTCGTCGTGCTGGAATGCGGCCACGCAGTGCCGACGGAGAAGGCAGACGAGTTCAACAAGTTGGTTCTTGACTTCTTTACGTCGTAGCCGGCGGAAGCGAGTCGCTACGTCAATGCGGGGAGCCCGTTCGCCCTTAGCCTGTCGAAGGGCGAACGGGCTCCCCGACGCTTGCCACACCAGTAGAACCACGCAAGACGGAGGTCACGCGCGATGGATATTGGGTACTTCACCATGCCGATGCACCCGCCGGGGTCCAACCTGACGCAAACATTGGAGGACGACCTGCAGCAGATCGTCGCCTTGGATAAACTCGGCTACCGAGAGGCATGGATCGGCGAGCACTTCACGACGGCGTGGGAGAACATCCCTGCGCCGGACCTATTCATCGCGCAGGCGCTGCCGCTGACGGAGAATATCGTGCTGGGCACGGGCGTCACGTGCATGCCGAACCACAACCCCTTCGTTGTCGCGCACAGGGTAGCGCAGCTAGACCACATGGCGAAGGGGCGCTTCCATTGGGGCGTCGGCTCTGGCGGCTTCCCCGGCGACTTCGACGTCTTTGGGTTCGTTCCGGCGACGGGCGAGCACCGCGGCATGACGCGGGAGGCCGTCGAGCTGGTGCTGCAGCTGTGGGAGGACCCCAAGCCCGGCCTGTACGAGAGCAAGTACTGGCGCTTCACGGTGCCGGAGCCGCAGGAGGACATCGCGCTGCGGTTCCACGTCAAACCGTACCAACTCCCGCACCCGCCCATTGGCATGGCTGGCGTCTCGGAGAAGTCGGACACGCTGACGCTGGCGGGCGCGAGGGGGTGGATCCCCATGAGCATCAACCTGGCGCACAAGCGCATCCTCAAGACCCACTGGGACGCCGTCGAGACGGGCGCAGGGGAAGCCGGGCGCGCGGCCGACCGCTCGACGTGGCGCATCGCCCGCGAGGTGTACGTGGGCGAGAACAGCAAGAAGGCGCGACAGGAGGCCATCGACGGTGTGCTGGGGCGCGACTTCACCAACTACTTCCGGCGGCTGCTCCCCAAGCTCCGCGGACTGAACGGGCTGAAGCCCGACCCCGACATGCCGGACAGCGAGATTGACGCGGAGTTCATGGCAGACCATGTGTGGCTCGTCGGCGGGCCGGACGAGGTCGCCGAGAAGTTGAGCGAGCTTAACGAATACGTCGGTGGATTTGGCGTGCTGCTGGTGATGGGCCATGAGTGGCAGCCCGGGGAGCAGTGGCGGCAGTCGATGGAGCTGCTCGTGAACGAGGTGCTGCCGAAAGTGAACGGGTAGGGGCGCGCTCTTCTCCGCTGCAAGTCGGATTAGGCTTGCAGGCACGACCCTCGGCTTGCACACGCCCTGAAGGCAATGAGGCCGAGTATTCAATATCGTATATGTTCCGTATCTCGTGACAACCCTGAAGCGTTGGCGTATGCTTGCCGCAATCCGGGGGGAATCGGCAAAGGAGATCGACATGGTACTGGACACGCAACGGCCCGAAGGGGCAATGACCGGCGAGCGCTACATCAAGAGCTTGCAGGACGGCCGCGAGGTCTTCCTCGACGGCAGGCAGGTTGAAGACGTTACGACCGAACCGGCTTTCGCTCCCATGATCAAGGAGCTGGCCCGGATCTACGACCTACAGCATACGGACGAGTACAGGGACCTGATGACCTACGAGTCGCCGGACACGGGCAACCGCGTGAGCCTCTCGTGGATGATCCCGGAATCGCTGGAGCAGACGCGGGCGAAGCGGCGCAACAGCGAGATCTGGAACGAGCAGCTCTGGGGGCAGCTCGGGAGGGGCCCGGACATCCTAGCACCCTATATCCTCATGCTGTACAACCGCCGCGACGCGCTGGGTCAGATAAAGAACCCCAACTGCGATTTCAGAGAGAACATCATCAACTACACCCAACTCTGCCGGGAAAACGACCTCTTCTTGACCCACGCCCTCGGCGACCCGCAGGTCGACCGAAGCTCGCAGCCGCAGAATGAACGGCGCACCGTCAAGGAAGAGGAACTGGCGCTGCACGTGGTGGAGGAGACCAAGGAAGGGATCATCGTCACGGGTGGGAAGCAGCTCTCGACGGCCGCCCACATGACCAACGAGACCTACGTCTCCCTGTCGGCCACGTTCGCACGGCGCGCAGACCCGCGCTTCTACATGGCGTTCTCGATTGCGAGCGGCACGCCCGGGCTGAAGACACTGGTGCGGGAGCCAGTTGGGATGTGGTCTGGCACCTACGGCCACCCCTTCCTCGCGCTCGACGAGCAGGACGCGATGCTCTTCTTCGATAACGTGCTGGTGCCGTGGGACCGAGTGTTCATGCTATACGAGCCGCCGCCCGCAGGCCTTGGCCCCGGTCTTGGGGGAGGCCTGAACCTGCTAGGCTGGTCGAACATGACCCGGGTGCACTTCCGCATGAAGCTCATGACGGCCGTCACTACGATGATCGCGAAGGCCATTGGCGTGTACGACTTCCGCGAGGTGGGCGCCAAACTGGGGGAGATGGTGTCCTACTGCGAGCTGTGGCGATACGCCATGGCCGGGGTGGAAGAGACCACGTACATTAAGGACGGCGTGCAGCCGGTGGGTAGTGCTGCAGCGCTGCAGAACTGGTTTGCTTTCACGTCACAGCGCATGGTGCAGTTGATGCGGGAGGTATCCGGCTCGGGCATCATCATGCAGCCCAGCGAGGCGGACCTGGCCAACCCGGAGATCCGCAAATACCTCGACCTTTACATGCGCGGCAAGGACGTCGACGTGGAGTACAAGTCGCGGCTCTACCGCATTGCTCATGACCTGGCGGCTTCCTCCTTCGGCATGCGGCAGGACATCTACGAGTACTGGCATGCGGGCGACCCCACGCGCAATCGCGTAAACATGCTGCGGGCCTACGACCAGAGCGAGATGATCGAGCGCATCGAGGAGTTGATCTCGAAGCCGCTGCCGCACGGCGAGCAGCTCTAGGGGGAGAGATGAAGCGCAGCGTTGACCGCATCCTAACGACGCATACCGGAAGCCTGCCGCGTCCCATTGAGCTTGCGGAGATGCTGCTAAAAAGGGACGACGGGCAAGAGACGGACCTGGAAGCTCTGCGTGCCCTCATCGAGAGGGCCGTGGCGGAGACCGTGCGCAAGCAGGTTGAGGTCGGCGTCGACGTGGTCAGCGACGGCGAGATGGGCAAGATCGGTTATTCGACGTACGTCAAAGACCGGCTCACCGGCTTCGAGGGCGAGGCGACGGTCAACGTGCGGGGGGACTGGGCAGACTTCCCCAATGCCTCGATCCCCCTTGCCGCCAGGGTGAAGCGACCGGCCTGCAACGGCCCTGTTGCCTGGAAGGACCCGGATGCGGTGCAGGGTGACGTGGCGACCTTCCGGGCGGCGCTGGCGGAATCGCTGGTGGAAGACGCCTTCTTGACGGCGGCATCGCCGGGCGTCATCGCTCACTTCCTCGGCAACCAGTACTACGCGTCAAGGGACGAATACCTCGCCACACTGGCCGACGTAATGAAGCAGGAGTTCGAGGCTATTGCCGAGGCTGGGTTCGTGTTGCAGCTCGACTGCCCGGACCTGGCGATGAGCCGCCATATGCGCTTCACGGGCCTAACCACGGAGGAATTCCTCAACGTCATTGAGGGCAACGTGGAGGCGCTGAACCACTCCATCAGCAACATCCCCGCCGAGCAGGTGCGGCTGCACCTTTGCTGGGGAAACTACGAGGGCCCACACCATCGCGACGTGCCTCTTCGCGACATCCTGCCCGTTGTGCTGAAGGCAAACGTCGGCGCTATCTCCTTCGAGGGTGCGAACCCGCGCCACGCGCACGAATGGGTCGTTTTCAAGGATGTGCAGCTGCCTGACGACATTGTAATCATACCGGGCGTCATCGACTCGACGACGAACTTCATCGAGCATCCGGAGTTGGTGGCGCAGCGCATCGTCGCGTACGCGGAGGTGGTGGGCAAAGAGCGGGTGATTGCGGGCTCCGACTGCGGTTTCGGCACGTTCGCTAGCACCTCGCCGAACGTACAGCCCGACATCACGTGGGCAAAGCTTGCCGCCCTCGCCGAGGGCGCGCGCATCGCCTCGGAACAGCTCTGGTAAATCGGGGTGTTGCGCCCTATGCGGGCCTGCGAAAACTCGCAGCACACTCAAGGAACCTCATCTGGGTTCAAGGCGTTATTGCTTCAACAGTGGTGTCATCAAACGCAGTAATGCTGTTGCGGGGAGGGTATTCGCCATGAGTGGGTTTAGTAGTTCGTCAACGTGTTGACACTCTAACATAAACAATTACAATACTTTGTTAGCTATCACCAGAGGGGGGGAAGGAGCAAGGCACAATGGTAGACTATTTCATTCGGGGTAGGCTGATCATCCTTGTGGCGCTGCTAATTGGTGCCATGATGATGATGGCAGCCTGTGGTGGGGACGGCGACGACGGCGATGAGGGCTCTGGTGCCGCTGCGCCGACGACTGACACGTCCACGGCAACAACGACCACGACAACTACCACTGCCGACACCTCGACAAGCACGGCGTCTGAGCCGGCGACCACGACGACCGAACCGGCAATGATGGAGCCGGTCGAGAGCCGCTTGGTCACCGCCTTCGAGGCGCCGTCCACTGAGGGCAACGAGACGCGCCACATCGGCCAGACGACCGTGTGGCAGATGAAGCCCATGTACGAGTACCTGATCGACTCGGACCCGATCACGGACGAGATGATTCCAGGCCTCGCCACGGAGTGGGCCGTCGAGGAGGGGCCGGAGGGGCCCCAGGTCCGCTTCCACCTGCGCGAGGGCATCCAGTTCCACGGCGACTGGGGCGAGTTCACCGCCGCGGACGTGGTCCACACCATGTGGAACCACCAGCGGGAGGGCGGCCTCCACGGTGAGCTGGTCTACTTCCAGGACGTGACGTACGAGACGTACGCCGAGAACGACTACGAAGTCGTGTTCAAGCTGTCCCGACCGGACAGCAACTTCTTCGCGCAGATCTCCCGGCTGCAGGGCGGCGTGGAGATCATCTCCAAGGCCCACCACGACGCCGAGGGCGATCCGGTGGTCATCGGCGAGGACGCCCCCATCGCGGGGACGGGCACCTACCAGTACCTGGAGCGCGAGCAGGCGCAGAACATCGTCTTCGAGCGCACCCCCGACCACTGGCGCTTCACGCCGGACTTCCCGGAACTGGAGATCAAGTTCATCAACGAGGCGTCGACCCGGTTGGCGTCCCTGTTCACCGGCGAGGTCCACCTGACCAACCTGCCGGAGGACAACCTGCAACAGGCCGTTGCCGACGGCTACGGCGTTGTCCGCGGCCACGTCCAAGCGCTTCGGGCCTTCGCGCAGTTCCGCGGCCAGTACGAGAACGAATCCAGCGCACTGGGTGACAGCTACATGGACACGGGCAGCCCCTTCCTGGACGTCCGCGTCCGACAGGCGCTGAACCGGGCCATCAACCGGACCGAGATCAATGACGCGTTCTTCGGCGGCAAGGGCCAGATCATGCAGGTCAACCACCTGAACCCGGGCCGTCCAGGCTGGAGCCAGCGCTGGGTTGACGAGTTCGAGTCCAAGTACGGCTTTGACCCGGACGCCGCCACGGCCCTGCTGGCCGAGGCCGGCTACAGCACCAGCAACCCGCTGGAGATCGACATCAACGTGGCGCCCCTGTCCCGGTACGCGGGCGCCGACGACATCATCGAGACCATGGCGAACTACTGGCGGGACATCGGCGTCACCGTGAACCAGTACACGGAGGACACGGCCACGCGGCGCGCCCGCGGCCGCAACTTCGAGTATACCCGGGAGATCGCGATGGGCGGCACGAGCTCCAACATCACCATCGGCCCCAAGGTCTACAACACCTCCTTTGACCCACGCGGCGGCGGCGTCGAGATCCTGGAGAGCAGCAAGCTGATGGCGGAGTTCATCCAGACGCTCGACCCGGTGAAGGCCGACGACTTGGCGCGGCAGATGGGCGACATCTTCTTTGACCAGTTCATCTCCATACCGCTCTTCTGGCTGCCGGCTGAGGCCGTTATCAACACGGACGTTGTGGCAGGCTGGGACTGGCCGGGGTCCATCACGGGCACCTGGACCCACCTGGAGACCGTCCAGGCCGTCAAACAGTAGTCTCTGAACGGCGAGACACCGAGGCCCCACCCGATACATCGGGCGGGGCCTCTTGCTTTTGGCGAGCCGCCGCCGCGGGAGCGTGCTTCTGCGCTCGCGGGGGTTCCTGGTATAGTGGCGCAGGCAATTGCGCGAATGTTGCACGGAAAGGCGGGCCTTTATCCATGAAAATCGGCGTTTCCTCCTTCTTGACGGACTACTCCATCGACGTCGTCGCGCTGGCGACGCGGGCGGAGGAGCTGGGCTTCGACTCGCTGTGGGTGCCGGAGCACCCGATCATCCCGGTGGAGCGGACGCAGAAGGTGCCGGCGGACAGCACGGACGAGGATCTTCCCAAGAAGTACTTCGACGTGGTGGAACCGTACGTGACGCTGGCAGCGGCGGCGGCGGTTACCACGACGCTCAAGGTTGCGACGGGCGTCACACTGCTGCCCGAGCGGAACCCGCTGCTGCTTGCCAAGGAGGCGGCCACGCTCGACCTGATTTCCGGCGGTAGGTTCATCATGGGCATCGGCGCCGGGTGGATTACGGAGGAGACGGAGATCATGGGCGGCAACTTTCCCCGGCGCTGGGCTCAGTGCCGGGAGTCCGTCCTGGCCATGAAGGAGCTGTGGACGACGGTGTATAGCGAGTACCACGGCGAGTTCTACGACTTCCCGCAGGTCGTGTCGTTCCCGCGGCCGGTGCAACGGCCACACCCGCCCGTCATCCTCGGCGGGTGGTCGAAGTACGTCTACCGGCGCGTCGTGGAGTACGGCGACGGCTGGCTGCCGCTGCGGGCGAGGCCAGAGTGGGTCGCAGAGGGCCGCCGGCAGCTCAGAGAACTGGCAGAGCAGGCCGGCCGCGACCCCGATTCACTGGAGGTGACGTGCTACCAAGTGCCGCCTGACCCCGACCATGTTCGGGCCTTGGAGAAGGCGGGCGCGGACAGAGTGGTCATTCAAGTGGACACGGCGGGTCGCGATGATGCGTTGGCGCAACTCGAGAGCCACGCGCGGGCGCTGCTGTAGGCGCATAACTCACCATCCGTTCGCCCTGAGGAAAATCGAAGGTCGAACGTCCCCTGCCCTGGATGCCGGCTTTCGCCGGTATGATGATACGGGAGTCAGGGCGGGCTGCGTCGCGTCGGGGTTCCCACCTTTGCAGGAACGATGGGTGGGTGGCTAGGAGGAACGGAAAACTAGAAAGTCCCGGCTATGCGTAGCCGGGGCTTTCTTATGTGTACGTGAGTGGGTTATAGGGTCCAAACGTCCGCGTACTCGGGGCGGGGGAAGGGCTCGCCGTTGGGGACGCGCATCATGTCGCAATAGAGCTCCAGCGAGTTGCCGTCGGGGTCCTCAAAGTAGAAGGAGCGGGTGCCGCTGCCCCCGATGTTGCGCGGGTCGCCTTCGGCGCCGTGGACGAGGGGTCCGCTGACTATCTCGACGCCCTTCTTCTTCAGGTCGTAGAGGGCCTTGAGCCACTCGTCGCGGGAGTCGATCTCCATGGCGATATGCTGGAGGGCGTTGTAACCGATTTTCCGATTGTCATTCTGCGGGTGATCCGGGTGGGTGAAGAGGACAATGTCATGATGCATCTCGCCGAAGCGGAGGAATGACATGTCACCCATTTCACCACGGGGCCATCGGCCGGTGAGGGTGAGGCCGAGCTTGCCGCAGTAAAAGTCTAGGGAGCGGTCCATGTCCGTGACCTGGACGCCAACGTGTCCAACCCGGCTGATAGAGAAGCCGCCCATCGTGACCTCCTTTTCCCCAGAGACTAGCCCGATTTATGAGTGAATGATTGCATCGAGGCTTCAGTGCGTCAAGGGCGCGCCAGCGTGGGCTCAAGCGTGATGGCGTCGCCAGGGGAGACGGTGCCCTCGCGGACGACCGCGGCGTACCAGCCGCGGCGGTTGAAGAGGGAGTTGCCCTCCATGTGGGTGAGCGTCCGTATGAAGGTAGGGCCGCGCTCCTGGCCGATGTACGTCAGCGAAGCGAGGTTGATGCAGGCGAGGCACGGCTCGGTAATCTCGATGATTGCCTCTCCAACTTGGTACCGGGCCCCGATAGTGAAGTCGTCGTAGGGGATTCCCTGGGAGGTGATGTTCTCGCCCATGTCGCCGGGCTGGACAGGCCATCCCTCAGCGTTAAGCTCGCGCAGCATCTCGAGGGGCATGATCATGACGGCGCGGGCTGGGTCACCGGCCCGCGCGTTCGTGCGGAAGCGGTTGTAGTCGCCCTCGAGCCCGTGCACGGTGACGCGGACTGCGTCGACGGGCACCTTTGGGAGCCCGTGCTCACCGGGGGTCTCCGACTTGCGGTTTACCTGGAGTACGACACCGCTCATGGTGAACCTCGCATTCTGGCGCCCAGACGCCGGGCGCGCCTTCGCCGCTCGGCGGGCGAGCCGGCGGGCCGGATAGCCCACGCCAGCGGTAGCCCGACGGCGGTGGTGACGATGAAGGTGAAGACTGCAACATCGTACGATTGATTGATGTCGAAAATCCAACCCATGAAGACGGGGCCGACAGTGCCGGAGGCCAGCGCGGTGGCCTGGAGCATACCGGCGAGGGAGCCGAGGGCACGCGTGCCGAAGAGCTGGGCGAGGAGCACGGGGCGCACGGAGACCATCGCGCCGAATGCGATACCGTAGAAGATGGTGAAGGGCACAGAGGCCCAAAGCGCCGTCGATCCGTAGACAAAAAGATAGAGCCAGGAGAGGGCCTGCATTCCTACCATGAGCCCCAAAACGTAACGCACCTCAAGCAGGTCAGCGAGAAAGCCTGCGCCGATACGGCCGACGCCGCTGGCTAGGAATACGAGCGACACGGTAACGGCGGCCTCGGCAGTAGTGAAGCCCTTGCTCTCGAATAGCGGGACCTGGTGCACCTGCAGCGCACTGGTGCCGAAGAACATCGCCATGAACACAGATGATGCCATCCAGAAGGAACGCGTCCGCAGAGCGACGCCTGCGGTCATCCCCTGGTCGTCGTCCAGGGCTGCACGGTGGGCGCGGCGCGCCTGTCGAATTGCCGCGATGTCATCGGGTGACACATCGGAATCGCCGGGTCTGCGTGGGCGGTCGCCGTCGGGCAGCCAGCCGTGTTGCTGCGGGTTCATTCGTATCAGCATTGCGAGCGGAATGATGATCAGAATGAGGGCGATGCCGGTGCCCCTGATGGTCCACCTCCAGCCGACCTCACCCAGGAACCACGCGAGGACGAAGAGCACGGCGCCGGTAAGGATAGGGCCGGAAACACCGATCCCAAGGGCCGTCCCTCGCAAACGACGGAACCATCGGACGATGACCACAGTCCACCCGATGGCGTGGGAGGTGCCGCTGGCCCCGATAGAGGCGACCATGAAGAAGAGGTAGAAGCTCCAGATGGAGAACGTGTAGGAGATCAGCACCATGCCAAGTCCGAGGAGAATGGCGCCAGCCATGATGACGGGCTTGGGGCCGATCCTGTCCACGACAAAGCCGAGTATGGGAGCGAAGGCACCAGTCTCAATCTGACGGAGTGCAAATGCGCCGGAGAGGGCTGCGCGCGACCAACCGAACTCTCGGAGGATGGGGAGGAAGAAGACCTGAAAGCCCTGCCAGTAGGCTCCGGAAGTAAAGACGTTGCACGTAAAGCTGGCGGCGACAATGAACCAGCCGTAGAAAATCCTAGGTCGTCGTTGCCTATCCAGTGCGGTTTGCATCCGCCGCCTTTCTGGCGCTTTTCAAGAGCCCGTTTGCGGGGCAAGGCGGGCGGGCTGTTCAGACGAAAGGGAGGTGCTTGGACAAATGGACAGGTTACGGGCGGCCTCATTGGTGTGTCAACGACAGCCTTGCTTCAGCCAGGGGTTAGAGATAGCGGCACACTATATTGTGACAGTTGACAATGTCGCAATTCAGCGTGCTGGTGAGGACGAGGTGCGTACCTCAGCTTGTGCAACTCTTCACATGTGCAACAGGATTGGCTAGAATGCTGGTGGCCCCCAAATGGCACAATGGATGAATGCGCCTAAAGGCGTCAGGCG
This sequence comes from uncultured Dehalococcoidia bacterium, assembly GCA_964499855.1. Classification (GTDB taxonomy): domain Bacteria; phylum Chloroflexota; class Dehalococcoidia; order Lucifugimonadales; family UBA1127; genus UBA1127. The sequence goes on along the minus strand of CAZCPU010000018.1, from coordinate 5,807 downwards.
CGCAGGGGAGTTAAATGAAGGTAGGCGTTCCCAAGGAAGTCCGGCCAAATGAGCGGCGGGTTGCGCTGGTGCCGGAGTCGGTGGCCAAGCTGGTCGCCGCGGAAATGGAAGTCATTGTACAGCAAGGCGCTGGTCTGAGCGCCCACTATTCGGATGAGGCGTACCGCGATGCCGGCGCGACCATCGTCCCGAGGGCCTCGGCTGTCTACGAGGCGGCGGACATCTTGGTGAAGGTGCAGCGGCCCACATTCGGGGGCGAGGACGAGCCGCCGGAGTCCGCCATGCTCCGTTCCGGCGAGGTTCTCATCGGCTTGCTGCAACCCTTGTACCACCCCGCCGTGGCGAAGGGTCTGGCGGAAATGGGCGTCATCAGCTTCAGCATGGATGCGATTCCCCGCATCGCGCGAGCGCAGTCCATGGACGCGCTCAGCTCAATGAGCTCCATCGCCGGCTACAAGGCGGCCATCATGGCAGCGGAGGCCTTGGGCATTTACCTGCCGATGATGGTAACTGCCGCTGGGACCACGCCGCCGGCCAAGGGCCTCGTGCTGGGAGCGGGCGTTGCTGGACTGCAGGCCATCGCGACGTCACGACGCATGGGCGCGGTAATCTCCGCCTTCGACGTGCGGCCTGTGGTGAAGGAGCAAGTGGAGAGCCTAGGCGCAACGTTCATTCAGGAAGCCATCCACACCGAGGACATAGAGGATGAGGGCGGCTACGCGAAGCAGCTAAACGAAGAGGCACAGAACTTGGAGCAGGACCTCATCCACAAGCACGCGCGCACGGCGGACTTCATCATTTCCACCGCCGCCATTCCCGGACAAACCGCACCCAAGCTAGTCACTGCAGCGATGGTTCGAGACATGCGGCCGGGCGCCGTCATCGTCGACCTTGCGGCGGAGACTGGCGGCAACTGCGAGCTGACGAAGCCAGGCGAGACAGTGGTCGAGAACGGCGTCACCATATTGGGCCCGCTGGACGTACCCTCGTCGGTGCCGGTGGTTTCCAGCCAGATGTACTCGCGCAACATGCTGACGCTGCTGCAGCACCTAGTGCGCGATGGCGAGCTGACGCTGGATTGGGAGGACGCCATCACCAAGGACTGTTGCATAACGTACGGCGGCGAGGTTGTGCACGTCCCGACGCTGGGACTGCTTTCGGAATCTGAAGAGAAGGCGTAGGGAACATGGTAGAAGCTGCATTGGTCGGGATACCGCTGGTCATTGCGCTGTACATCTTTGTGCTGGCCATCTTCGTGGGGTTTGAGGTGATCACCAAGGTTCCGCCGACGTTGCACACGCCACTCATGTCAGGGGCGAACGCTATTTCTGGCATCACCATAATCGGTGCGATGGTCGTCGTGGGGCCGAGGGACGCCAACCTCGCAGTGGTCCTCGGATTCGTGGCGCTGGTGCTGGCGACGATCAACGTTGTGGGCGGGTTTATGGTGACGGATCGGATGCTTCAGATGTTCCGGCGTCGGCCGGGCGAGGGGGCGTAATGGAGCTATTCGAGGGCGTCAACCTCTACATCCAGTACGTCTACCTGGCGTCTGCGGTGCTGTTCATCTTCGGCATCAAGCTGCTGGGCTCGCCGGCGACGGCGCGGCGCGGCAACTTCCTAGCGGCGCTCGGCATGTTCATCGCCATCGTCGCGACGCTGGTGAACGAAGAGGTGCTGAACTACGAGATGATCGCGGTGGGCATCGCCATCGGCGCGGTCATCGGAGCGGTGCTGGCGCGCACCATCAAGATGACAGCAATGCCGCAAATGGTGGCGATCTTCAACGGCGTGGGCGGCGGCGCCTCCGCGGTCATCGCCGTGTCCGAGTTCATTCGCATCTCCGATGGGGACATCAGCGTCGAGGGCCACATCAAGCTGACGATCATGCTGGGCGTGCTCATCGGCTTCGTGACGCTGACGGGAAGCCTCATCGCGTTCGGCAAGCTGCAGGAGGTGATGACGACGCGGGCCGTCACGTATCCGCTGCAGAACATTGTCAGCGGGCTCATGTTCTTGGCTATTGTCGGCATGATCGTGTACCTCGTGGGCTTCGAGTTCAACATCTACGTATTCTATGCGCTGGTGGCTCTGAGCCTCATCCTGGGCATCCAGCTTGTCATCCCCATCGGTGGGGCGGACATGCCGGTGGTGATTTCGTTGCTGAACTCCTACTCCGGCGTCGCGGCTGCGGCGGCGGGGTTTGCGCTGGGCAACCTGGCGCTCATCGTCAGCGGCGCGCTGGTGGGCGCGGCGGGCCTGATCCTGACGAACATCATGACGAAGGCGATGAACCGCTCGCTGGC
>CAZCPU010000018.1:1604-3401 GCA_964499855.1 uncultured Dehalococcoidia bacterium | reverse complement strand
ATCGGCGCGAATGACGTGACGAATCCGGCGGCGCGAGACCAGCCGGACAGTCCCGTTTACGGGATGCCTATCCTGAACGTCGACCATGCGCAAAACGTGATCGTCCTGAAGCGCAGCATGAGCCCAGGGTTCGCGGGCATCGACAACGACCTGTTCTTCAAGGACAACACACGGATGTTATTCGGCGACGCGCGGCGGTCGGTGACATCGCTGGTGAGCGAGGTCAAGGGACTGTAGGGTCTGGTGGGGCTGCCGTAGCCACCCCAAAGTTGACATGCTGATTTTGCCCGCCGTACACTAACTACAGATTCTTGACCATTTTGGTCTACTACTGTCACTGAAGAGGTCCCGTCAATGGTATCGCCCAAGCAGCTGGCGCAGGCAGAGTACAAGTACGGGTTCGTCACGGATATCGAGGAGGAGACCGCTCCCCGCGGACTCACCGAGGACACCATCCGCTGGATCTCGGCCAAGAAGCAGGAGCCGGAGTTCATGCTGGAGTGGCGGCTCCGGGCCTTCCGGCACTTCCTCACCCTCGTCGAGAGAGAGCAATCACCAAAGTGGGCAAACGTCCACTACCCACCCATCAACTTCGAAGACGGCGTGTACTACGCCGCGCCCAAGAAGGACCAGCCGGCAAGTTTAGAGGACGTCGACAAGGAGCTGCTGGCGACGTACGAGAAGCTGGGCATCCCTCTGGAGGAACAGAAGCGGCTGGCCGGTGTCGCGGTGGACGCAGTGTTCGACAGCGTCTCGGTGGCGACGACGTTCAAGGAGACGCTGAGCAAGCAGGGCATCATCTTCGGTTCATTCAATGAGGCAGTGCAGGAGCACCCGGAGCTTGTCCGGAAGTACCTCGGTTCCGTCGTGCCGTACACCGACAACTTCTACGCCGCCCTCAACTCGGCCGTCTTCTCCGACGGCTCCTTCTGCTACATCCCGAAGGGCGTGCGGTGTCCGCTGGAGCTTTCCACGTACTTTCGCATCAACGCCGCCGAGGCGGGGCAGTTCGAGCGGACGCTCATCATCGCGGAGGAGGGTTCCTACGTAAGCTACCTCGAAGGGTGCAGCGCGCCCATGCGCGACACCAACCAACTTCATGCAGCAGTCGTGGAGCTCGTTGCGATGGAGAATGCGGAGATCAAGTACTCCACCATCCAGAACTGGTACCCGGGCGACGAGAATGGCGTCGGCGGCATCTACAACTTCGTGACCAAGCGTGGCAAGTGCGCGGGCGACAACTCGAAGATCTCTTGGACGCAGGTCGAGACGGGCTCGGCGATCACGTGGAAATACCCGAGCGTGCTGCTGCAGGGCGAAAACTCCATCGGCGAGTTCTACTCGGTCGCGCTGACGCGCGGCTACCAGCAGGCGGACACGGGCACCAAGATGGTGCACTTGGGAAAAAACACCCGAAGCAAGATCATCTCCAAGGGCATCTCGGCGGGGCACGGGCAGAACACGTACCGCGGCTTAGTCAAGGTGATGCCCAGAGCGTCAGACGCCCGCAACTTCACGCAGTGCGACTCGCTGCTCATCGGTGACCAGTGCGGCGCGCACACGACGCCTTACGTCGAGGTGCAGAACAGCTCGGCGCACCTGGAGCACGAGGCGTTCACGTCCAGGGTGAGCGAAGAGCAGCTCTTCTACTGCCAGCAGCGGGGGATGTCGGCGGAGGACGCCAACTCGCTGATCATCAACGGCTTCTGCAAGGAGGTCTTCCAGCAGCTCCCGTTCGAGTTCGCCATCGAAGCGACGCGACTGCTGGAGGTCAGCCTGGAGGGGTCCGTCGGCTAG
>CAZCPU010000018.1:0-1504 GCA_964499855.1 uncultured Dehalococcoidia bacterium | reverse complement strand
CACGCCATCATGGGGCCCAACGGCTCCGGGAAGAGCACGCTCTCCTACGTGCTCGCGGGACACCCGCAGTACGTCGTGGAATCCGGAGAAGCGATTCTGGACGGTGAGGACCTGCTGGCGATGCCGGCGGAGGAGCGCGCTCGCGCGGGCGTGTTCCTGCAGTTTCAGCACCCAGTCGAGGTTCCCGGCGTGCGGCTGGACCAATTCTTGCGCGCGGGCTACAACGCAATCCACAAGAGCAAGGGGCTCGAGGAGCTGGACCCACTCCAGTTCGACCGGCTGCTGCAACAGAAGGCCGGCATTGTGAACATGGAGCCGTCCATGCTGAAGCGCAGCGTCAACGACGGCTTCTCCGGCGGAGAGAAGAAGCGCAACGAGATCCTGCAAATGGCGATGCTGGAACCACGGTTGTCCATTCTAGATGAGCCGGACTCGGGCCTCGACGTGGACTCTCTTCGGCTGGTGGCGGACGGCATCAACCAGCTGCGGAGCCCGGACCGGTCAGTGGTGCTCATTACGCACTACCAGCGCATCCTGAACCTCGTCGTGCCGGATGTGGTGAATGTGCTGATGGGCGGCCGCATCGTGCGGACGGGTGGCATGGAGCTCGCCGAGGAGATCGAGGCCGAGGGCTACGAGGGGCAGGACGAGGTCCTGCAAGCGCAGGGTTAGGCACGGGAGACCGGGAAGGCATGACGCAGCAGGCAGCAACACTGGAACACCGGTACATGGAGGCGTGGAAGGCCGCAATTGCGCCGTCGTCATCCGCCGTGCCTGCCGAGCTTCACGCGATGCGGAAGTCGGCCATTGCGAGGTTCAAGGAGGTGGGCTTCCCGACGGCCCGCCGCGGCAACGAGGCGTGGAAGTACACGGACGTCGGGCCCATCGCCAACGCGGACTTCGACAATCTTGCACCCGCTCCGCCTGTACGTGTGGCGACGGAGGCGCTGGACCAGCACATTATGGGCGGGTCAGTGTGGAACCGCATGATATTCGTGGACGGCCACTGGGTGCCCTCGCTGACCTCGATGCCGATGCTGCCGCCGCAGGTAACGGTGACGAGCCTCGCCAAGGCAATGGAGCTTCACCCGCACCTTGTACGGGACCTGGGCCAGTATGCGCACTACGACGAGAACGGGTTCACCGCGCTCAACACCGCATTCCTTCGGGACGGCGCGGTGCTCATCGTGCCCCACGACACGGTGGTGGAGGAGCCCATCCACTTCATCTATCTGACGTCATCGGAGGGACAGTCCTCGGTAACGCAGCCTCGTACGCTGGTGTTGATGGGCAGGAATGCGAAGGCATCGATCATTGAGAGCTACGGCGGTCTGACGGACACGCTCTCGCTGACAAACGCTGTGTCAGAGTACGTCCTGGCCGAGGGGGCGCAGCTGGATGCGTTCCGGCTGCAGCAGCATTCAGGCTTGGCGTACCACGTCGGTTCGGCACAGGTGCGTCTAGGGAGGAACAGCCAGTTCACGTCCGGTGCCTTCGATTTCGG
>CAZCPU010000017.1:0-26482 GCA_964499855.1 uncultured Dehalococcoidia bacterium | reverse complement strand
TCTTGGCGAAGTTGGCGTCGGCGACGCTGTCCTTGTTCCAGTCCATGATGTAGCGGCCGTCCATGGCGCCGGCGCGGATGGGGACCATCTCCGGTATGGGGGCGTCGCTGAGGACCATGCCGCCGACGTGCTGGCCGAGGCTGCGGGGAGCGTCCATGAGCTGGGGGGCGAGCTCGACGAGGTCGCGCCAGCCGGGGGCGTCGACGCGGTCGCGGAAGGCGGGCATCTCGAGCATCTCGGCGCGGAGGTCGTCGGCGTCCTGGGAGTAGAGCTGCTTCGAGAGGAGGCGAAGGTCCTCGCGGGGGAGGCCGAGGGCCTTGCCGAGGTCCTGGATGATGCCCTTGACCGAGTAGGTCGCGACGGCCCCTGCCAGCACGGCGTACTCGGGGCCGAAGTGGCGGTGGACGCGGCCGATGAGGTCGTCGCGGAGGGCGCGCGGGAAGTCGAGGTCGATGTCGGGGAGCATGGTCATGTCCTCGGAGATGAAGCGCTCCAGGGTGAGGTCCCACCGGAGGGGGTCGACGTGGCTGATGCCGATGAGGTAGCCGACGAGGAGGGCGACGGAGGAGCCGCGGCCGCGGCCGGGCGGGCGCTCCTCCAGCGGGGTCTCCGGGTGCACCAGTCCCTTCTCCTCCATGATGTGCTGGGCCAGGAGGACGATCTCCCGGTAGAGGAGCAGGAAGCCGGCGAGGCCGTGCCTGTTGATGAGGCGGAACTCCTCCTCCAGCCGCTCGCGGACGCGGGGGGTGACGGCCCCGAAGCGGCGCTCGGCGGCCTCGAAGCAGAGGCGGCGCAGGAAGCTCTCGGCGGAGTAGCCCTCCGGGAACCGGGGCGCGGGCAGGGTGTAGCCGAGGTCGGCGCTGAGGTCGAAGGCGCAGCGCCCGGCGATGCGAAGGGTGTTCGCGAGGGCGTCCGGGCGCTCGCGGAAGAGGCGCTGCATCCGGGCGGGCGGCTTCAGGTGGAGGTGGTGGTTGGGGCGGATGAAGGGCAGCGCGCGGTCGATGGTGGTGTTGCGCTTGGCGGCGACGAGGGCGTGCTGCAGGCGGTAGCGCCCGGGCGCGTGGTAGTGGACGTCGTTGGTGGCGACGACGGGGGCGTCCGCGGCGGCGGCGAGCACGGCGAGCTCGCGGCAGCGGCGGGTGTCGCCCTGCAGGAAGTTCTGCTGGAGCTCGACGTAGACGGCGCCGGGGGCGAACCACGACAGGTAGTCGCGGAGGAGGGCGCGGGCGTCGGCGTGGCGGCCCTGCGCGAGCAGCGCGTCGAGGGGGCCGCCGCGGCCGCCGGTGAGGAGGACGAGCCCCTCGGCGTGCTCGGCCAGGCAGGCGGGGTCGAGGCGTGGCTCGCGGCGGTCGACGGCGTTGGCGAGGGTGAAGAGGCGGGAGAGGTTGGCGTAGCCCCGGCGGGTCTCGGCGAGGAGCACGATGCGCGAGCCGTCGCGCAGGGTGAGCTCGCCGCCGGTGACGGGCTGCACGCCGAGGCTGCGGGCGAGGCGGGCGAACTCGAGGGCGCCGCAGAGGTTGGCGTCGGTCAGCGCGAGGGCGGGGTAGCCGTACTCGCGGGCCTGCGCCAGGAGCTCATGTGCGTGGGAGGCGCCCTCGCCAAAGGAGTAGAAGCTCTTGGCGTGGAGCTCCACGTAACCGGCGGACATGGGGGCGCCTACGCGGACTGCTGGTACCAGCATGCGTCGTGCTGGTCCCGGAAGAGGATGAGCTGTCCGCCGTCCCGGCGGGTGACGCGGTAGTAGGTGCGGCGCACGGGCTGGGACATCCACCAGAGATCGAAGCTCCAGCGGTCCTCTACGCCGCCGAGGTCGTGCCACTGCCTGCCGAGGCGGACGGCCTCGGGCTCGCGGCCGGGGCCCTCGCGGACGGCGACGGAGACGGGCTCGGCGAGGGGCTTCATGGCGTCGCGGCCGGCGGGGTCGACGGGGACCTGCACGGCGCGCATCTCGGGCGCGGGGTGCCACGGCGCGACGTCGACGACGCGGTAGAGGCCCTGGACGCCGCTGGTGCGGGTCTGGATCTGCCGCTCGGCCTCCAGGATCCGCTCGCGGCGGTCGCGCTTGACCTCGTGGAAGAGGCCGGACTGCACGCCGGCCTCGCCGGTGATGCCGGCGAGGGAGAGGGTCATCTCCTCGACGGGGGCCTCGGGCAGGCCGGTCTCGAGCTGGCGGCGCATGAGGAGGGAGGCGCGCTCCCAGGCGCCGACGGGCTGCTTGAAGTTGACGGGGCGCTCCCAGGGCGCGGCGCGCTCTAGGATGCAGGCGAGCTCGGCGCGGCCGGCGTAGCGGCCCTGCATCTGCGGGCGCGAGTAGGCGCGCTTGAGCAGCGTGTCGACGGCGGTCAGGAGGAGCTCGACGGAGGTGGAGGCGAAGGGGAGGGCGGCGTGCTCGGTGACGGACTCCTCGCACGGGAGCGGGACGACGGGGTCGTCATCGACGCCGCGGCAGAGGTCCCACGCGCGGCGGCCCCCGGCGCCGAACTGCGCCGTGAAGGCGTCGGGGTGCATGGCGGCGACGTGGCCCATGGTGTGGAGGCCGAAGCGGTGCATGCGCAGGCGGTCCTCGGCGTCGAGGGGGAGCAGGTCGACGGAGTGCGGCGCGAGGAAGGCGGCGGCGTCCGGGGGGACCTGGGCCGCGCCGCCGGGCGCGCTGGACAGCGCGGCGACGAAGGCGGGGAACTTGGCGTCGGCGACGCCCATGCGGGGGCGCAGGTAGGCGGGCAGGGCGTCGACGAGGGAGCAGACGAGGCGGGCCTCGCCGCGGTACATCTCCTGGAGGCCGTCGAGCCGCACGTAGGCCTCGCCGAGCTCCCCGGCCTCGACGCGGTCGCTGATGGACTGGAGGGCGGTCACGGCCTGCTGGAAGGCCTTGCGGTAGGCGGGCTCGTCGGCGTCGATGGTGAGGGCGCCGGCGTGGAGGGAGAGGGCGTGCTCGAGGGTCATGCCGGCGGCGACGCCCTCGGCGGCGGGGAAGTGGTCGACGACGAGGGGGCGGCCGTGGGAGCGGTCGACGATGACGACGGGGCGCTCGGCGAGGTGGGGATGGCGGCGCATCTCGACCTTTGCGCGGAGGTGGGTGATGACGACGCAGGCGACTCTCACAGGCGCTCCCCAAAAGAGAAATCCCGCACAGAAGTGGGTGAGCGGATGATATAGAACATGTGTTCTTTTGTCAAGAGGCGGGAACGATGCCATTTGATGTGGTCGCCCTGTGTTAGCATAGTGCGGTATCCGGATTTAACCGAAAGAGAGGAAGACCACCATGACCGGCGCCCTCGCTCGCATGTGTGCCAACCACCCGCTCCGCACCATCACCGTGTGGGTCATCCTGCTGGTCGTCGCCCTTGGCGTCGTGGGGGAGCTGCTGCCCAGCGCGACGACGACGGACCTGCGCCTGGGCGGGCAGTACGAGTCGGAGCGAGGCGCCGCGCTGCTGGAGGAGAAGCTCCGCGGGCCGCAGAAGCTGGCGGAGATCGTCGTGGTGCAGTCGCCGTCGCTGACCGTCGATGACGAGGGCTTCCGCGCGAAGGTGGAGGAGGTGCACACGAGCATTTCCGCGCTTGGCACGGAGATTATCTCAGGCGGACTTGCCGACAATCCTCTGCTGTACCACTACTACCAGGCGGACCAGGTGCTGCAGGGCGCGGCGGTCTTGCAGTCGCTGGGCATCACGCCGCCGTTCTCGGCGGAGGAGATGCAGCAGCTGCAGACGCTCGGCGCGGCGACCGGGCAGGAGGAGCTGGTGGCCGGGCTGCTGGCGGAGCCGGAGCAGGCGGAGCAGCTCCTGACGCTGCTGTCCGACCCGCAGCAGGCGCAGCAGCTGCTGGCCATCCTGGTCTCGCCCGCGCGGAACACCGTGCTGATGCACTACACGATGGCGGGCGACGCCGAGGAGGCGACGGACAACGTGGCGGAGGTCCTGCACGTCGTCGAGGAGCTGAACGGGGTGGACGGGTTCCGCGTGCTCATCGGCGGGTCGGCGAGCACGGCGTACGAGAACAACGAGCTCTCCGAGCAGGACCTGCAGCAGGGCGAGCGTTTCGGCGTGCCGGTGGCGCTGCTGGTGCTGCTGCTCCTGTTCGGCGCGGTGGTTGCGACGCTGCTGCCGCTGGGGCTGGCCATCATCTCCATCCTGGTGGCGCTGGCGGTGGTCGCCGTCATCGGCCAGGCGTCCCCACTGCTCTTCTTCGTGACCGTGATGGTGGTCATGCTGGGGCTGGCGGTGGGCATCGACTACTCGCTGGTCATCGTGTCGCGGTTCAAGGAGGAGCTGCTGCACGGGCTCTCGCCGAAGGAGGCCGTCGTGCGGACGGGGGACACGGCCAACCGCACGGTGCTGTTCAGCGGCGCGACGGTGGTGCTCGCGCTGCTCGGGTTGCTCATCGTGCCGGCGTCCTTCTACCAGTCGCTGGCGCTCGGGGCGATCCTCGTCGTCGTCGCGACGCTGGCGGCGACGCTGACGCTGCTGCCGGCGGTGCTCACGCTGCTGGGACACCGCATCGACCTCCTGTCCATCGGATTCCTGAAGCGGTTCTCCCTCAAGAGCCCGGAGGAGAACGAGCATGGATTCTGGGACACCATCACGCGCATCGTCACCAAGATGCCGGTGGTCAGCATCCTGCTAGTCGGGGTGCCGATGCTCGTGCTCGCAGCTTTCTATCTCGACATCCGCACCGGGCTGAACGACGTCAACTCCTACCCGGACAAGGCGGAGACCAAGCAGGCCTTCCTGGTGTTCGAGGAGGAGTTTTCCCTTGGCGAGGTGAACCCGGCCGGGTTCCTGACGCCCGCGGAGATCGTGATATCCGGCGACATCGGCGACCCGGCGGTCATGGGGGCCATCGAGCGGCTGCAGGCGGCGCTCATCGCGGACGACGGTTTCCCGGTGCCGCCGAACCCGCTGGAGGTCAACGACGCGGGGGACCTCGCGCTGCTGACGGTGCCGTACCCGGGCAAGACGGCGAGCCCGGAGGCGGCGGAAGAGATGCGGCGCCTTCGCAGCGACATCGTCGCGCCGGCGTTCGAGGGCGTGGACGTCGAGGTCCTCGTGACCGGCCTGACGGCGGAGGTCACGGACTTCTACGACATCGTTGGGGTGTACACGCCGATTGTCTTCGTGTTCGTGCTGGGGCTGAGCTTCGTCATCCTGATGATGGTGTTCCGTTCCATCGTCATCCCGCTGAAGGCCATCATCATGAACCTGCTGTCGGTGGGCGCGACCTACGGACTGCTGGTGCTGGTCTTCCAGAAGGGGTTCCTGACGGGCTTCTTCGGCTTCCAGCAGGCGGACGTCATCGACGCGTGGCTGCCGCTGTTCCTGTTCACCATCCTGTTCGGGCTGTCGATGGACTACCACGTCTTCCTGCTGAGCCGCATACGGGAGCGGTACGACGAGACCGGCAACAACACCGAGGCCGTCGCCTACGGTTTGCGCTCGACGGCGGGGCTGATCACCGGGGCGGCGCTCATCATGGTGGTGGTGTTCGGGGCGTTCGCGTCCGGCGACACGGTGGTGAACCAGCTCATGGGCTTCGGGCTCGCGGTGGCGGTGCTGCTCGACGCGACGCTGGTGCGCTCCATCCTGGTGCCGGCGAGCATGGAGGTGCTGGGCCGGGGGAACTGGTACCTGCCGAAGTGGCTCAACTGGCTGCCGGACCTGCGGGTGGAGGGGGACTGAGGGGGTACGCGGCTGGGCTTTCGCTGGAATGCCGGTCGGGGCGAGAGCAAGTGGCCGGTACGGCGGGAGTGGTTGGCGGCGAGCGCCCCCATCCTAACCTTCCCCCGCGAGCGGGGGAAGGGACTCTTGGAGGGCGGGCATCACACCCGGCCCTCCTCTGCAAGGATATCGTCCAGGACGACACTGGACAAGCCCGGGACACGGCGGAAGTCTGTGTCGTTGGTGACGAACAGCGCGCAGCCAACGCTGAGAGCCGTCGCTGCGTGAAGCGCGTCGGATGTCGCCAAGCCCGTCCCGGCACGGATGCGGGCAGCGTCTTCCCAAATTGCCACTGTAGCGGGGATGAGATCCAACTCCGCAGCGGCGAAGACGGACCGGAACAGCGTCTCCAGGCGAGCATTGCCTTCTCTCAGCGGTTTGATCAGCGTTTCCAGTACAACGAGCTCGCTGCCCGCGAGGGTGAACCGGCCCGCTTTGGCCTCTACCCACAAAGGGCCAGCAGTGTGCGATACGGCTCAACGCGTTCTACGCTTTAGATGATTACATTGGCATCAATGCAGACCGGCCCGCCGGCGGGCAGTATCAACGGCCCCATGCTTCCTTCTCTTCCTTCAAGTAGGCCGCTACATCCGCCGCCGTCCTGAAGACCAGACCGCCCGGCGCTTCTTCCAGGATGTCAATGATTGACCGTCGTTCCGACGCAGAGGGCCGGCTGACAACCACGTCCACGTTCTCACCCGCTTGAAGCTCCTGGTCCTCGATCACAATCCTGCCGCCCGGCTGTACCGTCGTCCGTATGTGCAATGCTTTCTGCATGGTTCCTGTACTTCATGGTCCCCGTCGATTGCCGCGCCGCGCCGACCTATGCGGTAGTTCCCATCATACTTGATGATGAAGGCCAGTTGCTCATCCGTTACGACGCGGTGGCAGTCCTCTGCTTTGACATAAGGATACGGCCCGACTTACAATTTCAGCAGCGGCGCTGCAATCAACGCCGGCACAACAACCTGTCCGCATCAGGCCGCAACGGCGGCGCAGAGGGGGCAGGGAGATGCCCAAACCACAAGACGAGGACTCAGATCCCCGTGGTTCGCGTCCATGAGCGGCAAAGGCTCTCCAGAGGCCTGAAGTACGAATCGCGGCTGTTCGACCGCCGGGTGCGACGGTCCGGGGCGAATATCCTCTTTCAATGCGGTCTGGCGACACTGGCGCTGATGGTGATCCTGATGTCGTTGGACCTGCTGACGGAAAACCTCGTGGTGGTCGTGGCCATCGCGTCCACGGTGTTCATCGTGTTCATCATGCCTCGGAGCCGGGCGGCGGGCCCGCGGCGGGTGCTTGGCGGACATGCCATCGCGCTGGGAATTGGCACGGTTTTCTTCCTGCTGCACCTGACGGACTTTGTCGGCGGCGGGCTGTACTCCAGGACTCACCTGGGCGTGGACGCTCTGGGCGCGGTGGCGATGGGGCTGTGTATTTTGCTGATGGTGCTGACGAGAATGGAGCACCCGCCAGCGGCGGGAACGGCGTTGGGCCTGGTCATGGAGGACTGGACGTGGTCGGCGGTGCTGTTCGTCGTGATCGGCGCGATAGCGCTGTCAGCGGTGCACATTGCGCTGCGGCGGCGGATGGTGGACCTGTTCTAGGGTGACGCGGGGCGCCGGAGCCCCACGACTTGGACGCATGGCGAGCGCCTCCTGTTTCCGCAGGGGGCGCTCGCCTGGTTTTGGGCAATCGTGGCTAGCCGTCCGTTGCGGGCTCGGGGGCGGCGATGGGCGGGGCGGCGGGGGCGCGGCGGAGGATGCGGCCGGCGAGGCGCGGGATGCTGTCGTTGAAGAGCATGTACATGATGGGCAGCACCAGCAGCGTCAGGGCCGTCGAGCTGGTGAGACCGCCGATGACGACCGTCGCGAGCTCGGCGCTGATGATGCCCCCGCCCTCCGACTCGACGGCGAGGGGGAGGAGGGCGAAGCTCGTCGTGATGGCGGTCATGAGGATGGGGCGGAGCCGGACGCGGGCGCCGGAGATGAGGGCGTCGTAGACGGCGAGGCCGCGGGCGCGCTGCTGCTCGACGAAGGAGATGAAGACGATGGCGTTGGTGACGACGATGCCGATGAGCAGCAGGATGCCCATCATGGCCGCGAGCCCGAGGGCCCGGTCCGTGATGGCCAGCGACGCCATGACGCCGACGAGGGCCAGCGGCAGCGTGAGCACGATGATGAATGGGTTCCGGAGGCTGCCGAGGCTGGCCACCATGACCAGGTAGACCAGCACGATGCCGACACCCATGGAGATGAAGATGGCCTGGAAGCCCTCTTCGATGTCCGCGAAGACCCCGCCGCTCTCGACCGTGACCCCAGGCGGCAGATTGATGGCGTCGATCTTCTCGTCCACGAGGATGCCGACGGCCTGCGTGTCGTCCGAGACGATTTCGGCGGTGATGCTGGCGGAACGCTGGCCGTCCGTGCGGCTGATGGTGACGGGGCCCTCCCGGAGCTCCGGGGTCGCCAGCTCGATCAGGGACGCCGAGCCGCCGGGACCCACGATCTGGAGCGCGGCCAAGCCCTGCGAGCCCCCGGCGGCGAAGATGTCGCCGGAGAGGTAGACGTCCACGGGCTCCCCGTCGACGTCGATGGAGGTGACCTGCTCGCCGATGAGGAACTTGTTCAGCTGGGTGCCCACCTGCTGCGTCGTCAGCCCGATGGCCGCGGCCTTCTCCGGGTCGACCTGCACGGCAAGCTCCGGGCGCGCCTGCGTGACGTTGCTCTCCAGGTTGACGATGCCCTCGATGGAGCCGATGGAGTCCGCAAGCTCGCGGGTGACCACGGCGATGTCGTCGTAGTTCGGGCCGGTCACGGCAATGTCGACGCCGCCTGTGGGTGGGCCGGCGGAAACCTCGGAGACGCGCACGGTCTGGCCGGGCTGGGCGAGCTCCTCCCGCAGCGTCTCGGAAATGTCCTCGGGAGCATCGTCGGAGAGCAGGGCGAAGAACCTGGCCTGCTGCAGGCCCGCAGGACCGCCGCCGAAGTCGAAGTCCGTGCCGCCGATACTGGCGCTGTAGACCTCCGAGATCCCCTCGAGGCGGGCTTCGACCTCGGTCGTCGCATCGATCGTCTGCTGGACGTCGGCGCTGGGCGGAAGGCTGAGCTCGATCTGCAGGAACCGGTCGCCGCCGCCGCCGAAGAGGTTGATGGGGATGACGGAGAGGAGGCCAAGGCTGCCGAAGGTTATGACGGCGGCAGCGAGCAGGGTCACGGCGCGGTGGCCGAGCACCCAGCGAAGGATGCGCAGGTAGAGGCGCTGGAGAGCGGTCTCCTGCATGGGGATGTCGCCCTCGTCGCCGGCGCCCTCGGGAAGGTCACCGGGCCGCAGCAGGAGCGCACCGAGGACGGGCACCGCGGTGAGCGCGACCAGCAGCGACGCCAGCAGGGCGAAGGTGACGGTGAGCGCGAAGGGGAGGAAGAAGGCGCCCACGAGGCCCTCGATGAAGGCGAGAGGGACGAAGACGACGACGGTGGTCATCGTCGACGCGAAGATTGCGGGCCCCACCTCGGCCGTGGCCTCGAGGGCCGCGCGCCACCGCTCGCGGCCGCCCTGGATGTGGCGGTAGACGTTCTCGAGCACGACGATGGAGTCGTCAACGACGCGGCCGACGGAGATGGCGAGGCCGCCGAGGGTCATGAAGTTGAGGGTCATGTCCTGCCAGAACATCAGCAGAATGCCGGTGAACACGCTGAGGGGTATGGAGAGGCCTATGACCAGCGTCGGGCGGATGGTTGTGAAGAGGCCGCGAATGAAGGTGGGGCGAATGGTCAGCATGAAGGCGAACACGACGGAGACGGCGAAGAGGAAGCCGAACGTGCCCTCGCGGACGAGGTTGTCTATCTGCCGCTGGATGTCCGGGCCCTGGTCGTTGACGACGATGACCTCGACGTCGCCCGGAAGGCCGTTGTCGCTTTCGAGGATCTCATTGACGGCGGTGGTCACGTCGAGGGTGTTGGCGTCGGCGTCCTTGGTGACGTAGACGGCCACGCCGGGCTGGCCGTTGACCCGCGTAATGCTGGTCTGGCGGCCATCGCCGAAGGTGACCGTCGCGACGTCGGAGAGCCGGACGGGGCCGTCGTCGTTGCTGGCGACGGCGAGGTTGCGGAGGTCATCGACCGAGTCTATGGAGTGGGTTGTCTTTGCGATGACGGCCTGGCCGCCCTGGAAGAGGAGGCCGGCGGGCAGGGAGACGTTGTTCTCCCGGAGGGCGGTGGAAACCTGGTCCAGGGTCACGCCGTTGGCCGACATCTTCGCGAGGTCGGCCATGACGGACACCCTGCGCTCCACGCCGCCATCAAGGTCGATCCGCAAGACGCCCTCGATCTTCTCGAGCTCGGGGACCAGGAGGTCCTCGACGAGGGACTGGACCTCCGCGAGGGGCCGGTCTGACACGACGCCAAACTGCACGACGGGTATCTCCTCCGGGTTGAAGCGCCCGACGACGGGCTCCTCCGCGCCGGGGGGGAATGACAGGCCGCTCACGGCGTTCTGGACCTGGGTCTCGGCGGCGGCCATGTCGGTGCCGTAGCGGTACGTCACGAAAATGGCGGCGCGGCCCTCGGAGGAGTTGGACTGGACGGCCTCAAGGCCGTCCGCGCCGGCGATGGCGCGCTCGATGGGCCCGGTGACGTCGCGGACGACGGCCTCAGGGTCGGCGGACGGATACGTGATGAAGACGGTGACGAGGGGGAACTCGATCTGCGGGAAGAGCTCGACCTGTAGGGCGCGGTAGGCGCCTATGCCGGACGCGAGGACGATGATGATGGCAAGGATGGCGACTGTCGGGCGGCGCAGGGCGATAGCCGTGAGGAATGTCACCTGGGTTGCTCCTCTTCTGCCCTCTGGTGAGGGCCTGCTGTGAAGGGTGGCGCCTCGGAAAGGGGGAGGGCCTGGCAGGTTTGTGAATTATTCCACCAATTAGCGTAGCACAATTGCTCCGGCACCGTCATTAAGCGCATTCTATTGACCTGTAACGGCGTAGCGAGTCAAGGGTTAGGGCCCGGGCCCCCTGAGGTCAATCAGCGCCTAGAACGTCGCGGCGTCGTCACCCACCCACTTGAGGATGAGCGCGTTGAGCGTGCCGTCCGCCTTCATGGACGCGATGGCCTCGTCGAGCTTGGCTTTGAGCTCGCTGTCGGTGCGGACGCCGATGCCGATGCCGCGGTCCAGCGGGACATCCGGGCCGACGATGGCCAGCTGCCCGCTGAACTCCGCAACCTTCTCCACGGCAAACGCGTGGTCGACGAGGATGGCGTCGACCTCGCCGCTCAGGACGGCGTCGACCGGGGCCTGCGCCTCCCCGAACGACTTGAAGAATGTGCCGGAGTCCAGGAAGTAGTCGGAGTGAATCGTATCGGCCTGCGCGCCCAGAACGCCGTCTACGGCCTCGTCACCGGCGCCCGCTTTGGCCAGATACACGGAGGGCGTGGGCGGGTAATAGGGCTCGGTGAAGTCGATCCGTTCGTCGCGCTCGGCCGTGATGCTCATTCCCGCGACGATGGCGTCGAAGTCCTCGGCGCGAAGGTGGGGGATCATGGTGTCCCATTCATTGATGACCCACTCGCACTCAAGCTCCGCCCGGCGGCAGAGCTCATCGCCCATTTCGCGCTCGAGTCCGTCGACTTCGCCTGCGTCGTTGACGAAGTTGAAGGGGTGGTACTCGCCATCGGTCGCAAGGCGCACCGGCTCCGCGGCGGCGCAAGCGAGCGTCAGGACAGCGAGAATGAGTGCGAGAGCTACCATCGCAATCACGCGGCCGTTAGCCATCATCTCCTCGTCACCCCCCGCACTGCCAAGCAATTCGTGTCATTGCCGCCTAAGCTCCGTCACCAGCAATCGCATTCATCCTTGCACGGATACCCCACGTAAAGCAACACTACTATTTCAATGGCACAGGCATATCAACCGGCGTCTAAATGGTCTAGAAACAACGCGCCAAAGTATGCTTCGAATCGGATGCCGTTCGCGCAGGGACTTTCTTTCCCGATTGGAGACGCGGCAAATTGTTCTCGGTGAGCCTTGAAGAAAGCGCAATGTAGGGGCATACTGTTTTCACCCCTGCATGGGGGTCCAGCCCGGCGATGGGTCGGGGAGCAAGTGAGATGAGATTAGGAGGTGGATATGAGAACGCTTTCCACAAGAGCCATTCTCCTGTTTGTCCTGTTGCCGGTATTGGCGTTAGGCGTCGTCGCATGTGACGGGGATGACAGCGACACGTACCGGATCGGCGTGATGGAGTCGCTCACCGGCCCCGGCGAGACCTACGGGACCGTCGCGAACCAGGCCAAGCAACTGGCGGTGGAGGAAATCAACGCGGCGGGCGGCATCAACGGCAAGATGCTCGAGCTGGTGGTTGAGGACTCCAAGTGCAACGCCCAGGACGCCATCACCGCGTACAACAAGCTCACGGACGTGGACGACATCAAGATCATCCTTGGGACGTCCTGCAGCGGGGCGATGCTGGGCGCGGCGCCGCTTGCCGAGGCGGACGGCGTGATCATGTTCTCCGGGCTGGCGACCAACCCGGACATAGCGGAGGCGGGCGACTACATCTTCCGCACGTCGCTGAACGACGCGCAGCTGGGCATCGACATGGGCAACACCATGTGGTCCGACGGCATACGCACCATCGCCTCCATCGCGGAATCCACGGACTACGCGGAGGGCGTGCGGACCGCCTCGACCGACCGGTTCCTCGAGCTCGGCGGTACGGTGACCTCAGAGGAGAGCTTCCCCTCCGACGTCACCGACTTCCGCAGCCAGCTCACAAAGCTCCTGGCCGACGACCCGGACGCGCTGCTGGTGGCCGCGCAGGCCGAGTTCACCGGCGGCACGATCGTGAAGCAGGCCCGTGAGCTTGGGTACGAGGGGCCCATTTACGGCGACATCGTGGTGGTTGGCACCACCGCGCTGGAAGTGGCCGGTGACGCGGCCACCGGCGTCAAGGCCATCATCACGGAACTCGACCCGAACAACACCCGGGCAACCGAGGTGGTCAACAAGTTCCGGGAGAAGTACGACTACGTGACGCTCCAGTGGTACCTGGGCTCCGCGTATGACGACGTGTACATCACGGCGGAGTGCCTCAAGCAGACCGAGGACGACCAGGACGCCGACGGCATGCGCGACTGCCTGTACGACATCACCTGGAGCGGCACCATCGGCGAGAACTACAGCTTCGACGAGAAGGGCGAGGTTGTGGGCCTTTCCAACGTCGTCATCGAGGTGCTGCCGGTCAATGAGCGCAGCGACGACAACCAGGGTTACAAGGTGTTGGGCCCGGCGCCAATTCTCTAGCACCAAGTGGCGGGGATGGAGACGCTCTCCGGCCATTGCCGGTTGGGGCGGTCTTCATCCCCTCCCGCATTCTGAAACGCGGGGTGCGGACACGTGCGACGCCTCATAGCGGCGGGAAGCCGCCAAGGCAACGTCCTCGCCATCGCCCTGGCGACGTTGGCCGTCGCATATCTCGCGTGGAAAATCACGGAATCCCCCTCGCAGTCCGTCCAATTCGCCTTCAACGGCCTCTCCGTGGGCGCGGTCTACGCGCTGCTCGCCATGGGCTTCACGCTCGTCTATAGCACCGTCTGGTTTTTCGACCTGTACTACGGGGCCGCCGCCGCACTGGGCGCCTACGGCGTCTTCTACCTGCGCTCCAAGGAAGCGATCGGCGGGCTGTACCAGGTGCAGAACCCCGTCGTCAACGCACTCTTCGCGGCGGTGGTCGCCGGCGTCGTGGCGTGGGCGCTGTACGAGATCCTCTGGCCGCGGCTGCGCGAGCGCGTGACCAGGCGGACGATGTACGGAATCGTCGGGGCCGCGGGCGCCGCGGTCGGCGTCTACGCCGGGCTAGTGTTCACCTACACCGGCAACATCCACCTCCTCTTCGGCCCCGTGGCAGGGCTGGCGATCGGCGCCGTGGTGGGGCTCGGTGTGCGCGAGGCGCTCCAGCGGCTCATTGGCTTCGAGGGAAGCCGGACCGCGACGTACGTTGCCGCCGGCGCCGGGCTGGCCGTAGGCGTCGCGGCGGCGGCGCTCATCGCGGGAACGCCGGAGACGAAGCTCTACCTGAGCTGGGCGGTGTCCTGCCTGCTTGCCGGGTGCGTCGGGATGGGGCTGTACCGGGGCCTGTACGTCACGCTCCGGCAGCGCGCCCGCTCGCCCCTGATCATGCTGGTGGCGTCGATGGGCATCCTGCTGGCGATCAGCGCGGCCATCACCATCGTCTTCGAGAGCGCGCCGCGCCCGCTGCCCGACGTCTTCGGGAGCGCGCCGCTGGAGGTGGCGGGCGGCAACATCAAGGGGTTCAACTTCTTCACGGTGGGCGTGTCGCTGGCGGGGTTCGCGGGGCTGCTGTGGCTGCTGCAGCGGACGTCGTTCGGGCGCTCCGTGCGCGCCATCGGCGACGACGAGGACGTGTCCAAGGTGGTGGGCATCAACACCACGGTGGTCATCGCCATCGTGTTCTTCATCGGCGCGGCCTTCGCCGCGATGGCGGGCATCCTGAGCGGGCACGACACGGCGATTCAGCCGCGCATGGGCCTGCTGCTCCTGCTGAAGGGGTGGATTGCGTCGGTCGTCGGGGGCATCGGCAACCTGTACGGCGCGCTGGTCGGAGGCTTCGCGCTTGGCATGGTGGAACAGTTCGGCATCTGGGACCTGGCGGGCGAGTGGAAGGACGTGATCTCCTTCGTGGTGCTCATCCTCTTCCTCTCGTTCTGGCCGAGGGGCCTGCTGCCAAGAAAGTAGCGGAATGGCAACGAACACGACGCCCGGGGCAACTGAAGAGCGGCGCAAGCGCGGGCTGATCCCGCGGCTCGCCAACGGCAACGTCGAGCTGTGGGCGAACATCATCGTGCTCGTATGGGTGGTGGGGTTCGTGCTGTGGCAGGGCGTCGGGTTCGCGATCACGATCGGCACGGTCTTCGCCATCTGGGCGATCCTTGCGGTGAGCCTGAACCTCGTCATTGGCTTCACCGGGCTGCTGTCCGTGGCGCACATCGGCTTCTTCGGCGTCGGCGCGTACAGCGTGGCGGTGCTGACGTCGACCACCGACTACTCGATCCTGCGGACGGAGGGGATCCCGACGTACGAGCTGCCCTTCTTCGCGGCGCTGCCCGTCGGCATCGCGCTCGCGGGGGTGACGGCGCTGGTGGTGGGCGTGGTGTTCAACCGGTTCCGCGACGACGTCTTCGTGCTGGTCTCCTTCGGCTTTGCGATCATCTCCTTCAACCTCTTCCTCAACGCGCGGGACATCACGCGCGGAGCGTTCGGCATCCACGACGTGGCGAGACCGGTGATCGGCACGCGCGTGCTGGACGGCGAGCTGGAGTTCCTCGTCATGGCGCTCGCGTGCCTGGCCCTCGTCTCGGCGCTTGCGTGGTTCATCGTGACATCCTCGTTCGGGCGGGTGCTGACGGCGATCCGGGAGGACGAGCAGGCGGCCTCGGTGTTCGGCTACCGGGTGACGCACTACAAGCTGGCCATCTGGGTGATCTCCGCCATGATGGCGGCGCTGGCCGGGGGCCTGTTCTCGAGCTGGACGTCGTTCATCGACCCCAACTCCTTCATCCTGCTCGAGTCCATCCTGCTGGTGTCCATCGTCATCCTGGGCGGGCTGGCGACCATCTGGGGCTCGCTGCTGGGGGCCATGACCTTCGTGCTGCTGGAGGAGGGCATGCGGTTCCTGCCGTTCCTGCCGGACGTGTACGTTGGACAGGCGCGGCAGGTGGTGCTGGGCGTCATGCTGGTGCTGCTCATGCTCTTCCGGCCGCAGGGGCTGCTGGGGAGGTACAGGCTATGACCGAGATTCCGGCAAGGGACGCGGGACACTACGCGCTCGGTACCGTCGGAGTCAGCAAGAACTTTGGCGGCGTGCAGGCGCTGCACGAGCTCTCGATCTCGATACCGCGGGGGCAGATCACGTGCGTCATCGGCCCCAACGGATCCGGCAAGTCGACGCTCATCAACATCCTGAGCGGCGTCCTCCCGCTCGACAGCGGCATGGTCATCGTCGACGGCGTCGGCCTGCGGACGGTACACCCGCACGAGACTCCGGGGCTCGGCATCACGCGGACGTTCCAGGACGTGCGCCTCTTCAACCAGATCAGCGTGATGGACAACATCATGGTGGTGCTGACGGAGCGGCGGCTGTGGGCGTCCCTCTTCCAGCGGAGCAAGGCGGAGCACCGGCAGCGGGCGGAGCAGGCGCTGCGCGACGTGGGCATGTGGGACAAGCGGGACGCGCTGGCGGAGGACCTCTCCTACGGCCAGCGTAAGCTCCTCGAAATGGCCCGGGCGATGGCGCTCGACGTCAGCGTCTACCTCTTCGACGAGCCCTTCGCGGGGCTCTTCCCGCAGATGCTGGTGCGGGTGAAGGACATCCTGAAGCAGCTCCGCGCGAGGGAGAAGAGCATCCTTTTCGTCTCGCACAACATGGAGATCGTGCGGGAGCTCTCGGACCACCTGATCGTCATGGACAGCGGCGAGCTGCTGGTCGAGGGCGACGTGGAAGAGGTGCTCGCGCGGCAAGAGGTGATCGAGGCGTATCTGGGCGCGTAACCGGGTCTCTCTGGACGGATACACATGACGGAAGAGCGCGAATCACAGGGGCAGGCCGAGGCGGCGAACGGCGCGCCGGCCGAGCCGTACTTGCTGGAGATGGACGGCGTGTCCGTACACTACGGGGCCGTCGTTGCCCTGGAGCACGCGTCGTTGGGCATTCGCAGGGGCGAGGTGGTTGCCGTCATGGGCCCGAACGGCGCCGGCAAGTCGACGGTGCTGAAGGCGATCATGGGCCTCGCGCCCGTGACCGAGGGCCACGTGTACTGGCGCAACGCGCCGCTGACCACGGCCACGCACGAGATCGTCAAGCACGGCATCTCCTTCGTGCCGCAGGGCAGGCGGCTGTTCACGCACCTGACCATCGAGGAGAACCTCGAGATGGGCTGCCCCTACCTGCGCGACAAGGTCGAGCGACGGCGGCGCATGGACACCGTGTTGGACCTCTTCCCCGTCCTGGCCGACAAGCGGAAGGACCTCGCGAGCCAGATGTCGGGCGGGCAGCAGCAGATGCTCGCGCTGGGGCGCGGGTTGATGGCCAACCCGGAGGTGCTGCTGCTTGACGAACCGACGCTGGGCCTGGCGCCCAACATCGTCGCGAGCGTGTTCTTCAACGTGTCCCTCATCAGCGAGCAGCTGGGCACGATGATCATGGTGGTGGAGCACAACATCAAGGGCGTCCTGGACATCGTGGACCGGGCGTACATACTCGACAACGGGCGCGTCGTGTTCCAGGGCACCCCGGACGACGTGCGAGAGACCAACATCCTGACGGAGGTCTTCCTCGGCAAGGTGCAGCCGATGGAGGAGGACGAGTAGGCCCCGGCCATGACACATGCTCGCTATTGGCGGCATTGCACCGCATAGCTATGCAGTGCTAGAGTGACTCAGCTCTTGGATACTTGAGCAAGAAGAGACTTTGTACGATTACGGCCTCATCGGCGACATGTCCTCGGCGGCGCTCGTCGGCACCGACGGCTCCATCGACTGGTGTTGCCTTCCCCGATTCGACTCGCCCAGCGTCTTTGCCGCCATCCTGGACCAGGACATCGGCGGACGGTTTCGCATCCGCCCCGCCGGCACGTATTCCAGCGCCATTCAGACCTACGTGCAGGACACGAACGTGCTGGAGACCGCCTTTTCCACGCCCACCGGCGTGGTATCCATCACCGACTTCATGCCCATCCGCGACAGCGACAGGGACGGCAAGCCGGACACGGACCCTACGGAGCCGCCGGAAATCCACCGCATCGTCACGTGCTCGGCGGGGAGCGTCGAGGTCCGCTGCGACTACGAGCCACGGCACGACTACGCGCGGACCGTCCCGTCGTTCAGGGCGATTCGCAGCAACGGCAACGGCACCGCGGTAGAGGCACAGGGCGGCCGGCAGAGGATGACGCTGCTGGCCGACGTGCCGCTGCGGGTGAACGACGACGGCGTCTCGGGCGTCTTCACGCTGTCGCAGGGCGAGACCGCCACCTTTGTGATGGCGTACGGCAACGGGCGCCCCATCGGACTGGAGCGGTATCGCACGCAGGAGAAACTGCGGCTGACGCTGCGCTACTGGCAGGAGCTGGTCGCGGGGATGCACTACCAGGGCCTGTGGCGCGAGCAGGTGGTGCGCTCCTTCCTGCTGCTGCACCTGATGATGTACCGGGGCACCGGCGCCATTGTCGCGGCCCCGACGACGAGCCTGCCGGAGACCATCGGCGGGTCGCGAAACTGGGACTACCGCTACTCGTGGCTCCGCGACACCAGCTTCACCGTCGACATCCTCTACCGGCTTGGCGACGTCTACGGCGCCGACCACTACATCCGGTGGCTGCTGGAGCAGTGCCAGCTGAACACGCGCAGGACGCGCATCGTGTATGGCATCACCCAGTCGTCGTCGCTGAAGGAGCAGATTCTCGACCACCTTCGGGGGTACGAGGACTCACGGCCGGTGCGCATTGGGAACGGCGCGGCCGAGCACCTGCAGATGGACGTCTTCGGCGAGGTCATCGCGACGATACACTCGCTGCTCCTGCTGCACGGGGAGATCCCGGAGGAGGCGTGGGAGCTGGTGGACTCGCTGGCGGAAACGGTCATCGCAAACTGGCAGCGGCGCGACCGGGGCGTCTGGGAGGTGCGCGGGGAGCAGCAGCACTTCGTGTACTCGAAGGTGCTGTGCTGGACGGCGCTGGACACGGCGGCGTACATCGCGGCGGCCGTCGGGCACCGGCGCCACTACCGACGGTGGGCGCAGGTGGCGTTCAACATCAAGACAGAGGTGCTGGACCTCGGCTGGACCGAGGCCAAGGGGGCGTTCCGGCAACACTACGGCAGTGACGCCCTGGACGCCTCCAACCTGGCCATCCCCTTCTTCAGCCTCATCCCCCGCGAGGACCCTCGCGTGCGGCTCAACGTCGACGCCATCGAGCGGGAGCTGGCCGACGGGCCGCTTGTGTGGCGCTACATCCCGGAGGAGACGGACGACGGGCTGGAAGCGCAGCCCGAGGGCGCCTTCACGCTGCTGAGCTTCTGGCTCATGGGCAACCTGATCTACACGGGGCAGACGGACAAGGCCTTCGACTACTTCCACGAGATGATCACGCGGTGCGCCAACCACCTCGGCCTGTTCGCGGAGATGTTCGACCCGGCGGAGAACCGGCAGCTCGGCAACTTCCCGCAGGCGTACTCGCACATCGGCCTCATCCATACCGCGCTGAACCTCTCGGGTTACATTGCGGACACGCCGACGCGGCTTATCCGCCCGCGGCAGCAGAGGTAGCGGCCGCGGCAGCCTCCAGCAAGGGCCGCGCTGCTTGACACTGTCATTCGCGACAACTATGTTGCGCACACTTGGTACAGATTCGAATTGAACGGGGGCCGGTGTGCAGCGATACATCCTCATACGGCTCTTCCACGGACTCATCGCCTTCTTTGGCGTGACCATCATCATCTTCTCGCTCGTTCGACTTTCGGGCGACCCGCTGGACAACCTGCTCAGCGAGGAGGACGACGAGGAGACCGCGCAGTACGTCCTCGAGCTGTGGGGCCTCGATCGTCCGCTAGCCTTCCAGTATTTCACGTACATGCGCAACGTGCTCCAGTTCGAGTTCGGGCCGTCCTTCAGCTTCGACGCCACCGCCGGCGAGCTCATCGCGAAGCGGCTGCCCAACACGCTGCTGTTGGGCGGGCTAGCGACGGCGATCAGCTTCCCGTTGTCGATAGCCATTGGCGTCTTCACGGCGGTCAAGCGGGACTCGCCATTCGACTACGGCGGCAAGTCGCTTGCCATCGTCGGACAGGCGACGCCCGACTTCTGGATCGCGATCATCCTGATCTGGGTCTTCGCCGTGACGCTGGGATGGCTGCCGACGTCGGGGAAGGGGGGCATCGAGCACCTTGTGCTCCCGGTCATCGTGCTGGCGCTGCCCAGCGCGGCGACGCTGCGCCTGATGCGGTCGGCGATGCTGAACCAGTTGGACTCCGAGTACGTGAAGCTGGCGCGGATCAAGGGGCTGCCGGAATGGAAGATCATCTGGAAGCACGCCTTCCGGAATGCCGCCATCGTGCCGCTGACGTTCATGAGCGTCATCATCGCGCAGCTGGTTTCGGGGTCCATCGTCGTGGAGACCATCTTCGCGTGGCCGGGGATGGGGCAGCTCGCCATCCAGGCCATCAACGCGCGGGACTACCACGTCGTGCAGGCGCTCGCGCTCATGGGCTCGACCATTCTCATCCTCATGCACCTGGTCACGGACATCGCCTACGTGTACGCGGACCCGCGCATTCGATTCACGCGAATAAGCCGGTAGCGGCCGGAGGAAGAGCCGAATGGCCTCATATGCCGACAGGACCCAGGCCGGCGCCATGGAGCGGACGCAGTCCAGCTTCCAACGGACGATGGAGTTCCTGCGCAGCCTGCCGTTGTTGTGGGTCTTCATCCTGCTGGTGGTGCTGGTCATCCCGGGCCTCTTCGCGCCCATCATCGCGCCGCACGACCCGCTGGACGGCGACCTGACGCGGCGGCTGGCCCCGCCGGTGTGGGACGCCGAGGGCAGCTGGGAGCACATCCTCGGCACCGACCGGCAGGGCCGCGACCAGCTGAGCCGCCTGATCTACGGGTCCCGCATCGCGCTTTTCGTCTCGCTGACGGCGCTGCTCATCTCTGCCACCGTCGGGACCACGCTGGGGCTGGTGTCCGGCTGGTACGGCGGCTGGGTCGACCACGTGGTCCAGCGGATCGTGGACATCAAGGCGTCCATTCCGGCCATTCTCATGGCGCTCATCTTCGTGAGCATCTTTGGGCAGAGTGTGTTCGTCGCCATTGCCGTCATTGCGATATTCCTGTGGAACCGGTATACGCGGCTGATCCGCGCGGAGACGCTGTCGCTGCGAAACATGGACTTTGTGGCGCGCGCCCGCGTCTCGGGGTGTTCGACGCCGCGCATCATCTTCAAGCACATCCTGCCGAACGTTGCCAACACGCTCATCGTGCTGGCGACGCTGGAGGTGGGCGTCGTCATCATCCTGGAGTCGACGCTGAGCTTCCTTGGCGTCGGCATACCACGACCGACACCGGCGTGGGGCGTCATGGTGGCCGACGGGCGCAACTACCTTGCCGTGGCGTGGTGGGTGGCCATCATCCCGGGCCTCGGCATCTTCCTGACTGTGCTGTCGCTGAACCTGTTCGGCGACTGGCTCCGCGACCGTCTCGACCCGAAGCTCCGGCAGGTGCAGCGGTGATTCTCGGCCTCGAGGGTCCACGGGAGGCGTAGGGGATGAGCGTAATCTGGTGGGCGCTCGGCGGAACGCTGGCCGGCGCGACGGTCGTGGCGTTCGGCATCTTCATGTTCTGGGTGATGACGTTTCTCGGCGGGTTCGGCATCGCCATCGGCGCGGGCATAGGGCTCGTGCTGGGCGTCTGGAAAGGGATGGTCGAACGGCGGAAGAAGCAATCGCAGCCGCCGCTCCACTCGCGTGAGCGGCCGTTCTACTAGGGAGCTACGTCCGCTCGAAGGGGTCCAGCACACCGACGCCAAACTGCGCGAAATCGCTCCCATTGCGTGTGACCACCGTCAATCGATGCACGAGGGCGGTCGCGGCTATCATGGCATCCTCAGAAAGGGTGTCCGACTTCCCGTGCATGAGCGTGCCCCACTCCCTGAAGGCGTGGGTATCCATGGGCAGGACGCCGTACGAGGCGAGGACGTTGTCCAGCCACGCTTCCAACTCACGCGCCTTCGGCTCGTCCTGCCCGCGGGTGATCTCAATTCCCGCCTGAATCTCACCCGCGGTGACAGCGGAGATGAAGAGCTGCTCGTCCGGCACGTCCGCAATCCACGCCAGAACTGCGCCGTGGGGACGCACCCGGCGGAGCTCCGAGACCACGTTGGTGTCGAGGAGGAACATGCGGCTACCGGACCGCCGCGTGATGCCTGTGGCGGAGCCGCCCGCGCGGCGGCGTCAGGGTGTCCGTGCGGGCGCCGGGCGAGAGGAGGAGGTCCTTCAGGCTGGGGCGCGCCAGGCCTTCGATGCGCCGCCAATGCTCGATTGGGACGATTACGGCGACCTCAACGCCGCGCCTGGTCACGACTTGGGGGCCTTGCGCAAGCGCCGTTTCCAGCAGCTCGCTGAACCTGGCCTTGGCGTCCTGAACCGGCCATTGCTTGCTCATGCCGAGATCCCTCCAACCAGGGGTGGTGACTAGTTATCAGACTAGTTTGAATCTTCGTTCCTGTCAATGGCCCGAGCACCGCCTGTTGCCCTTGTTCGCGCATTGCGGCTTCAGGGCAAACAAAGAGAGGGGAGCCGCCCGGCCCCCCTCTCTTGCGCCTCGAAATTGTGGCGGTTAGCCGGCTGCCTTCACGTTGTCGAAGTGGCTGTACAGGGCGATCATGCTGCCGGGGAACACCCACTCCGAGACGACGTCCGGGTTGTAGATGACGACGGTGGGTATCCACAGCAGCGGGATGGCCTGGTTCTGCTCGACCATGATGTCTCCCACCTCGCGGAAGATCTTGGTGTGCTCAGCCTGGTCCAGGGTCGCCCGGGCCGCAAGGTGGAGCTCGTTCAGCCTCGGGATGACGAAGACACCCGGCGTCCTGCCCCACTGGCTCCCGTAGATGAAGACGTTGGTGAAGAGGTCGGACGACGTCTGGCGCAGGTTCAGGTGGTTGTCGAACTCCAGGTTCCTGGCGCGCGCGCCCTGCGTGGCGCTGTCCATGCTCTCGATGTTCACCTTGATCCCGACGTCCTGGAGCATGTCCACGGTGGCAAGGACGACGTCCTGACCCTCCGGCAGGCCGCGGTAGCTGCTTAGCAGGATCATGCCCAGCTCGTATGGGTTGTTGGGGCCGTAGCCGGCTTCAGAGAGCAGCGACATCGCCCCCTCGGGGTCGTAGTTGAAGTTGGCTTCAAAGGTCGCGGGCCACTCCGAGTTCCAGCCGTCGCTGCGGGGGTTGTAACCCTGGACCTGCATGATGTCGGCTCCTCCGTTGAAGAGCGCCTGGTTGATGACCTCGCGGTCAATGGCCTTGCTTATGGCCTGCCTGATGCGAATGTCCATCATGGGAACGTCCGGGTAGACGTAGCCCAATTCAGGCTTCGTCCGGTCCTCCAGGTAGCAGCAGAGGTACTGGATGTTAATCCGCTTGGCCGGGATGGTGCCCTTGACGGAAGCCATGCCCTTGGAGAATGCGGTCTCGTGCAGGTCCGTGGCCAGCGGCGAGACGTGGACTTCGCCGGTCAGCAGGGCAGCCAGCCTGGTCGATTCCTCCGAGATGAACCGCAGTTCCAGCTCCGGGAACTCCGGTGTGACGCGCCAGTGCTGGTAGGGGACCCGCTTGTACCTGACGTAGCTGCCTTCACTGCGCTCCACATACTGGTACGGGCCAGTGCCGGCGATTGGAGGCTCGTCCAGGCTGGGATAGCGCCCCAGCTCGTCGAAGTTCTTGCTGCTCATGATCTCGAAGCCGCCAACGAACTGCGACATGTTCCTGAACAGCGTCACGTTGATGGTCTTGAGATTCACCACGGCCTGGCGGTCGTTGAGGACCTCCACGTTTTCAATTGCCGCCCGGTACTGCGCGCTGCTGGTGTTGTCCTCGCTCATGGCGTCGCGGATGGCGTCCTCGAAGTCGTAGGCAGTAACCTCACCCCAGCCGTTGTGGAACTGCACGCCCTCCCGGAACGTGAACGTGACGGACTGCTCCTCAATTGCCCAGTCCTCGGCGAGCATGGGCGTGTACGCGCCGGTCTCCGGGTCGACGGATGCCGTCCACTCATACATGGGGCCGAGCTGCCAGCCGGAGGTGCCGGTGATGGCGATGGCCGCGTTGGACTCATCCGTGGGCGCGGTCATGGAAATGACGAGGCGCTCCACCGGCGCGGCCCCAGGCATGGCGAGGTCGACGTTCCCCGTGGGTGCGGCCGCCGTGGGCGCGACCAGCGGGGCGATCGTCGACGGCCGCGTCGGCGCGTCGGGCGCAGTCGCGGGCGCGGGCTGCACGGGCTGCTGGGGCGTCTGTGGCTCGGTCGTGGTGGCGACGGTCGTGGTGTCGCTGCTGGAGCCGCCGCACGCGGCGAACGCCAGCAGCGTCGTCATGGCGAGGAACAGGGGAATAGCGGTCCGCAAGTAGTTGACCATTGTTGCGCCTCCCTCAAGTTGCTTGGGTTGACTCCTCCGGGTTTCCTGTCTGCCATCTTCTCCTGCGCGTCTACCCCGTGGCCGACGGGGTCAGCAGCGCGGCGGCGCCCACGTCGAAGGGCACGCCCGCCGGCAGGACCGCGGACGCCGAGCGCACGTGGTACCAGTCGCCGTGGGCGGCCTCCGCGGGCTCGACGCCCTCCTGCAGGGCGAGGGCCATGCGCATGAGGCGCCGGCGAAAGGCGATCACTGCCGCGTCCGTCGTGCCGAGGTGCTCGGCCGTGCGGTCTACGACGCGGCCCATGCTTTCCTGCACGGCGCGGTCCTGCGTGTTGATGCCGACGATGCCGGTGTAGTTCTGCGTGCGCTGCATCTCCCGGTCCAGACCGTAGTCGTTGTCAATGTTGCGGAGGGGCCGGTACCTCGCGTCGAGGGCCTCCTCGAGACCGCCTCCACGGCGGCTTTCCTCGTACGCGCGGTGCGGGCTGGCGCTCAGGTTCCACGTCCACGTGTTGTCGTCATCGATGGGCACCCAGGCGTGGCCGCCGTAGCCCATGCTCCGGGAGTCGGTGTCGCGCACGAGCACGGGCGGGATCATGGTGTAGAAGGGCGCCAGGAACTGGGTTATCCGCCAGTACTGCAGCCCCTCCTCCGCGTTGCGCCGCGCGCCGACCATGAAGCCGTAGTCCGTCGGCTTGATGGTGAACGACGGCGAGCGGTCGCCGGCCGCGTACTTCTGGTGCAGGGTCTTGGGTGCGTCCGGGTTGAGGTCAACCAGGTTGCGGTGGAGGAAGGAGATGTGGCTCGAGTCTATGCCGCCCTCGACCGCCTGCGCCCAGTTGCACTCCTCCAGCCGCTTGGTCGCGACCCGCTGGCCCTCCGGCAGCAGCGACCACTCGAACTCGGGGAGCTCGGGCTGCAGCTCCGGCGGGCCCATGTACAGCCACACGATGCCGCCACGCGCGACGGCGGGGTACGCCTTGACGCGCACCTTGTCCTTGAAGTTGCTCTCCGCGGGCTCCGAGGGCATGTCGACGCATCGTCCCTCGGCGTCGAACTTCCACCCGTGGTAGACACAGCGGAGTCCGCCCTCTTCGTTCCTGCCGAAGAAGAGGCTGGCACGGCGGTGCGGGCAGTAGTTGTCGAGGACGCCGACGCGACCGCCGGTGTCCTTGTACGCGACAAGGTCCTCGCCGAGGAGGCGCAGGCGGACTGGAGGCGAGTCGGGCTCGGGGACTTCCTCTTCGAGGAGGCCGGGGAGCCAGAAACGGCGCAGCAACTCGCCCATGGGAGTGCCTGGGCCGACCTTCGTCAGCAGCTCGTTGTCGCTCCGGCTCAGCATGAAGGGCCTCCCCGCGCTGCGCGAACACGAAATCGTATGGGCCACGGCTTGCGGCTGCTGTTTGGGGCACGATACGAGCGTAAGCCAACCATGTCAATCGCTTCCGGGACGCCGACCGGCGATAAATCTCTCCCTCCGCTTGACAACGCTATTCGTTGGCGTACATTGGCGGCATCTCGGGATTGGCCGGGCACGGTCCGGCCTTGGCGACTGGGGGAAGCAACTAGGGAGGGCGACATGCTGTCCGTCGAAGACAATGCCATGCTGACACGGGTTGGCCCCGGCTCGCCGATGGGCGAACTCTTCCGGCGGTTCTGGCTCCCCGCCATGCTGTCCAGCGAGCTGCCGGAGCCGGACTGCGATCCCGTGCGGCTGACGCTGCTGGGTGAGGAGCTCATCGTGTTCCGCGACTCGCACGGGCGCGTGGGGTGCATCGACGCGTACTGCCCGCACAGGGGCGCGCCGCTGTTCTTCGGCCGCAACGAGCTCGACGGCCTCCGCTGCATCTACCACGGCTGGAAATTCGACGTGAACGGCGTCTGCGTCGACATGCCCAACTGCGTGGAGGGTTCCAGCTACCGCGAGAAGGTCCACATCGCGAGCTACGCGGCCGTCGAGGGCGGCGGGCTGGTCTGGTTCTACCTGGGCCCCCCTGACAAGCGCCCGCCGGACCCCGGGTTCGAGTGGTTCCACAACCCGCCGAGCTGGACGCACGCCGCCAAGTACGTCTATCACTCCAACTACATGCAGGCGCTGGAGGGCGATTTCGACCCGAGCCACGGCGCCTTCCTCCACAGCACCCTCGACAGCAACGTGAGCAACCCGGCCAACAAGTTCGCGGGCATCACGAGCAGGCCGGTGGGCACCTCGCCGGAGTTCGTGCCGCCGCAGCCGGAGCCCGTCGACTACGACTGCGGCGTCGGCAACGTCGGCCGCGCGACGGGGCCTCTCGGCAGGACGTCGACGTTGGGGCGCGGGCCGAGCTGGCTCATGCCGTGCTTCGACCCCGTCGGGCTGGCCTCGGCGGGGACGTACCCGATGAACATCAAGGTCCCGGCGGACGACGAGCACACCATCTACTTCCGGGTGCGGTGGAGCCCGACGGGCCCCCTCACCGAGCAGCAGGTGTGGGACCTGCGCATAGGCGGGTACATCAACCCGCCGCAACAGCCGGGCACGTTCCTCTACAAGGACAACATCTTCAACGACTACAACATCGACCGCA
>CAZCPU010000016.1:26194-28557 GCA_964499855.1 uncultured Dehalococcoidia bacterium | reverse complement strand
CACGCAAGTATCTTCATCGAGCAACCCCACGCTAGTCTGAATTTATGGTGAACAAAAGGGATGACGCCGTCCCACTCTTCTCAGTGCCGGTTCACCTACGCACGAATCTAGAAGCGGGCTCGCTAGGCTCTACAAGACGCGGCCACACTACCCACCCGCCACCCGCCGCATGTACTGCACCACCGCTCCGTACTCCGCGCCCTCCAACTCCGCGGGGCTCCCATGCTCGATGTCCTCCGCTTCACCGAGCTTGCTTGTCCATCGACCGGAGGGAAGCTGGCGTGCCGCATGGGTAGTCCGCCCATCAAGAAGTGCGTAAATTGCGACCTTTTCGGTCTTTTCTTCAAGTGCGCCGTCGCCACAGGGTTCATAGCCAAGTGTGGCAAAGGCGACGATGAAGGCAGAAAGGCTGGCCTCTAGCGGGGCGTCCGGCGGCCAGTAGTCAACCCCGTTGGGCCACCACCAATCGTTGTTGATTCCGGCGACCCAAGCAATGCAGTTGTAGCGTCGACTTGGTGGGCTGGTCACGGTGTAGTCGCTGAGGGACGGGAAGGCTTCCTGAAGTTCTTCTGTCAAGACTGCCTACCCAGAAATGGAGTTAGATATAACGATGCTGCTTCCCCCAGTCGAGCCATGCGGCAGTCATGATCTCCACCTTCCCCCGGTCATCGTAGCGGACGGGAGACGCACCGGTGATCCTGCCCAAGGCCATGAACCAGTGGGCCATGGACTGCCGTAAGTCCGCCAGAATCAGCGGAATGACATCCTCGCCCATGGCGATGATGGCCTGGTAGGCCGGGTGTTCCTCTATGATGTCGGATGAGGAGTGGTACCGGGTTTCCCGTTTCCACTCTGCCGCCAGCCGGTCAAACTCGGCCTTTAATCTAGCGGTCTTGAGCGGCCTGCGCTTTGTGGTCATGGCTGCCTCCTGGTCGGACAACCTTGCGTCTCTTGATTATACCCGGCGCTCCGCCCCCCCTACGTCCCAATCTGCAGCGGGCTCGCCAGGTTCTGCAGCGTCCGGATGATGCTCATCACCGTCAGCCGCCCCGTCCGGGGGTTCTCCGTCGGGATGTTCTCGATGTGGATGTGCAGCCGCCCGAACTCGCCCTCCACCTCGATGTCGTGGCAGTTCCGCTCCAGCCCCGGCACTGCCATGATCCGGATCTGCGTCAGGTCCGGCCCGATGCCCGCCAGGCTCACCGCCGCCGACACGTTCACGTTCGCCGGAAACCCCCGGCACGCCTCCCGCGCGGTCCCGGCGAAGATCTCCGTCTCCTCCGTGTACCCCAGCACCGAGATGCCCCGGTCCACCAGGTACGGCGAGCCCTCCAGCGCCTTCAGCGGCTTCCGCGTCGTCATCGTGACGTGGTCGATCCTGCCCGACGACGCCGACTTGATCCCGTCCAGCCCCGCAATCGCCCCAGACGGCGCGTACAGCCTGCACCCCCGCTCCGTGGCAAGGTCGAGAATGTCCGGGTGGTCCAGCAGTGCCCCGATGCTGATCGCCATCAGGTCCTTGCCCGCCTCGAAGGTCTCCCGTGCCAGGTCCGGCACGACGCCCCCGCCCGCTGCCTCGACGACGAGGTCCGCCGTGTCCAGCAGTTCCTCCCGCGTGCAGTACGGCGGCGGCGACGCCAGCGTCTCGAGGAATTCGAGGGCGGTAGCCTCCGTACGGCTGGTCACGCCTGCGACGGGCAGCGTGAGCGTTCCTGATTCGCTGGCCTTCAACAGCGCCTGGCCAACAGCCCCCATCCCGACGATGCCTATGCTAGTCATAACGCGCCCCCCCCATGCGGTATCTTCCAGTAGCCGCGCGTACTGTAGCACGACTAGGGGCACGGCGACATGCCCCCTTCCTGCTCCCCTCGCGAGAGAGTAGTGAGCCCCCTACGCCGGCGTGTACTCCGGCGAGTACGGTCGCTGGTTGTACAGCTCGTCGTACAGCGCGTCCCGCCAGTGCACCCCGACGGGCAGGATCTTCTCGATCGCGCGCAGGCTGTGGATGTCCGTGCCCAGCCCCGGCGGGTCCCCGCCGTCCTCGACCGTCCGCGCGGCCTCCAGCATGATCCGCCGCGCCATGATGATGGCCCGGTCCGTCGTGCCCAGGTGCTCCTTGGTGCGGTCGCAGATGGCCCCCATGCTCTCCTGCACCGCGCGGTCCTGCACGTTAACGCCCTGGATGCCCGTGTAGTTGACCGTCCGCTGCATCTCCCGGTCGATGAGGTAGTCGTTGCCCGCGTTCGCGATTGCCCGGAAGCCCTTGTCCGGGTCGATGTCCTTGTGGAGCTCGTTCCCGCTCCCGTACAGCCGCTGGTCGCTCTCCGTCAGCGGCTCGTCGCCGAAGCTGTACGTGTAGTTCC
>CAZCPU010000016.1:25012-26094 GCA_964499855.1 uncultured Dehalococcoidia bacterium | reverse complement strand
AGCCGCTGGTCGCTCTCCGTCAGCGGCTCGTCGCCGAAGCTGTACGTGTAGTTCCACACCATCGTGTGCGTGTCGTCCATCGGCACCCACGCGTGCCCCGACACAATCCGCCTGACCTCGCTCCGGCCGCTCAGCACCGAGCCGAGCTGCGCCGCGCGGAGCTGGTAGAACGGCGCGATGAAGTGGTAGCCCCGCACGAAGACCCCCGCGTCGTCCGGCAGCGGCCGCAGCCCCGCGTACGTGTACCCGTAGCTCGTCGGCACCACCTCGACGATCGCCGACGCCGAGCGCCGGAACGCGGCGTCCCGCGCCCCGATGCCGAACCCCGCCAGCCGCCGGTGCAGGAACGTGCTGTGTACCGTGTCGATCCCGCCCTCGAGCCCCTGCAGCCAGCCCGTCGGCTGCACGACCTTGGTGACCCCACGGTGCGTCTCCGGCACCTGCGTCCACTCCATCTGCGGCGTCGGTGGCCTCGAGTCCGCCGGTCCCATGTACGTCCACACGATTCCGCCGAACTCCTCGGTGGGGTACGCCGTGATCTTCACCTTGTCCTTGAAGTTGGACTCCGCGGGCTCCGAGGGCATGTCGACGCAGTCGCCGTGCACGTCGAACTTCCACCCGTGGTACACGCAGCGGATCCCCGCCTCCTCGTTCCGCCCGAAGAAGAGGCTCGCCCGCCGGTGCGGGCAGTAGTTGTCGACGATGCCGACGGCGCCCGTCGTGTCCCGGAACGCGATGAGGTCCTCGCCCAGCAGCCGCAGCCGCACCGGTGGGCAGTCTGCCTCCGGCAGCTCCCACGAGAGCAGCGCCGGCATCCAGTACCGCCGAAAGAGGTTGCCCATCGTCGTCCCGGGCCCAACCTGTGCGAGGGTGTCGTTCTCGTGCTGCGTCAGCATCGCGTAGACCTCCGTGCGCGTAGGCGCGCTGTTGGCGGGATTGTACACCAAGGGGCTACGGGCAAGTAGAGGCTCGCCCACCTATTGGAAGTGCGGAAACACCCGCTCTGCCGTTAGCCGCATCGCCTCGGCCGTCGGCTCCGTCGCCATGCCCGCCCACCGCATGCGCAGCCCGATGTGCGTGAC
>CAZCPU010000016.1:0-24912 GCA_964499855.1 uncultured Dehalococcoidia bacterium | reverse complement strand
CCGTCGGCTCCGTCGCCATGCCCGCCCACCGCATGCGCAGCCCGATGTGCGTGACGCCGAGCGCCTCGTACCGCTTGAGGTCGCCCACCACCTGCTCGACGTCGCCCACGATGAACCTGTCCTGCGCCAGCGCCGCAAACTCCGACGCGAACGATCGCTCCCCCTCCAGCGCCTGGTCTTGCCCCCACCGCGCGTAGGTCTCGTACTTGCCGGTCACGTACGGCCGTGCGATGCGCACCGCCTCCTCCGCCGTCTCTGCGACGAAGAACTCCCGCAGGATGGGCAGGTCCGTTGCCTCCGGGTGCCCCGCCTCGGCCCGCGCGTCCCGGTACAGCCCGACCTGCCGCGCGATGGTGGGGTAGTCCGCGTGATTGATGAGCCAGGGGTACCCGAGCCGCCCCGTGCGCGTCACTGCCGCGTCGCTGCTCGCCGCGATCCACACCGGCGGCGACGGCCGCCGCACGGGCCGAAGGCTCGTCGGCGCGTTGACGAGCCGGAAGTGCTTCCCCTCGTACGTGACCGGCCCGTCGCCCCGCCACAGCAGCTCGATGACCTCGAGCGCCTCCACCATCCGCCCGACGCGCTCCCGCCGCGGCACGCCGAAGGCCTCGTTCTCCTCGTCACGGTACCCCAGCGCCGTCGCCAGCGCCGCGTGCCCGCCCGAGACGACGTCCAGCGTCGCCACCTGCTCCGCCACTTCGACGGGGTGGTGCAGCGGCAGCACGGCCGTCGTCACCAGGTCGAGCCCCGGCGCCTCCGCCGCCAGCCGCGCCATCACCGGCAGCGGCTGCAGCATCTGGTACGGGTGGCTCAGGTAGTGCTGCCCTGCGTACAGCCACGAGAACCCCAGTTCCCGCGCCAGCCGCACCAGCCCGATCGCCTCCTCGATGGAGCGCGCCATGTCCGTGCCGGCGGGCTGCTGGAGCATCCCCGTCAGGGAGAGGCCGAATTTCATCTTCGCTCTCCTTTCCGCGTGTGAGTATAGCCCAATGGGGCGTCGGCTACGGCGGGCTGGTATACTGCGGCTATGTTTCACGTCACGGACGCCGCACTCGAGGCGCTCTACAAGGGCCGTGTCGATGCCGGCCACGCTGATGGCGAGGTCATGCGTCTCATCTCTCAGGGCGACGGCTTCGGCTTCAAGCTGGACTCACCGGGATTGACGGACCTCGTATACCGCCACAACGGGCAGGAGGTGCTGCTCCTCTCCTCCAGCCTGAACCGGACGATGGGCCACCTTCGCATGGACGTGGTCAGCAGCAACGGAAAGCGCAGTTTCGTGCTGGAGCGTGCGGACCCGTAGGGGTCATGCCTGCGCGAAGTAGAGGCTGATGAGATCGATCACCTCTTCCTTCTCGATCTCCCCGTCAAAGTAGTCCGATATTGCCGCAAACACCTCGTCCCGTTCGATAGTCCTGTTCTGGTTGGCATCGTAGTCGTGGTATGGCGTCTCCACTACAACGATGTCGACGATGATGATGGCCCCGACCTTCGCCGAGTCCGTAGCGGTCAAGTTGACCGTGAACGTGCGGTCGATGACCAGCGACACCCCGTCGCGGACGCGGATCTGCCCCGTGTGCTCGTCGACGGTGAAGCTCGCCGCGTCGGTGCCGCTCAGCGAGTAGGTGATCGCGAGGTTGTCCTGATGGGCGGCGACCACCGGCTCGCCGACAGGGTCTCCCCCCTCCGCGTTGTTGAACACCTCGCGGTCGGTCCGGAACCCGTCCGCAAACTTCGGTGCAACAGGCGCAGGCCCGAAGATGCCCCCGCCGCCGCCGTTGGAGCTGTCGCTGGTCACAGTGATGGTGACGTCAATGGTATCGTCAATGGTCGTGTCGAAATTCCCATTACCATCGTTAAAGTCGTGGACCATAACTTCGACCCTAAAACTGGTCCTCAGTTCTCCAGCTAGGTTGGTGCTGGTACTTAGTTGTCCAGTCGTAGCGTCGATATCAAAGAGGTTGGCGTCCTGACCGCTGAGAGAATAGTTCAATGTGTCGTTGTCCGGGTCAGTCGCCGATACTGGCTGGCCTATGTCAACGCCACTCTGAGTGTCTTCTGGAACTGTGCGAGTCGTTGAACTCCCATCATCGAACGTGGGACTGCCGGCATTGGAGGCGACAATGCTGATCGCGTCAACACCCCGTGGCGCGACGGCCAAGAGAGCGGCGACAATTATCGCGAGGGCGGCGGTGGTCACTACGGCATGCCCACATCGTCCAACGATGCCATTCATTGACTGCGACTCCAACCCGGTGAAGGCGAGGTTCTTCTGGTGAATTCTACCACCTTCCGCCGGGGACAAAACCGGTCTAATGCGCTCATTGTCGGCAAATGTCGCTTCTGCGGTCGGTCCCGGTCCGTAGGCCATCCCCGGACCAAATGGGTTCTGCCCCTGTCGCGGCTTTAGCCGCCGGTGCAAGCGTTGCGGTAGAATCTATGGCTGGCTGGGCAAGACCGGGGAGGGGCTGTGGCGGACATCGGGACTGCCGGGACAACGTGGGTCATCTTCGGGTTCGCCGTGTACTTCGGCGGCTTGATCGCCATCGCAATCGTCGGCGCCCGCCGCATGCGCGACATGGCCGACTACACCCTCGGCGGCCGGCGCCTCAGCAGCTTCACCGCCGCCCTCAGCTCGGGCTCCTCGACCACGAGCGCCTGGACGATGCTCGCTCTGCCCGCCCTCGCCTTCACCGGCGGCCTCGTCGAGCTCTGGGTTCCTGTCTGTGCCACCATTGGCATCTTTCTGAGCTGGACCCTGTTGGCAAGGCGGCTTCGGCGCTACTCCATCGCCGCAAACAACGCCGTGACCATCCCCGAGTTCCTGGAGTCGCGCTTCGGCGACACCACGGGCTCGCTTCGAGCGGTGTCCGGCCTCATTGCCATTTTCTTTGTGGTCTTCTACGTGAGCTCAGGGCTCGTCGGCGGCTCAAAGCTCCTCGAGCAGATTTTCGGGCTGGACTTCGAGACCGGCGTCGTCCTCACCCTCCTGGCCGTAGGGACCTACACGTTCATCGGCGGGTTCATGGCTGTGTCCAGGACAGACGTCGCCCAGGCGCTCCTCATGCTTGGCAGCCTTTGTGTGCTGGTGGTGACCCTGTTCTTCGAGACCGAGCATCCCTTCGGGCATGGCGCCGTGGCGGGCTTCTTCGACCCGTTCACGCGCAACGACGGCTCAACCACCTCGTGGGCGTTTGTGCTCTCGGTCTCCGGGTGGAGCATAGGAGGACTGGGCGCGCACCGCATCCTCCAGCGGTTCATGGCCCTGGAGCGGGAGGACAGGGTGCGCCAGGGCCGTAACATTGCGCTCATGTGGCTGATCGCGGTGTACGGTCTCGCGTTTCTCGTTGGCATGATTGCCCGCCCTGCCCTGCTTGAAGCGGGCATGCTCGGCGCCGTTGTGGATACCGAGAGGGTGTACTTCGTCGTCTCAGAGGTCTTCTTCCACCCCGTCGTGCTGGGTGCGCTGCTGACGGCCGTCATTGCGGCTGTGATGAGCACCGCCGACTCCCAGCTCCTGCTCGCGTCGGCCATCGCCACCGACGACCTGCCCCTGCTCAAGCGCATTGCCGAGGGACTTGCTGCCAATTCCCGCGTCTGGATGGGGCGAGGCTTGCTCGCGGTCATCGGCGTAGTCTCGGCGGTGATGTCGGTCTGGTTCCCGGACTCCGTCTTTAACCTCGTGAGCTACGCTTGGGGTGGGATGGGGGCGGCTTTTGGACCGGTGATGATCCTCGGGCTGTACTGGCGGCGGTTCAACGTGTGGGGGGCCGGGACGGCCGTAGTCGCCGGGACGCTGGCCGCGACGCTGTGGCAGTTCGTCAGCGGCGGACCGGGCGGCATCTGGGACATCTCGCCCGCGACGCCCGCATTCGCCATCTCGATGTTGACCTCCATCGCCGCGACCCTCCTCACGCCCGCCCCGTCCCGCGATGTCCTGGACCTGTACGACCACGTCAATAGCGCGCCGTAGGGCGCGCCTGCC
Source organism: uncultured Dehalococcoidia bacterium (assembly GCA_964499855.1). Classification (GTDB taxonomy): domain Bacteria; phylum Chloroflexota; class Dehalococcoidia; order Lucifugimonadales; family UBA1127; genus UBA1127. The sequence continues at coordinate 20,927 of CAZCPU010000016.1, read as the reverse complement.
GGACTGCGTTCCGGCAATGTAATGGCTCCCACTCGTCTTTCCAGTTTGTAAGTGTTAATCGTCAACTAACGTAATGCACGTTGACCGCCGTCGATGAGTGCTGCTACCGTTTGGCTACCACGGATTGGAGGATGATGATGCCGAAGTTCCTGTTCACCGGTGATTACACGGCTGCGGGCATAGCCGGGTTGCAGAAGGAAGGCGGCACCGGCCGCCGCAAGATGTTCGCCGCGATGTTCGAGGAGTTGGGCGGCAGCATGGAGTCCTTCTACTACGGCTTCGGCGGCGACGACCTTTACATCATCGCAGACCTGCCTGACGAAGCGTCGGCGGTCGCGGCGTCCATGGAGGTCGCCAAGGCCGGGGCGATCACCTTCCGGGCCACAGTGCTCCTCACCGCTGAGACGGTCGACGAGGCCCGCAACAAGTCGGTGACCTACCGAGCGCCTGGGGCGTAGCCGTCCTCTCTACTCGCCCCGCGCGCTGAACACCAGCATCTCCAGGATCTCGTGGCTTGAGATTGATCCCCTGAACTTGCCCGTGTCGGAGTCGACGACGGGGAGGACGGAGAGGGAGTGCTCGGTCATGCGCTGGAGGGCGTCCTCCAGGTACTCGTCGGAATACGCCGTCGGTGTCTGCTGGCGGAGCATCTGGCTCAGCGGCGTGTGGTCCCAAACGCTGTGGGGCAGATAGCGCAGCATGCTCACGGACACGATGCCGCTCAGGTTGCCGTGGTCCACCACCACGTAGTCGTGCTGGTCCTGCAGTAGCCAGTCCTCCGCGAATGACTTGACCATCTGCGAGGCTTCAGGGTGCATGCGGTAGGGGTCCAGGATGTCTCGCACCCGGATTTCGTCCAGCACAAAGCGCTCGAAGGACGGCGGAAGCCTGTCGGGCGAGACCTCTTCCGTAGAGTGCGCCAACCGTCGGAGCGCAAAGCCGATGCCCATGGGCGTCAGCAGGATGTAGGCCAGCATGACCAGCACTAGCAGGGAGAAGATGTCCTTGCTTATGGCCTCGGTGTGCAGCATGACGAGGAGCAGGGCGATCTCGGCGACGCCCTTCGCCGTAAGCCCGACTGCCGTGGCAAATGGCGCATTGACGCGCGTGAGGTAGGAGCTGAGGAAAGACGCGCCCACCTTGCCCGCCAGCGGGACCAGGGCCAGCATCAGGACCGTCTCCAACGGCAGCTTGATGAAATCAAGGCTGAAGTGCAGCCCCGCGGAAGCGAAGAAGAGCGGCACGAAGAATCCCTCGGCGGCCCCCCGCATGCCGGGCATGATGACGCGCCGCATCTGGTACGGCAGGAAGGATAGCGCGGCGCCGAAGAGCAGCGCGCCCAGCGATCCGTGCAGACCGACCTCTTCCGCCACAACCACGACCAGGAAGAGACCGCCCAGGAGCACGCCGAAGGCAAACTGCGGTACGCCGAGAAGGCGTTGCAGCGCCCCGAGAATCCGTGGCACCAGCTTGCTGGCCACAAACCACGTCACAATCCCGAATCCTATGATCTCGCCCACGATGCGCAGCACGGTCATGGCATCGAGCCCTCCCTGCGTCCGAGAGGAGAAATGCTCGCTGATCGCGAACCCGACCACAAAGAGCGCTATGAGCTCGACGATGATTACCGCCGTGAAGATCTGTACGCCAACCGGCTCCCGGAGCCGCCCTTCGTCGATGAGAGCCTTCGCCACGACGCCCAGGCTGGAGAGCGAAAGCACACCCGCCAGTCCTAATGCCTGTGTGAAGCTGAGCCCGAGCCCAAGGTCGACGAAGACGTCCGTCGTGACGGCGAGGGAGGCAAGCATAGAGAGCGTCACGGCGAGGACGGCCGTGAAGAAGATCCGCCCGCGTATGGCTGAGACGAACCCCTTGATGTCCAGCTCCTCCAGCCCAATGAGGAAGAAGAACATGAAGATGCCAATGCCAAGGATGAGTTCGACGCTGGGTCCGGTGTGGACGAGGCCCGTGACGGGGCCGAGGATGACGCCCGCGACGGCGTAGGCGAAGATGGCGTTTAGTCCCAGGCGCTTGAAGATGCCCTCGAGGAGCTTGGCGGCCACAATTAGTGCGCCAACGGTGAAGAGGGCCTCATGCAGCTCCAATCCTCATCCTCCTCATCATCCCCACAGGTAGGCATGGCACGTCGCCCAGTAGGCTGTATTGGCTGCGAGATGGTAGCACCGGTGCGTTGTACCCACAAGATGGAGCAAAGGCGACTAACGTCACAGTGTGGCGACTGCGGCCCACAGGAGCCCAGCCGAAAACACTGCGAGCGCTGCAAGGTCGCCCCGCAGTCGGTCAGGTCCGTGCCGCGCAGTCTGATCTCGTGCAGGGCCTTCACGGCGTAGGTGAGGGGCAGGACGACTGTCGTCCACTCCAATACCTCGGGCATGTGCTCGACGTAGTTGATCACGCAAGCATGAAGATCTGCGGTGCCAGCAAGATGAGTGTGAAGTAACGCCGGCGCCCTTACTGCGGGCTTGAAATCGCTCGGCGTGTAAGGCTACATCCAGTCAGATACACCCTTTCCGCCCGTGTGGGTGTAAGATAGCTGGTAGTACCTCCGTCGGGGCTTCCCCGGGAAGGATGCCCGTGAACAGGCTCTTGCGTCGTCTCGCTTTTCTGGCGGCAGTGACTCTGGCCGTTGTCTCCGCAGCATGCTCGGGTGTGGATGAGCCGTTTCCGGAAGTCGAGGCAACGCCGACATCCGTTCCCGCGGAGTCAGCGCCAGCGGCGCCCGACTCCGAGACTCCCTCGCCCGCCTCCTCCGGCCCTTACGACTCCACCGAGAACATGTACCGTCTCTTCTCCGGCTACGGAAGCCAGCCCTCGGAATCCCAGGAGGCAATACGGCTGGCGGTCGCCAACCACGACAAGTCGTTGGTCCCCGTGATGATTGAAATGCTCCGCTTCTACGGGAATTGGACCCTTGTCGAAGAAACGAAGGAAGCCCTTTCTAGGCTGACTGGGGAGTACTTCGAGGCCTACTCCCGCGGCTGGTTCGAGTGGATGGAGTGGCTCGGCAGGAACGGCGACGACTACCCGCCGCCGGAAGGCTACGTGGCATGGAAGGTCGATCTTATGAACCTGATCGATAGTAGATTCGGTGAGTTTCTGGCTCCGGCGGAGCAGGGCTCACGGATTAACGTCTCGGAGATCGCCTGGGGAGGCGTCCGGCCCGACGGTATCCCGCCCCTCGAAGAGGCGCCCGTTGTCCGCGCGGAGGATCAGGACTACCTGCTGCCCACAGACCGGGTCTTTGGGGTGTCCATCAACGGCAAGCACAGGGCATACCCGCTCCGCATCGTGAACGCCCACGAGATGGCCAACGACATTTTGGGAGGCGAACCCATCTCCCTTGCCTACTGAACCCTCTGCGGCACCGGAATCGTGTATTCCGCCAAAATCAACGGAGAGTCGACAACCTTTGGCACGTCCGGCATGCTCTACCGCAGCAACAAGGTCATGTACGACCGCCTGACCAATTCGCTCTGGAACCAGCTCACCAGCGAGCCCGTCATCGGGCCGCTCTGGGACTCCGGCATCAAGCTCGACTTCTTCCCCGTCATGCTCACAACGTGGGAGGAGTGGCTCGCTCTCCATCCCGACACGACCGTGCTCGCCCAGTCCACTGGCATTTACTCGGCAGACTTCTATGCGCCCGAGGACGACCCGGAGGCCATCTACTTCGACTATTTCACTGACCCGCAGACGATGTTCACCGTCCCCAATAGGAATGACAGCCTTCTCACCAAGGACATCGTGTTAGGTGTCCAGTTGAATGACAGCAGCAAGGCCTACCCCTCCGATGCGCTGCGAGAGGAGCGCATCATCAATGATGTTCTCGGAGGCGCGGACATCCTCGTGCTCGGCTCGGCCGGAAGTGAGGGCGCCAGGGCCTACTATCGCGACGGCAGGACGTTCAAGCTTGCGCCTGGTGAGCACAACAGTCGCGTCCTCCCGGTCCAGGTGGTGGACGGTGACGGTGGTGTGTGGATGGTGACGGAGGAGTTTCTCGTCAACCAGGCCGACGCGTCGGAGAAGCTCGCGCGGATACCTACCCACATGTCATTCTGGTTCGGCTGGTACCAGTTCCATCCTGACACGGAGCTCTTCATGGGGACCTAGCCGGCCGGCCCCCCATCCTGGCCTTGCCGGTAGGCGATGCGGCCATCTCTTCGCCCCGCATGCCGCCCCAGACCCGACCCGCATGCGGCCCCTGTCGATTGCGTCGTATGGCGCGCGAATTGTTCGGGCTTGCACCCTGGGATAAACTACGCCTTGCCGTAGTGGCTGGACAGAACAGCCTCATGACGCCCAGACCAGGGAGGGATCCTAATGGCAAACGCGCCCCTGTTTCCTGTGACCGTCGTTGGAAGTTGGCCCCGCTCCACCGAGTTGGTGCGCGCCCTGCGACGAAAGGAAGCCGGCGAGATTACCCTCGCCGAGTTCAACGCCCTCGCCGACGCCGAGGTGCTGGCCTGCATCCGCGCGCAGGAAGAGGCCGGCGTCGACATCATCAGCGACGGCGAGCTCCGACGGGACAACTTCTACTCCTTCGCCGTGGACAAGCTGTCCGGCATGCGCCTCATGAAAGTCTCGGAGGTGATGGATTACTCCCGGGACCGCGCCCGCATGGAGGAGATGCTGCGCGCCCTCGACGTGCCCGCGTTCGCCATCAAGAGTCCCATCGCGGTCGACCGCCTCGGGACGCGAGAAGGCCTGGCCCTCGATGAGTTCGCTTTCCTGCGGGAACACACGGACCGCCAGATCAAGATCCCCCTGCCCGGACCCTACATGCTCACCCGCTCCAGCTGGTTCGAGGGCCTCTCCGACGCGGTCTACCCCACACCCGAAGACCTCGCCGCCGACGTGGTGGCCATCCTTCGCGAGGAGATCATCGCTCTTCGGGACCAGGGCTGCGACTTCGTCCAGCTTGACGAACCCATCCTCAGTCAGGTCGTATTCGGCGAGGAGAGCACAGAGACGTTCATGTGCGCCGCCCTTCCAAATCGCCGTGACCCTACGGATGAGTTGGAGTTTGCCGTGCGGTTGATGAACGAGACATTGGACGGCATCACCGGGATCAGGACCGGCGTCCACATCTGCCGAGGCAACTGGAGCAGGAAGGAAGACGTGCTGCTTACAGGCAACTACGGGCCAATGCTCCCGTACCTCGCCCAGATGAACATCGATCAGCTCGTGCTGGAGTGCGCAACGCCCAGAGCCGGTGAAATGGACGTCTTCAAGGAGTACCGCAACGAGTGGGAGATGGGCTTTGGAGTGGTCAATCCCCGCACCGACGAAATTGAGTCGCCTGAGGAGATCGTGGCAAGGGTCAAGGAGCTCCTGCAGTACTTCGACCCCGACAAGATCTACCTCAACCCGGACTGCGGGTTCGGCACCTTCGCAGAACGGAACGTCAACACCACGGAGATGGCCATCAAGAAGATCCAGGTCATCACGGAGGCCGCCAAGCAGATCAGGGCGGAGTACCAATAGCGCCAGGGTACAGAACACCTGCCCACATTCGAGATCTGGGCATGCAAAGGAGTTGGTCATGACCGAGGAGAGAAACCTCAACGGACTGCCCCAGGAGAAGCTGGCCGAAGTCCTCGATTCCTTTCGGGACCCCGAGGTCTTCCAGGCGGTGACTGGACCGTGGAAGTCGCGCGTGGTCTGGCAGGACGGCATGCGCGCGAAAGCCTACATGCGCAACCACCAGGTCGAGATGGACGAGCCCGGTGACCTGACCGCCACGGACGCCGCCGCCAGCGCCCATGAACAGCTCCTGTCGGCTATAGGCAGTTGCATGACTGTTGGTTTCGTCGTCAACGCCACCAAGCAGGGCGTCCGTATCCACGACCTGGAGATCGCCGTCGAGGGGTACTTCGACAACATCCGCAAGTGGGCCGGCGTCGAGGATGAGGGCAACCCCGGCTATGGCAGGATCTCGGCCAAGTGCTTCGTCCGCGCCGACGCCGATGAGCCGACTCTGCGGGAGATTTGGCGCCTGGCCGTCGAGGGCTCCCCCGTCACCCAGTCCGTCGCTAAGCCGACTTCGGTCGAGACCGACTTTGAAATGGTTGGTTGATGGTTACGTTCGTTTCTGCGGACTGGGTCTCTGACCATATCAAGGACCCGGGCTACCTGTTGATCGACCCCCGGTCGGCCATGCGCTACTTGATGGGCCACCTGCGGGGAGCCGTGAGCGTCCCGTACAAGAAGCTGCAGGGCCCCGACGGCCGCCTCGGTCCGCCGGAGCAACTGGCCGTGGCTTTCGGAAATGCGGGCCTCGGCGGCGGCATATCTCCCGTTCTCTACGACCACCACGACGGCCGGAACGCCGCCATGGCCGCTTGGGTCCTCGAGTACCTCGGCCATACGGACGTCCACGTCATGGACCTCTTCTTCGACGCCTGGAAGCAACAGGGCCGTGAGGTCCTCTACCGGCCAGTTGCTACCCAGCCGAGGGCGTTCCATCCCCGCCTCGACCCGTCGGTGCGGGCGACCATGGCTGATGTGGCTACCCCCGGTAATGCGCATCTCCTGGATACGCGCACCACAGAGGAATTCCTCGGTCAGGCCGAAACGGACCTGCGTCCCGGCCACATCCCCGGCGCTGTGAACGTCCCCCACTCGGACATGACCGGCGCCGAGGGGAACCTGCTCATCGAACCTGACCTGCTGCGCAGCCGGCTTGCCGCCGCAGGCATCAAGCCGCAAGAGCCAGTCATCGCCTACTGCCGCAGCGGCGTCAGGGCGTCGCTAGCCTACCTGTCCATGCGCCACGCCGGCTACAGCGTTCGACTCTATGACGGCTCCTACGCGGAATGGATGGAGAGTGGCCACCCCGTGGAGCTCTGATAGCTGTAAATCTCAGTGCCCGTTGCGCCGCCGCGTACCGGAACTAGGGCTTTGCAGTGTCTTCGATGCCTCTCTTGCTGCCTGCCACTGCTCCCTTGACCGTCTCGGTCTCGCGTTAGGAAAATGCGATTGGCTCACATTCATCCCATCGGTACTCTCCGAGTGTCAGGTAGGGCGTGCAGTGAATTAGCCCTTGTAAGACAAAGTCTTGGGATAAACTCGATTCAAAGCGACTCCCTGCTCCGCGAGCGCCATGCGGCTGCGAGGTCAACAATGACGCCATCTATAACGCTGGAGGATGTCCGGCAAGCCCGGGAAGTGACGCAACACTTGGCCATCTGGACGCCCATGCTGCCCGCGCGCTCTCTGGGCGACTTGGCAAACTGTGACCTTCTCCTTAAGGCCGAATGCCTGCAGAGGGCAGGCTCGTTCAAAGTTCGAGGAGCCGCAAACAAGATCGCTTCCCTCACCGTCCAACAGAAGGCGAAGGGTGTGATTGCCGCCAGCGCCGGAAACCACGCCCAGGGCGTAGCCCTCGCTGCCGCCAACATGGGGATTCCCTGCACCATCGTCATGCCCGTAGGCGCGTCAATCCCCAAGGTGGAGGCCACCCGTGGCTACGGCGCAACGGTCATCCTCCACGGCGATGACTTCGACGAAGCCACGGCCCACGCCCGGCGAATGGTCCAGGAAGGGGACTTGACCCTGGTCCATGCCTTCGACGACCCCGCAATCGTTGCGGGACAGGGCGCCATTGGCCTCGAAATGCTTGAGCAGGCTGACGATCTCGATATGGTTGTCGTCCCCGTAGGTGGGGGCGGCCTGATCTCCGGGATCGCCTTGGCCATTAAGGAATCCAATCCAAGCGTGATGGTGATAGGGGTGCAGGCCGCAGCCGCCAGCGCGGTTGTCGATTCGTACAAGACCAACCGCCGCGTCACGGTGAAGGGTCAAGCCACCGTGGCCGACGGAATATCGGTCGGGTCGCCGGGCGAGATTACCCTTCCCCTGGTTTCGCGCTATGTGGACGACATGGTGCTGGTCGAGGAGGATGAGATCACGCAGGCCATGCTGCTGCTTCTTGAGCGAGGCAAGCTGCTTGTCGAGGGTGCGGGTGCCGTCGGACTAGCCGCCGTTCTTGGGGGCAAGATTCAGGTAGCCGGAAAGAGAGTTGCGACCGTCCTCAGTGGCGGCAACGTGGACACTCACCTGATAGCGCGGGTCCTGGAACACGGGTTGGCCCACGCGGGCCGCTACCTGGTAATGCGCGTAACGGTGGAGGACCGGCCCGGTCAGCTGAATCGGCTGCTGAACATCGTGTCCAGCGCCAATGTGAACGTACTTGACATAGGCCACCTCAGGCATGCCGCATCCGTGCACCTTGGGTACGTGGAAATCCAGCTCACCCTGGAGACCAGAAATCTCGATCACTCCCTCGAGATACAGAGGCAACTGCGCGATGCCGGCTACGCCCTGTACGAGTGTGAACCGATCGGAGGCCTCTCATCACCCTCTGGGAACGAATCGATTCCATAGGTGGGCAGGCCGGGTTCTGCTCAGTGGCGGGGCCGGCGACGAAGTGCGCCCTCGTTGCTGCGGGAATCTTGAATATTCAACGGTCCAACGTGAGGCTCTTCAAGAAAACTGAATGGTGGGCCGTCAGGGGCTCGAACCCTGGACACCCGGATTAAAAGTCCGGTGCTCTGCCGACTGAGCTAACGGCCCATGGTCGTATTGTAGCAGGCTGGCTACGCACAGGTGTAGTGAACTTAACTCATTACCATAAGTAACTCAAATGTAATACAAATGCTAATCAATGGATATTATAGCTGAGAGTGCGCCGCATTTCCCCATTTCGCGCCCTACTGTAGCGGCGGCGCGGTCGAGTCGAGCACGTCCAGGCGGTCAAGTGGCCAGTACGACACCCACGCTTTGCCGACGATGTGTTCCTGTGGGATCGCCCCCATGCTGCGGGAGTCGTAGCTCACGGCACGGTTGTCGCCGAGCACGTAGTAGTGGCCCTCCGGCACGATCGAGGGCGGCTCGTTCGAGTCGTCATACGCTGTCAGGTATGGCTCCTGGAGCAGCTCCCCTTCGATGTATACCCTGCCGTCGCGCACCTCGACCGTCTCTCCGGGCAGGCCGACGACGCGCTTCACTAGGTCGGCGCCTTCACGGTCGGCAATGTGAAAGACGACGATGTCACCCCGCTGGGGTGGGCTGAAGACGAAGGCGTCGCCGTCCGGAGCGCCGACCGTGGCGGCAAGCGCCGTCTGGAAGGGCACGACGGCGTAGGCCAGCTTGCTTACCAGCAGGTGCTGCTGGTGCGCGAGCGTGGGATCCATGCTTTCGCCCTGCACCCGAAAGTTCTGCACGGATGCCTGCAGGATAAGGAAGGCCCCCAGCCCCAGTAGCAGGGTCTCCAGGGCCTCAAACAGAAATGTCCTCACGTATCCCATTCCACGGGTGAGTTGCATTCGCGTCCTATAGTGTAACGGTGTTGGCCTCGGATTTGTTGTCAATGCTGAGGTGCCGCACCTCGGGACCCCGCGCGTGGGCGTTGGGCAGCAAGCGCTCCCCGTATCGTCGCTTCCATAGGCGCGCGGGGGTGCCCAACACCGTATTCAGGCAGTATGATGGCGGCCTACTGGTATGCTATACTCGCAAAAGTAGGAGTATAGGGAACGCCGATGGACGAACAGGCGCTTCTGCAAGCCAGCAAATCCGGTGATGCAGGGGCTTTCAATCGTCTGGTGGAGCACTACCAGACCTCGATATACAACGTCTCCCTGCGTATGGTCGGCGATGCCGCTGTTGCGGAAGACATAACGCAGGAGACCTTCGTTTCGGCGTTTCGCGCCCTCCACACCTTCTCCGCGGGCAACTTCCGCGCCTGGCTCTTCCGCATCGCCACCAACGCATGCCGCGACCATTTGCGGTCTGCCCAGGTGCGCCGCAACACCTCGCTTGACGCGCTGGTTGACAGCCCATCGTTCAGCTTCACCAGCGAGCAGGAATCGCCGGAAGAGTTCGCAGTCCGCCGGGAGCTTTCGAGCTTCATCCAGCAGTCCCTGTTGACGCTCCCGACAGACCAGCGCATGGTTTTGGTTCTTGTTGATATACAGGCGCTTAGCTACGAGGAAGCGGCACGCGTCTTGAAGACCCCCGTCGGCACGGTGAAGTCCAGGCTTAGCCGGGCCCGGGAAGCGATGCGTACCGCGCTCTCCACCCAGCGGGAACTTTTGCCCGCCCAGATTCGTTCTGGTTAGTGGAGGTTGTCCATGCGGCTCTTTGGCGAGGGCTTTGGGGACCGGCACTGCTCACTGGAAACGGTTTCATCCTTCCTGGACGGTGCTATGCGTGAGAGAGAGATGCAGAGGGTGGAGTCCCACCTGGCATCCTGCGACGCCTGCGCACAGCAAGTGGAGGAGATGAGGTCGCTGGTGGGCGTCCTTCGCATGATGCCCACGGTCCCCGCGCCTCGCAGCTTCGCGGTTCCCGCTCCCGCTCGGGCCTTCGTTGCCGAGCCCGCCCGCCCGTGGTGGCAGCCCGCACCCGTCGCCAGCGTCATGGCGATGGCCTCCCCAATGGCCGGTGTCCGAGCCATGGCCGCCGCTGCAGCCTTGGCGCTCGCGGTCGTTTTCGCAGGCGATGTGTCCGGGATCATCGGCACGACGGAAGCTCCCATCCAGGTGGGAATTCAGGATGCGGATCCGCTCGTAGGGCCCGGTAACCCACCAGGCCCTGAGCAGAACCCCATCTTGGGCGAACCTCCGGTGCCCGCTCCCGGCACAGGCGATGCGCCGGTCGTGGACGCGCCCGTCGCCGAACCGGCGTCTGCCGAGGCCACCCTCACCGAGTACTCGTGGTACCGCCTCGAATTGTGGCCGCTGGAGCTTGGCCTGCTGGCGCTGACGGCCGCTATGGCAGCGCTCTCCTGCATCCTGCGCCGCCGCACGTCCTCGTCCTAGTCTCTCCGGAACCCCTCCGCGGCAGTCTGCGTCCCTCTATTGAAGGGACAATTCCCTCGACCATTCTTGGAGGTAGAGTTTGAGTATTGTGCGCATTTCCAGAGCGTTCCTAATCATGGCCATCTTGGCGCTCCTCCTTGCCGCCATTGCGTGCGAGAGCGACGAGCCCAATGCCGACGCCGCCGAACCCGTGGCCACGGCAGAGCAGACAACCGCCGACGCGGTTGAGCCGGCCCATGACAACGGCGACTCTGATGACGAGAAGATGGAGGACTTCGACCTGTCCGCTGTACTTGAGCTCGTCGAGACCTTCGCGGCCATGGCGGACAAGTCTGCAATGGAAGACAAGGAGGACGCATCCAGATTCGGCGTCATTGGAGACTCGCAGGATACCGGAATCTGGGTAAGCGGCTCCGGCAGTGTCTCTGCGCCGCCCGACTTGGTCGAGCTGAACCTCGGCGTCTCCGCGACCGCGGACACGGTCTCTGAGGCGCGGGAGAGCGCCGCCGATGCGATGACTGCGATGATCGGTTACCTGAAGGGCAGCGGCGTCGCCGACGCCGACATCCGCACGCGGCACATCTCCATTCAGCCCCAGTACGACTGGCAGGAGATCTTTGCAGATGGCGTCCGACGCAGTGAGCGTGTGTTGACCGGCTACCAGGTCTCGAACACCGTGCAGGTGCTTTCGCGCGACCTGGACCGCACGAGCGAGCTCCTTGACGGCGCGGTCGCGGCCGGCGGCGACCTCATCCGCGTGAACGGCATCACCTTCCGTATCGAGGACACCAACGGACTGGCAAAGCAGGCCCGCGAGATGGCCGTTGCCGATGCGCTGGAGAAGGCCAGTGAGCTTGCCTCCTCCGCAGGCGTGGTCCTTGGCCGCATGGTCTATCTGTCGGAGGTCGTCGGCCAGCCCGTTTTCGCCGAGCGTGCCCTCGCGTCAGTGGCGGCTGACACCGGTGCGTCCACGCCGATCAGCCCCGGCGAGCAGGAGGTCCGGGTGACGGTGCAGGCGGTCTTTGACATCGAGAGCAGCTGATTGAACTGCTAGCTGGCGGGGGCGTCGGCAACAAGCAATGAAGAGCGCCGGGTCCACGGATCCGGCGCTCCTTTGTGCTGCCTGGGATTCTCCCGAAATGACCCGAAGGAGACCTATCGTTGGGGTTCCTCTTGTCCCTCCAGTGGGTTGGGTTCAAATTCCTCTGAAAGCTCGGCCTCCAGCCCCGTCGACGGCTCAGTCGGTTCGACGTCAGTGGGAAAGTCGTTGGTGTCTGACGTGAAGGTGAGCAAGGGGGTGACGCCGTCGCGGTTGTCGTCTTCGTCGTCGACGTCGTAGTCCTGTGGCAGGACGGGGAATGCTAGGATCTCGGTCTCCATCGTGTCATCCGGCCTGGCCGTTGGCTTCGGCGTGCCCTTGACCCGCTGGATGTGCTGCGCCTCCTTTGTGAGGAACTGCTGATAGTAGACCCCGTACTCGCCCTTCTTGCGGAAGCGCTTGTGTCTTTCGTTCAGCATCCGCTTGGTGGAGTAGCGCTCGACCCGCGCGATGGCGCGTACAAGGGCGCGTTCGAGTGTGTAAGCGGACGCCTCGGGGTCCTCGTGCGCTCCTCCCACGGGCTCCGGCACGACCGCGTCGATGATGTTCAGGTCCTTCACGTCCTGTGCCGTAAGCCGCAGCGATAGCGCGACGTCGGGCGCGCGGCTGTCGTCGCGATAGAGCATCGATGCCGCGGCCTCCGGCGACGCCGGGGTGTAAATGGCGCCCTCCAGCATGAGTATGCGGTCTGCGATGCTGAAGGCGAGCGCACTCTCCCTGCCGCCCTCGCCAAGGATGACGGCTATCGTAGGCACGGGAAGATTGGACATGGTGAAGATGGTGTTCGCCAGGGCGTTGCCCAGCCCCTTCTCCTCTGCCTCCAGCGTGAGCGCTGGCCCTGCGCAATCGATGAGGGTGATGACCGGAATGCGGAATTTCGCCGCCATGTTCATGGCACGCTGCGCCTTGCGGAAGCCCTCGGGCCCGATGTACGGCGGTTGGCTCTCCCCTTCCGGCGTAACCGTGCGCTGCTGTGCCACCACCATGACGGACGCCCCGTACAGGTCGCCGACGCCGCAGATGACCGACGGGTCGTCGGCGGCAAGGCGGTCGCCGTGGAACTCCACGAACTCGCGGAAGACCCGGTCGATGTAGTCGCGCGCCGTGGGCCGTTGTGCGTGCCGCGTGCGCTGCACGGCCTCCCACGCGCCAAGCTGCCCTTGGGGTCGCTGGTTGCGCTCCCGCGGTACCAGCAGGCGGACGCGCGTCCGGGCAGGGACCAGGCGGCGCAGGATCGTCGCGATGGCCCCGCGCATTTCCTCCCTGTCGACGATGTTGTCTAGCATGCCGTTCCGTAGGTGCGACTCCGCTGTGTGCGAGTCCTCCGGCAGCGTCTGGCCCGCTGATTCCTGCAACACCCGGAGCGGCGCAAAGCCCATGAGCGCGCCCGGCTCAGCAAGGAGGACGTCGGCCATGTTCGCGAAGCTAGCGTAGGCCTGGCCTGTCGTCGGGTTCGCGAAAACCGCGATGTACGGCAGTCCCTTGCGGTGCAGTGCCCCTACCGCCGTCGCCGCTTTGGCCATCTGCATCAGCGACAGCGCACCTTCCTGCAATCGCGCCCCACCGCTGGTAACCAGCGCGACAAGGGGCAGGTCCTTCTTCTGGGCTAGCTCACACGCCAGCGCTACCTTCTCGCCCACCACAAGACCCATGCTCCCGCCCAGGAAGCTGAAGTCCAGGGCAAGGAGCACCGTAGGAATGCCCTCGATGCGGCACTGCCCAACTATGGCGGCCTCCGTAAGGCCGGTGCGCAGCTGCGCGTTGAAGATGTCGCTCCGGTACGTGTCCCGGCTGTTGAACAGCAGCGGGTCGATGGAGATTACCGCTCGGAATTTCTCCCTGAAGGACTTTCGGTCCGCGACCAGTTGGATCCGGTCACGGGCCGTGATGCTGTAGTGGAAGCGGCAGTCGGGGCAGACCCGAGTCTCAAGGTAGACAGTGTCGTCTGCTAGGGAGGCGCCGCAAAACAGGCAGACCTCTTGGGCAAGCGCGGCCCTGCCGACGCCAGTGTTCCTTCGGCCGAGCAGCGTGCCAATTACACCTGAAATGCGTCGAGGTACCATCCGCCTCCTTTGGGGAACGAGCGCCTCACCGCCACGCAGGCAGGCCCCCTATTGCCATAATACACCCTTTACCTACGGGCCGGGTGTGATTACCTCCCGTGACTTGCCCGGATCGCCGGGCCCCACGATGCCGCGGTCCTCAAGGTGGTCGAGCAGGCTCGCGGCCTTGGCATAGCCGATGCCCAGCTTCCGTTGCAGCAGCGACGCAGAGATCCGGCTGTGGTTGATGGCCAGCTTCTGCGCCTCCTGGAGCATCGTGTCTTCCTCGTTGTCGGGTGACGCTATCTCCATCTGGACGGTCGGCTTCGGTTTGTTGCCCTGCTTCTGCCAGAAGTCCACAATGGCGTCCACCTCTTCGTCTGAGATGAATGCGCCCTGCAATCGCTTGGGCTTCACCGCGTTGGTGGGCAGGAACAGCAGGTCGCCGCGTCCAAGCAGCTTCTCGGCCCCAACACTGTCCAGGACTGTTCGCGAGTCGACCTGCGACGAGACGGCGAAGCTCATGCGGCTCGGGAAATTGGCCTTGATTAGCCCTGTCAGCACGTCTACCGAGGGACGCTGCGTCGCGACGACTAGGTGGATGCCTGTTGCCCGCCCAAGTTGCGCCAACCGGCATAGCGCGTGCTCTACGTCGCCTGAGGCCGTCATCATCAGGTCGGCCAGCTCGTCGATTACGAGCATCAGGTAGGGCATGCGCTCCTCGCTGCGCGAAAGCTTGCCGTTGTAGGTCGCGATGTTGCGTGCGCCCCTCGCCTCAAACTTCTTGTACCGCGACTGCATCTCCGCGATGAGGGCGTGCAGCGCCGGCACCGCTTGGTCGACCTCGACCAGCACCGGCCCCGCGAGGTGCGGCAGCCCGTTGTAGGCTGTGAGCTCGACCCGCTTCGGGTCGACCAGGTACATCTGAAGGTTATTGGGCGTGCACTGCATCATGAGCGAACAGATGATGGTGTTCATGCAGACGCTCTTGCCACTGCCTGTTGACCCCGCTATGAGCAGGTGCGGCATGTCTGCGAGGTCCATGATGACCGGCTCGCCGCCGCTGCCCAGACCCAGGGCGACCGGCAGCTTGGCCTTCTTCTGGATCGTCTGAAAGGCCGTGCTCTCCAGCGACGACCGCAGCGTCACGACGTCCCGTTGTGCGTTAGGGACCTCAAGTCCCATGAAGGACTCGCCGGGCACGGGAGCTTCGAATCGGAGGCTTGGCGCCGCCAGCGCTAACGCCAGGTCCTTCTCCCGGGCGAGGACGTGGTCCACGCGGACGCGCGTCTTCTCTTCCACGCGCTTGCTCATCAGCTTGCCGTCCGGGCCCCGCGCCGGTGTCCCGTCCGGGTTGCGCTCGCGGACGTCCTTGTAGCGGCGCACCCAGCCGGGCACGACGCCATACTGGGTGACGACGGGGCCGGGCCGGATTTCCTTGACCTGAACCTCGATGTTGTACTCGGCCAGCGTTTGCTCGATGAGATGGGCCGTCTGCTGATGGACGTCCTCCGAGATCTCCTTACGCGGGACGCTTTTCAGGAGGTCAAGCGGTGGCAGCTCCCACTTGGTGGCCGTGGCTGAAATGCGGCCGCCCGTGCGCGCTGAGGCGCTGCGCAGGTCGATGACCTCTGGGTCCGCCGCGCTTACGAGGTCGTCCTCTTCATCGTCACCCTCGTCCAGCTCGTCGTCGTACAGGTCGAACGGTGGAGAGTCCTCTTCCCCAATCTCTTCGTCGTCCTCGTCCTCGTCCATCTCGGCGTAGACTTCCTCAAGCTCATCCACGACCGTGGGCTCGGAAAACGCAATGCTATCTTCGTCTTCCTCATCCTCCTCCTCGACGTGCTTGCCGTTCGTGTAGGGCGGCGCCGATGCCGGGACCCCATCGGGTCGCAGGAACGGCGGAGATTGGTACCGCGGCAAGTCGTCAAGGGGAACGGGGGCCGCCACAGGTGCCACTGCCTGCGGCGTGAACGCGGTCTCCCCATGGGCGCCCACGTTCTCGAAGACTCCGGCCGGGTACGGGTACGGCTCGTACTCGCCAGCAACGGGCCGCGCGCGTCGCCGGGACGGCGCGGGACGGCGTAGGATTAAGCTGCTGATGATGACCAGGAGGGCAAGCACGTAAATGTGCACGGGGACCTTGTTGTACGCTCCGCATACCCCCCGCCACACGGTGGCGACCCCTCTGGCTAGGCTCGGCGAGACCTCGGTGCACTTCAGCCCGATCCAGACCCCCACTGCGTGCAATCCGCGGAAGACGTAGCCCAGCCCGTCCCACAGGTAGACCGAGAGGAAGCCAAGCCCAATCAGGAGAATCCTGCCGACCCATAGCGCGGGCCCCGGTGCGGCTATCGCGAGCGCTGCGGCGAAGAGGACTGCCATTCGTGCAATGCCCCATGCGGCGCTCGAGCCGATGAGCCACCCGCCGAATGCGCCGCCAAGCCCCTGTCCGGAGAGTTGCAGGCACCCCGCGGCGACCCCGACCCCCACAAGCGCCGCAGTCCAGCGATGGGGGTGGTGCGTGATGAGGTCCCGTCGCTGCACGAGGGCCACCGTGAATGCGACCGCCCAAACAGCAAGGGCCGCCCATGAATACGCAAGGGCCTCCCAAATCTGCACGGCGGCAGAGTTGACGGGCTCCCATGCGACGTAGAGGGCCACGCCAAGCGAAACGAGCACGATGCTTGCGCCGCCGAGGACAAATACGGGCATTGAAGACTGCCTGGTGCTTGGAGGGGGCGTTGGCTTAGAGACCGCTTCCGGTATTCTGGCCGGCCTACTGCTGGGGGAAGGCTTCTTCACATCTACCATTGGACACCTCATGGGACGGAGGGGAGTCTGTAGTGCTCCCCAACGCCGCGTTACACAATACGACCACTACCACTATTGTACGCAACGAATGAACGGGGGGGACAGTTCCATGCGCGGGCGCGCGGGAAGTCAACCGGAGCTGGGGTGTCTAGGTTATCGTCACGAGGACTAGCACGACGGGCCGCCTGCCCGTGGCGTCCCGTAAAATGCGGGAGAGTACGCGGGATGCCTGTTCGCGCACGGCCTCCTCAATATCCCCGTCCGGCCACTGCTGCTGCTCCAGCGCCTCCGTGAGCCGTTGGGAAGCGTCGGCCATGACCTCGCCGTGGTCGTCGGGTGCCTCGAACCCGTGCGCGGTGAGCGCGGGCGGCGCTCCGATCTGCCCCGTCGTCGCGTTGACCGTAACCGCCGCCACCACCACACCGTCGCGTGCCAGCGTCTGCCGCTCTTTGAACACGCCGTTCGATGGGTCCCACAGGTGCCGTCCAACCACGAAAACGTGCCCGGCAGGCACCCGGTCGACGATGTCTGCGCCTTCCGCTCCGAGCTCCAACACGTCGCCGTCCTCTAGGATAAAGGTGTTCTCCGGCGCGACGCCCATGCCGACGGCAATCCCCGCGTGCGCCACGAGATGGTGGTACTCGCCGTGGATGGGCACAAAGTAGCGCGGCTTGATCATTCGAAGCATGAGTTTGAGCTCTTCCCGGCTGGCGTGGCCGTGGACGTGTACCTGTGCGTTCTGAGCGTGAAGCACCCGCGCCCCCTGCCTCAGCAGGTTGTCGATGGTGCGCATGATGACTGCCTCATTGCCGGGGATCGGCGACGCCGACAGGACTATGGTGTCCCCCCGCGCGACGGAGAAGTCTCGGTGGTCGTCGTTCGCGATTCGGGAGAGGGCCGCGGTCGGCTCGCCTTGCGCTCCCGTCATGATTATGACTGTCTGCTCCGGCGGCAGCCCCGCCAGGCTTTCGGCTGGCACAATGACGCCCTCTGGCACCCGCAGGTATCCCATCTGCTGCGCCATCGCGACGTTGTTGACCATGCTCCGACCGATGACAGACACCTTGCGTCCGTTCTTTGCGGCCGCGTTCGCGATCTGCTGGATGCGCGCTATAAGTGATGCGAACGTGGCGAACATCACTCGCCCAGGCGCCTCCGCGATGATGCGCTCGAGGTTCGGATCTAGCACCGCCTCAGAGAGTGTGTACCCCTCAGACTCCGCGTACGTCGAGTCCGACAACAGAAGCGTGACGCCCTCCATGCCCAGCTCGGCGAGCCGCGCAAAGTCCGTCGGCACCTGGTCGACGGGCGTGTGGTCGAACTTGAAGTCCCCGGTGTGGATGACCAGGCCCACCGGCGTGTGAATGGCAATGCCCGTCGCGTCCGGAATGCTGTGGCAGACGTGGAAGAACTCGCACTGGAAGACCCCAAACGTGAACTTCTCCCCCGGTTCGATGGCATGCAGCTCCGACGCGGATAGAATGCGGTGGTCGCGTAGCTTCACCTCAATGAGGCCGTGCGCCAGCTTTGGCGCGTACACGGGGACGTTCAGCTCCGGAAGCACAAAGGGCACGGCGCCGGTGTGATCCTCGTGGCCGTGCGTGATGAGGATGGCGCGTACCTTGTGCTGGTTCTCCAACAGGTACGTGATGTTCGGAATGACGAGGTCGACCCCAAACATGTCCTCCTCGGGGAACATAACGCCCGCGTCTACGACGATGATGTCGTCGCCATACTCGAGCGCCATCATGTTCTTGCCAATTTCGCCCAGCCCGCCGAGAGGAATGACGCGCAGCACGCCTCCGTTCGCGACATGCGGTGAATTCGATGGAGACGCCGAGGCCTCGGGGGTATCGTCGTCGAGCGGCCTGTCGTGCCGCCCCAGGAAGCGTCCTAGGTTCTGCATGAAGGAAGTCTAGCCTTGTCAATCCTCGGGTCGGCCCCGGTAGGAGAGGGCCGTGTATTTCCATGGTACACGGGATGAGGATAGCTGGCTACAGCATCTTGAGCTGCTCGGGCTGCGGCGCAGGCTCCTCCTCTACTGCCGCCGCCGCGGCCCGCCGCGCCTCCTCGACGAGCCCGGGTAGCTTGCGGATGTCTTCCTCCAGGTACCGGCGCAAGCTCCCTTGGTGAAGTGCTGCCGCCGGGTGGTACATAGGAAAGATGGTGCGCTTTCCCCACTGCACCGGCTTGCCGTGCACACGGGAGATCGTGACGCCTGGAATGAAGCGCGCCATCGAGAACCGGCCCAGCGTGACGATGACCGGCGGGTCCAGCAGCCGGATTTGCTGGTCCAGGTACTTGCGGCATGCCCGGATCTCGTCCGGCAGCGGGTCGCGGTTGCCCGGCGGCCGGCACTTGACCACGTTCGCTATGTACACGTCGCGTCGAGTCAGGCCGATGGCCGCCAGTAGGTCCTCCAGCAGCTTGCCAGCGGGCCCGACAAACGGCCGCCCCTGCTGGTCCTCGTGGTACCCCGGACCTTCTCCGATGAACATGATGTCCGGACGCTCCGGCCCCTCCCCCGGGACGCTCCGTGTGCGCTGCTCGCACAATGTGCAGTCCGTGCACATCTCCACGGCCTGAACGAGGGCTTCAAGCGTGTCCATAGAGCCTCCACGCCGTTCTGGAATGGGTCGCAGCGATGGTAGCACCCGCCCGTTGCGGCGCGTCAATGTGCCGCACCGGCCGCTTTGGATGACTTTGTCTTCGTCACCCGTTGACTTGGAGCCCCCGCCGAGAGGGGGTTTCTATGCACACAAGTCAAACTATGTGTATATTAATAGATGTAGATAGTTGACACTAACAACGAGCGATGCTATACATTTGGCAGGGCTGCTGTGGGGGCTCTCTGAAGCGACGCCTCTGTACTAACTTCACAGCCTTGGAGGGATTTCCATGCAAATCGGTCTTGGCCCATTGCCCCGTGCTTTGACACAGTTGGCGACGCTGTGCGCCTTGCTCCTCGTCGCCGGGGCGTTCGCCGCATGCGAGGGTGATGACTCCGGCCCCGGTTCGCTGACCGTCTATTCGGGCCGCAGCGAGGAGCTCGTGGCGCCTTTAATCAAGCAGTTCGCGTCCGCCACGGGCATTCAGGTGGACGTGCGATATGCCGGCACCGCCGCCCTGGCCGCAACCCTGTTGGAGGAGGGCGATAACTCCCCGGCCGATGTATTCTTCGCCCAAGACCCGGGCGGGCTGGGTGCCGTCGAGGGCCTCTTGGAACCGCTGCCCCAGTCTGTGCTCGATCTCGCCCCTGATTGGGCCCGCTCGCCGGCAGGCTTGTGGGTCGGCACATCCGGTCGCGCGCGCACCTTGGTCTACAACACCGAGAGACTGACCGAGGACGATCTGCCTGACGACATCCGTGACCTCACGGACCCTGAGTGGAAGGGCCGTATCGGCTGGGCGCCCACCAACGGCTCATTCCAGGCCATGGTCACCGCCATGCGCAGCCGCTGGGGAGAGGACGCTACCCGTGATTGGCTGGAGGGCATGCAAGCTAACGAGCCCGTCGTCTACCCCAAGAACACGCCGCAGGTGGCTGCCGCCGCCGCCGGTGAGATCGATATCGGCATGGTGAACCACTATTACCTCCACCGCTTCCTCGCCGAGGAGGGCGATGCGTTTCAGGCGCGCAACTACCACCCACGCGCCGGCGGTCCGGGTGCCCTCGTGATGGTCTCTGGCGTCGGCATCCTCTCGACAGCCGAGAACAAGGACAACGCACGGCGCTTCATCGAGTTCATGCTTTCCCTCGTTGGGCAGCAGTACTTCGCCAGCCAGACCTTTGAGTACCCGCTGGTTGAGGGCGTAAATACCCAGCGGGGGCTTACCCCAATTGAGGAGATCAATAACCCCGTGGTGACGCCGAATGAGATGGCGGACTTGGAGGGCACGCAGGACCTCCTCCGCGAAGTCGGAATCACACCGTAGCGCAAGCTATGCGGAGTCGGCGCGTAGATGGGCTCACAGGGTGCCAGCTCAGGCCTGAATGCAGCCGGTTCCCTTTGGAACTACTGCCCAAACTGCCCGTTACATAGGGTGCAATGCAATTGACGGTGCAACAAGTCGATGGCGGTTTCCGCCGGCTGCTCAGGTTGGGCGGCGCTCCCCCTGCCGGTCGACGGC